>JAEMRT010000115.1 GCA_016463225.1 Sphingopyxis sp. | reverse complement strand
CCCCCAACCCCTCCCTCAGAGGGAGGGGAGAAGAAAGGTCCGCAATTGGTCGATTTCGGTCATTCAATTTGGTGAGAAAGGCACCCGAGCCTCAATCCTTGACCAACGCCACCGCTCTGATCCACCCCGCGCTGGCGCGCTCGATCTTCACCGGAAAGCAGCTGAAGGTGAAACCCGTCGCGGGGATCGCCGCAAGGTTGGTCAGCTTTTCGATCTGATAATAGGGCCGGATCCGTCCCGCCTTATGCCCCTCCCAGATGATCGACGGGTCGCGCGTTTCGGCCCAGCGCTTTGCGGTGTGGCTGAACGGCGCGTCCCAGCTCCACGCATCGGTGCCGACGACCTGTACGCCGCGCTCAGTCAGATACAGCGTCGCCTCGGCGCCCATGCCGCAGCCCTGATCGGTGAAATTGTCGGTGCCGTACACAGCGCCAGACTGGACAAGGACGATGTCGAGCGGCTGCAGGTCGTGGCCGATGCGCGCGAGCTCGGCCGTGACCTCGGCGCCGCTGACGACGTGGCCGTGCGGGCGGTCCGAGAAGTCGAGTTTTACCCCGGGACGAAAGAACAGGTCGAGCGGGGCTTCGTCGATCGACGGGGCAGGGGTTGCGCCGCTGTCGGTGGTCGAATGATAATGCCACGGCGCGTCCATATGCGTGCCATTGTGGGTGCTGAGCGTCAGGCTTTCGACCGCCCAGCCTTCGCCATCGGGCAAGTCATCCTTGGTCAGACCGGGGAAAAACATCGCGATCTGCTCCCACGTATTTTCGTGGGTCATATAGGTGATATTCGGTCGCATCACCGGCGGGTCAGAGATGACGTCGTTGGTGATCGGGATCGAGAGGTCGATGAACTGCATGATGGTAGTCTGACACGAACTGCGGCTCGCGCCAAGAAGGCTTGCGCCACGCCGCGGTGCAACTAGACGTAGCGTAACCGTTCGTGTCGAGCGAAGTCGAGACACCCCTGCGTCGTCCATGCGCGCGAGGCATCTCGACTTCGCTTTATGCGAACGGAAAAGAAAGAAGCCCGAACGGGTGGGGGAGCCAGAATAGCATGACCGAAGCCAGTGCCAGTGCCGCGGGCGCCGTTTACGAACCGACCCAGAAAGAAATCCGCATGGTCATCGCCGCCTCGTCGGCGGGAACGGTGTTCGAATGGTATGATTTCTTCATCTACGGCACCCTCGCCGCAATCATCGGCAAGGCCTTTTTCCCCAGCGACAATGCGACGCTCGAAACCCTGCTCGTCTGGGCGGGGTTCGCGGTCGGCTTTGGCTTTCGTCCGCTGGGCGCGGTGTTGTTCGGCTTCCTCGGCGACCGGCTGGGGCGCAAATACACCTTTCTCGTCACCGTCACCTTGATGGGGATCGCGACCGCCGGGGTCGGCATGATCCCGTCGGCGGCGACGATCGGTATCGCGGCGCCGATCATCATCATCCTGCTGCGCATCCTGCAGGGACTGGCGCTCGGCGGCGAATATGGCGGCGCGGCAGTCTATGTCGCCGAACATTCGCCGCCCGGAAAGCGCGGTTTCTATACCAGCTTCATTCAGGCGAGCGTCGTCGGCGGCTTTGTGCTCAGCCTGATCGTCGTGCTGGCGTGCAAGGCGCTGATGCCCGATGCGGTGTGGGAAAGCTGGGGGTGGCGGGTGCCGTTCCTGTTGTCGCTGATCCTGCTGGCGATTTCGCTGTGGATGCGACTGAAACTGTCTGAAAGCCCGGTGTTTCAGGCGATGAAAGCACAGGGTGAGCTGGCGAAAAATCCGCTCAAGGAAAGCTTCACCTATCCCGGCAACCCGCGCCGCATCTTCATCGCTCTGTTCGGGATCGCCGCCGGCCTGACCGTCATCTGGTACACCGCGATGTTCTCGGGCCTGTCGTTCCTGAAAGGACCGATGAAGGTCGAGGATACCGCGGCTGAAATCATCGTCGGGGTTGCCGCCGCGGTGGGCATGGGCTTTTTCATCTGGGCGGGGCATTGGTCCGACCGCGTCGGGCGCAAAAAGCCGATTGTGTGGGGCTATGGCGTGACGCTCGTGCTGTTGTTCCCGCTGTTCTGGTGGATGGGCAGCGTCGCCAACCCGTCGCTGCAGGCTGCCGCCGCGCGCGCGCCGGTGACGGTCACCGGATCGCAGTGCAGTTTCGATCCCTTTGCCCAGAAGCAGGAAACCGCGTGCGGCAAGACGCTGGGCGAACTGACCAAGCTGGGCGTGCCTTATACCGTTACAGCGACCGACAGCGGGTTCGACAGCGTGAAAATCCGTATCGGCGACCGCGAGGTGGCGAGCGAGGATCCCGCGCTGCTCCAGCCCGCGCTGGAAGCGAGCGGCTATGACTTTGCCAAGCAAATCCCGGGCTGGGGCAGTATCGCGATCATCTTCCTCGCGCTGCTCGGGCTCAGCGCGCTGTCGGGTTTCACCTATGGCCCGGTCGCGGCGTTGTTGTCGGAGATGTTCCCGCCGCACGTCCGCTATTCGTCGCTGTCGATCCCTTATCATCTGGGTACCGGCTATTTCGGCGGATTCCTGCCGCTGATCGCGAGCTTCATCATCGCCAAGACGGGCAATGCCTACGCCGGGCTGTGGTACACTTGGGGCGTGGTGCTGGTCGCTTTCCTCGTCACCGCCTTCATGCTCAAGGATCCGGTCGAGGGGCAGTGGGACAAGGCATCGCCCGGCACACCACCCGCGGCCTGAACCAACCCATTGGCGGCGCCCGCGAACCCGTATAGGGGCCGAGCATGATTGCCGTGCCGTCACCGCTCCGCCTGTCTCTCGACCGCGACGCGCTCGTCGCCAACTGGCGCTGGCTGGCGGGGCAGGGCGGCGCCGCGGCGTGCGGAGCGGCGCTCAAGGCCGATGGCTACGGCCTTGGCGCGCGCGCGGTGATGCGGCATCTGGCGGCCGCCGGGTGCCGCGACTTTTTCGTCGCCACCTGGGCGGAGGCCGCGGCATTGACGCCGCTGCCCGCGGGGGTGTCGCTGTCGGTCCTGCACGGCGTTGGCGACAGCGATATGATCGCCGCGCGCTTGCTCCCGGCGCGTCCGGTGCTCAACAGCATCGAACAGGTCCGCCGCTGGCGCGAGGCGGGCGAGGGGCGGCCGTGTGACGTCATGGTCGATACCGGGATCAACCGGCTCGGGCTGCGCGTCGACGAAGTGCTGGGCGGCGCGCTCGACGGGTTGGCAGTCGAAACGCTGCTCAGCCATCTGGCTTCGGCGGATGAGGACAGCGACCAGAATGCGCGGCAGTTGGCGGCCTTTCGCGCGCTGCGCGACCAAGTCCCGGCGCGGCGCTACAGCCTCGCCAACAGCGCGGGCGTGTGCCTTGGCGCCGATTATGGTTTCGACCTGACCCGTCCCGGCATCGCGCTTTACGGCGGTACGCCGCGCAGCGAAGCGGCGGGCCATATCCGGCAGGTCGTCTTTCCCGCGGCGCGGGTGCTGCAAGTGCGGACGGTCCCGGCAGGTGAAACAGTCGGTTATGGCGCGACCTGGACCGCGCCGCGCGACAGCCGGATTGCGGTGGTCAATATGGGCTATGCCGACGGCTATCTGCGCTGCCATGCGGGCAACGGCGGCGCCACGTGGCAGGGACGGGCACTGCCGCTTGTCGGGCGGGTTTCGATGGACTTGATCGCATTCGACGCCAGCGATGCGGCGGGGATCGGCGAGGGGAACTGGCTCGACCTCGACTATGATCTGCCCGACGTTTCGGCGCGCAGCGGGCTGTCGCAATATGAGCTGCTTACAGGGCTGGGCAGCCGGTTCGAGCGCGTCTGGCGCTGACCCGCCCCCGTTCAGGCCAGACGCATTCCCCAAGGGTCGAAATCGTGCGCCCGGATCCAGCGGGTGCAGATCCATTTCTCGCCGCGCGTCACCGGCAGACCCGCGTGGCGGCTGCGTTCGTCAACCCCGCCATCGACGAGCGTGTTGGCGAAGACGATCGCATCGCCGGTTCTTCCCCGAAATTCGGTGTCGATCGCCGGAAACTGCGTCGCGCCGCCGTCATAATCGTCGTTGAGATAAACGATTGCGGTCATCACGCGCTGGTTGGCCTCGCCGGGCAGGCAGTCGTGATGCAACCGATATTGCTGGCCCGGCGCGTAGCGCAGCACGGTGAGCGGTTCGCCCTGCTCGACGCGCGAGCCAGTCACCGCCGCGAGGCGCTGGTCGAGGGCGTGGATGACCAGATCCTGCTGAATCGGGCCAAGTACCGTGCCTTCGGAGGTGCGGATGGGGTGCGGAATTTCGCGGCGTGTTGTGGGATCGACGACGACCGACGGGACCAGTTTCGGTGCGGATAGCGCGGCGATATGCGCGCACTCGGCGGGGGTGAAGAGGGCGCGCGCGACCGCGACTTTTGGGCTGACCGATAAGGATTCGAGTGGGAAGAGCGAAGCTGGCGCGCCATCAGGCGTCAGCGCCATCGCGGCGAGCAGCTCGCGCTGGCGCGCGGCGATCGGATCTTGCCCCGCCGCCTTGTCGAGCAGCGCCGTTGCGGTTCGCCACGTCGCAGGGCCGCCAGCGCCGAGAGCGACAAACACCGCATGGGTCAGCGCCCCGCCGCGATGGCCCGCGATGCCTGCTTTTTCGAATAGCGCTCGCGCCGCGGCAAAGCTGCGCGGCACCGGGTGGCCATAGACATGCCACAGCGCGAGTTCGTGCAGCGCGCCGCAGTCGCCGCACTTGGCGGCATCGATGAGCAGATCGACGGCGGCCTGAGCCTGGCCGACGTCGAGCAGCGCGTTCGCGCGTTCGACGATATTTGACGCGGCCATCGCCGTCACCCGAGCGCTGGATCGGCAAAAAAGGCAGCAATTTCTTCGCGCTCGCGCGCACTGAGTTCGGGGCGCCAGATGTCGAAGATCAGCACGACGCGATCCTCGCCGCTATCGTTCCACGCCTCATGCTCGATCGTGTCGTCAAAGATCAGCAGCTTGCCCTCTTCCCACTCCCGCACCTCGTTGCCGACGCGAAAGCCGCAATTCGGCGGGACGATCAGCGGCAAGTGGCAGATCAGCCGCGCGTTGTGGGTCCCGGTGTGCGGTGCGATCCGTGCGCCGGCACGCAGCAGCGAGAACATTACCGTGGGGGAGTTGACGATGCGGGGCAGGGGTACCGTCTGGACGGCCTCCCATGTCCGTGGGCACCGTGCGACGATGTCGTCCGACACGGCTCCGTTTTCGCACAGGAACAGCGCACTCCAGTCGATATTGTCGAGCAGATGGTTGGCGTCTGCGCGCGGCTGGTCGGTATGCGCCTGCATGTAGGGACGAAAGTCCTTCGATCCCTCGGTCAGCAGAGCGGCGATCTCTTGCTTTATCGCAGCGGTCGCGGCTTCGATCGCTGGTACCCAGTCGAAATCGGCAGGGTCGAAAAACTGGATCTGCGGCAATTCGGGAACATAGTAGCCGGTCGGTTCCTGCACGAATATTCGCCGCCGTCCGGCAAGGATATCGAGCGAGTGCTGAAACCGGGCGCTGCGCCTTTCAGGGGGCAACCCGCGCGCGGTCAGCTTTTTTTCGCGTTGTTCATCGACGCGCGCCTTGAACTGCGCGACCCAGGTTGCGGCGCGTTGCAATTCACCGCGCAGGTCGGGAGGAATCTCTTGGTTCCCGGCGATAAGAAGCGCGATTTCATAGCGTTGCAGGGCGTTGCGATCATCGCCCGCTTGCGCGCGGCAGTCGCCCTTCATGATGTGGCCGCGCACTGCCTGGGGTTCCAGGACAAGCAATTGGTCGAGCGCCGCTTCTTCAGCGAAGCTGTCCTTGTCGGCACGACAGGCGACCGCGAGCAGCAGCCAGATCTGGGCATTGGCGCGGCCGCTTTGCGTGATCGTTTCAAAACGCGCGCGGGCGATGGCCGACTGCCCGCGTTGCAGCGAATCGACGCCTTCTTTCGCCAGACGTTCGGCGTCGTGATTGCTCAGCTGCAAAACCTGTCCTTTTGGCAAAAGAAAAGGGGCCGGAACAACGTCCCGACCCCCAATCTATTCCGATCGCGTCGCGATTAGAAGCGGGCGCGTGCGCCAGCGTACACGGTGCGACCACGGAAGCTGTAGATCGCGCTACCCGCACCCGTTGCCGTGCTTCCCAGCGGCGGCATCTTGTCGAAAACGTTGTCCATGCCGACGTAGAAGTTCAGGTTCGAGCCGCCCGCTTCCTTGTTCACATCCCATTCGAGGCGCAGGTCGTGATAGAAAACGGCCGGATAGCTTTCGCGGTCGGCATAATCGATATCCGTCGGCGGCAGACCGTTCAGCGAATTAAGTGCTTCATAGGTCGGCGATATCAGCATCGGGCCGATATAGCGCAGGCGGTAGCCCAAGGTGAACGGACCCTTTTCGAAATCGAAGTCCCAGCGGAACTCGTCCTTCGGATCGCCCAATTCGCCCAGCAGCCGGTTTTCGAAGTCGGGGTTGACCGAGTCCTGGAAGTTGCTGACCTTCAGATTGTGGGTGTAGATGAGGTTCGTGTTGAACTTCACCGAACCCAGGTCGGTGCGGTACGACAGGTTGACGTCGATCCCTTTACGTTCGCGGCTTGCGAAGTTCACCGGCGCCACGATCAGCGAGTTGGAAACAATCCGACCCGACGCATCGCCCGCAGCATTCGGAGCGCCCGTCAGGTTACGCGAGAACTGGGGGCAGAACGGGTTGTCCAGCGTCGCAAAGTCGTAACAGCTGTTCACAATCTGCTGTGCGGTCAGCGCAACGATGATACCCTTCACCTTGATATCATAATAGTCGACCGACAGGTTCAGACCGGGGATGAAGCGCGGCTGGATCACCACACCATAGGTGTAGCTGTCCGACGTTTCTTCGGTCAGATTCGGGTTGGAACCGCTGACGATGGCGAGCGACTGGTTGATGTCGGTGAGGTTGTTGAGGAATGAACCCAGCGCCGCGGCGCAGTTTGCCGCGCGAACGCCCGAACCACGCTGCGCGGGGTTACAAGGATCGACGAAGTTTGGCGCGAAGTTCGGAACCAGCGGGAATGCGGTTTCCGACACGTTCGGCGCGCGAACCGCGCGGCTGTAGTTACCGCGGAAGCGGATGTCTTCAACCGGCGCCCAGTCGAGACCGGCGTTGTACGAATATACCGTGCCGACATTGCCCTGATATTTGGCAACACGGCCTGCGCCGCTGATCGTCAGTTCGTGCGCGAACGGCACTTCCTTGAGCAGCGGGAGCTGGAGCTCGCCGTAGAGCTCTTTCACCTTGAAGGTGTTGGGCTCGAAGCTGGGGATCGAAACGCCGTTGGTGAAGCCGTCGGTTACAAACGGATCCTGCTGATAGAAGGCATTTTCTTCGCGATACTCGGCACCGATTGCGAAGCGAACCGGACCGCCGGGCAGATTGAAGAAGCCGCTCGTGTCACCCGAAACGAAACCCGACAGGACGAGCTGATCGAGACCCGAACGCGCCGTGAAGGTGCGTGCGAAGTAGTTAACCGACGCGCTGTTGTCCGCCGAACCGAAGGGGTTGTATGGAACGCAAGCCGCGATATCGGCAGCCAGACGGGCCGCGTTACGCGCCGCGATCGCCGTCGAAACGGCGTCGGTGCGCTGGATCGGCAGCGCCGAAGCCGGGTCGAACTGCGAACGACACTGGATTGCGCCGGTGATCGGATTGCGACCGGCGTCCATTGCGAGCGAGAAGCGCTGGCGATCGAGGAAACCGTCGGTGGTGATGGCTTCCTTGAACTTGCCGTAGTTGGCCGAAACTTCGTAGCTCCAGTCTTCGTTAAACGTGCCGCGAAGGCCGCCAACAACGCGCCATGTGTCGCGCTGGAAGCTTTCGTCGCGCAGACCGACGTCGAGCAGGTTACGCGCAACGACGAAGCGATAGCTGCCGTTGGCAATGTTCGCGATGTCGGTCGCGGTCAGGTTGCCGCCCGCGGGACAGGTGACCTGAAGATCGCTGCGACAGCCCGATGCTAGGATGGCGTTGGCGAGCGTCGTGCGGTCAGCGGTGTTCAGGAACGGGTTGTCGATCCGCGGACGTTCGCGGAAATCGAACGCCGACTGGACGCCCTGGATGAACGACGGACCCGAGTTGTTGCCGAGTGCGTTGACGCGGTTCCATTTGGCTTCGAGGAAGACTTCAGCCGCTTCGCTGAACTCATAACGCGACAGCAGATTGAAGTTGTAGCGTTCGGTGAACGGCAGAACCGACAGCGTCTTGCCTTCGCGGCCGGTCTGGCCGTTGCCACCGACGATGCCGCCGATGATCCCCGAACCGAAGCGCGTGCCGGTCTGCGGCGTCAGGCGCCCGTCGTTGGTGAAGATATAGGTACAGTTGTAAGGCGTGCCGTTGCTGTTCGGGCCACCGGCAGTCGCCGCCGTGCCGCGCCCGCAAGCCGCGCCCGGGACGTTCTGTTGGTTGACCGGAATCAGGCCGTTGAAGTGAATGCTGGCGCTGCTGAAACCACGAAAAAAGGCGCGATCGGGGAACCCGTCACCGCCGTTGACCACGCCGGCGCCGCCATCCGTGTCGATGACGCCGAAACCGTCGTTCGAGCGGTATTCCGGAATGTCCGACGCAAAAACGCGGTCATTGCGTGCATATTCGGCGTGCAGCGTGACGTTGCCGCGATCTTCGGCAAAATTCTTGCCGACCATGCCCGAGATATACTGGTTCCCGCCGAAGCCCGAATCGGCCACGCCGGCCTGGGCGCGCAGCTGAATACCTTCATAGTCGCGGCGCAGCACGAAGTTGACGACGCCGGCGATGGCGTCCGAACCGTAAATCGCCGAATTACCGCCGGTGACGATGTCGACGCGTTCGATCAGGTCGTTCGGGATGGTGTTGATGTCGGGCGACACGGCGTTGTTGAGGATGTCGGCCGGAACGTGACGGCGGCCGTTGACCAGGACCAGCGTGCGCTGGGTGCCGAGACCGCGAAGATCGAGCAGGTTCAGACCGGCGATGCCGATGCCGAGGCCCGGGTTCTGCTGGGCAAAGGTGCTGCGCAGCTGGGGCAGGTCGTTCAGCGTGTCGCCGATGTTGGTCTGACCCTGCTGGAAGAAGCTCTCACCCGTGATCGACGTGATCGGCACGGTTGATTCAAGGTTCGGACGGCGGATGCGCGACCCGGTAACGACGATAGTGCCTTCGGCAGCGGTTTCCGCCGCTTCGTCGGCGGGAAGGGTGTCGTCCTGGGCCATCGCCGGCAGGGCGCTGAACAAGGCGAGAGTCAGGGCGGAGCCCCGGACCAGCAGGCTAGTCTTCTTCATGATGTAATTCCCCGGTTGCCGTTCAAAAAATTGGAGTGAACGGATTGGGGTCTAGAAAGACAGAAATTTTCAGCCGCACAAGCCTTTGATGTAAATTTTATGGCACCGGTGCGACTCCGGTGCGTTGCTGTGGCTTTTTCGCAACAGGCGGTCGCGGCGGGTGGAAAAGAACCGGGGCGCGACGAGCTGAGTGACGCGTAATGAATGACCGGCATTCTGGTCAACAGCGGTCAATTATGCCAAGAATGTAATTTCGGGTGAAACGAAATTGCGCTTGTGTCGATTGCGGGACCAGCAGGCGTCTGGCGTCCACATTCTTCCGTTCCTTGCGTCTTCGGCGGCCGCAGGCGGACGAAACTGTCGTTTCGGTCCGAAATATTTCTGCTGCCGACGAATCATTTGCCAGCCGCCGCCGCGGCCAACCGCCGCATGTTGCGATGCATCATAATTTGATGCTATTGCCGCCAACAATCGAATATCCCGCGCGGCGCGATCGCCAGGGCACGGGATGACAAGGAGCGCGGGTCAAGATGGCGAAGTCCAGGACGACGGCGGACGATGGCGTCGTCACGATCAAGAAATACGCCAACCGGCGGCTCTACGACACCGAACGCAGCTGCTATATCACGCTCGAGGATCTCGGCACGATGGTCCGCGACGGGCGCGAATTTCGCGTTGTCGATGCCAAAAGCGGCGACGACATCACGCACAATGTCCTGACGCAGATCATCATGGATGAGGAGACGCGCGGCGAGACGCTGTTGCCGGTCAATTTCCTCCGCCACCTGATCGGCATGTACGGCGACAAGATGCAGTCGATGGTGCCGCAATATCTGGAAGCATCGATGACCGCGTTCCGCAAGAATCAGCAGGACGTTCGCGCGGCGTTCGACGGCGTGCTCGGGTCGAACCCGCTCGCCGAACTGACGCGGCGCAATATGGAGATGTTCCAGCAGGCGGCAGGCGCCTTGATTCCGGGCGTCGGCGGCGCCAAGGCGAAGGATGCCGAAATCGCCGCGCTCAAGGCCGAAGTGGCCGCGCTCAAGGCGGAACTCGCGAAGAAGTGAAATGACGGGCGCTTTTCCGCCCGCTGCGACAGAAATCGGATAATATGGTCAAACATGCGCTCAGCGTAACCCGGCAGGCCGACTTTGCGGCCTGGTATCAGGATGTCATTGCCGAAGCCGATCTTGCCGAGGAATCGGGCGTGCGCGGCTGTATGGTGATCAAGCCGTGGGGTTATGGCATCTGGGAACGCATCCAGACGGTGATGGACGCCGCGATCAAGGATGCCGGGGTCCAGAACTGCTATTTCCCGCTGTTCATTCCCTTGAGCTTCTTTGAGAAGGAAGCCGACCATGTCGATGGATTTGCCAAAGAAATGGCAGTCGTCACCCACCACCGCCTGATCCAGGACGGCAAGGGCAAGCTGATCCCCGATCCCGAGGCGAAACTCGAAGAACCGCTGATCGTGCGTCCGACGTCGGAAACCGTGATCGGCGCGGCGATGAGCCGTTGGGTACAGAGCTGGCGCGACCTGCCGCTCAAGGTCAACCAGTGGGCCAATGTCGTGCGCTGGGAAATGCGCACCCGCATGTTCCTGCGCACCAGCGAATTCCTGTGGCAGGAGGGCCATACCGCGCACGCCGACAAAGCCGATGCGATGGCCGAGACGCTGCGCGCGCTCGAAATGTACCGCGCCTTTGCCGAAGATGTGCTGGCGATGCCGGTGGTCGCGGGCGAAAAGCCCGAGAACGAGCGGTTCCCGGGCGCCGTCGCGACCTATTCGATCGAGGCGATGATGCAGGACGGCAAGGCGTTGCAGGCCGGCACCTCGCACTATCTCGGCACCGGCTTCGCCGAGGCGGCAGGGATCCGCTATCAGGACAAGGACGGCGGCCATAGCCTGTGCCACACGACGAGCTGGGGCGTGTCGACGCGCATGATCGGCGGCGTCATCATGACGCACGGCGACGACGATGGCCTGCGCTGTCCGCCGCGCATCGCGCCGCACCAGATCGTCATCGTGCCGATGCTGCGTGACAATGAAGAGGACGCCGCGATCCTCGATTATTGCCGCGGCATCGAAACCGAGTTGAAAGCGCTCGATGCGTTTCGCGAGCCGCTGCGCGTCCATCTCGACGCCGGTGCCAACAAGGCGCAGACCAAGCGCTGGGGCTGGGTCAAGAAGGGCGCACCGATCATTCTCGAGATCGGCCCGCGCGATGTCGCCGGCGGCAATGTCGCGGTGATCCGCCGCGACCGGCTGTACAAGGATGATGGCAAGCTGAATTCGGCTTTCATCGCGAAGGGCGATTTTGTTGCCGATGCGGTAGTGACGCTGGAGGATATTCAGGCCAGCCTTCACGCCGAGGCAAAGGAGCGCCTCGACGCCAATATCCGCCGCGACGTCACCGATCTCGCCGCCCATTTCAAAGGCGACGACAAATTCGTTGGCTGGGTAGAAGTGCAATGGGCGCGCCCGACCGGCGCGGCGCTCGACAAGATCGTCGAGCAGTTGAAAGGGCTTAAGCTGACGATGCGCAACACCCCGCTCGATGCGGCACCCGCCGACGGCGCCTGCTTCTTTACCGGCGAGCCCGCGGTGGAACGGGTGCTCATCGGCCGGACCTATTAATTGGCGAAACGGCAACAGCCGGCTGGCTTGCCCAGCCCGGATCAGATCCTGCGCTTTGTCGAAGAGAGCAAGGAAGCCGTCGGCAAGCGCGAGATCGCCAAGCATTTCGCGCTGCACGGCAACGAAAAGATCGCGCTGAAGGCGTTGCTCAAGGACATGACCGACGAGGGGCTCGTCGATCTGGCCCCCGGACGCGCGTTTCACAAGCATGGCGGTTTGCCGCGGGTGACCGTTCTGCGCGTTGCGGCGATTGATGGCAGCACCGTCTGGGCGGTGCCTGAGCATTGGGAAGCCGCGAGCCCGGCGCCACGCCTGCGCGTGATGGAGCAGGGGCGCAAAGGCGCGCTTGGGGTCGGCGACCGCATCCTTGCGCGCACCGAAGAACGCGGCGGCGGCCATGTTGCGCATCCCATGAAACGGCTTGAAGCGGGCGGCGAGACGGTGATCGGCGTGCTGGTCGAGGATATGGGGCCGGGGGGCAAGCCGGTGCTGTGGCTGCGCCCCGCCGACAAGCGCGCGCGTTATGATTTTGCGGTGGCCGACAAGGGCGACGCCAATATCGGTGACCTCGTGCGCGCCGAGCTGACCGGGCGCGGTCCGGCGGTCAAGGCAAAGGTCGTTGAGCGTCTTGGCGATCCGTTTGCGCCCAAGTCGCTGAGCATGATCGCGATCGCGCGGCACGAAATCCCGCATGTGTTCGGCGCCGAAACGCTTGCCGAAGCAGAGATTGCTGCGAAGCTGCCGCTCACTCCCGACGGCCGCGAAGATCTGCGCGAGCTGCCGATCGTGGCGATCGACCCGATCGACGCGCGCGACCATGACGATGCGGTGTGGGCCGAGCCCGACACCGACGGGCCGAACAAGGGCGGTTTCCGCGCGATCGTCGCGATTGCCGACGTCAGTTTTTACGTCCGCCCCGACGGCGCGCTCGACCGCGAGGCGCGGCGGCGCGGCAACAGCGTCTATTTTCCCGATCAGGTTGTCCCGATGCTGCCCGAAACGCTGTCGGCGGGCGTCTGCTCGCTGAAAGCCGGGCAGGACCGCGCGGCGCTGGCGTGCCATCTCGTCATCGACAGGCATGGCAAGGTAACGTCGTGGCGTTTTACTCGCGCTTTGGTGCGGCTGCGCGCCAACATCGCCTATGAGCACGCGCAGACGGCGTATGATGCCGACGAAGCGCGCGACGGCTGGGATGCCGATGTGCTGCCCGGACTTCGCAATCTGTGGGCCTGCTGGAAACTCCTCGCCGCCGCGCGGGCCGCGCGCGCACCGCTCGACCTTGATCTGCCCGAACGGCAGGTGATCCTCGACGAGCAGGGCGGAATCGCCGAAATCCGGGTCCGCGACCGGCTCGATTCGATGCGACTGATCGAGGATTATATGATCGCGGCGAACGTCGCGGCGGCGAAAGCGCTCGAGGCGAAGAAATCGCCGGTGATGTACCGCATCCACGAACCGCCGAGCCGCGAGAAGCTCGTCAGCCTGAAAGATTATCTCGAAACCTTCGAACAGAGTTTCGCGCTGGGGCAGGTCATCACCCCCGCGGTGTTCAACCGGCTGATCGACGGTTTTTCCGAAGACGACCGGCTGCCCGAGATCATGCAGGCGATCCTGCGCAGCCAGACGCAGGCCTATTATGGTCCTGCCAACGCCGGCCATTTCGGCCTCGCGCTCGGTAGCTACGCGCATTTCACCTCGCCGATCCGCCGCTACGCCGATCTGATCGTCCACCGCGCGCTGGTCGACAGCTACAAACTCGAGGTTCCCGGCAAGCCCAAGGGTCTGCCCGAACGGACCGGGCTGGGCGAAGCCGACGCCAAGGGGTTGTCACGCATCGGCGAGGCGATCAGCGCGCTGGAACGCCGCGCGATGGAGGCGGAGCGTGAGACGGTCGATCGTTATGTCGCCGCCTATCTGTCGGCCAAAAAAGGCGAGATCGTCCAGGCACGCATCACGGGGGCGCAGCCGTTTGGTTTCTTCGCCACGGTCGACGGGCTCGGCGGCGATGGGCTGGTGCCGGTGTCGACGCTGGGCAATGAACGCTTTTTTTATGACGAAAAGGCGCGGACGCTCGACAGTGAGCATGGGCGGGTGAGTTTTACCGTCGGCGAGCGGCTCGACCTGCGGTTGATCGATGCCAATCCGATCAGCGGCGCGTTGCGCTTTGAACTGCCCGATGCCCCCGAGGGCGGATACCGCAACCGCGCGCCGCGGCGTGACGGGGTGAAGGACAAGGCGGGCAAGCATGTTGTCGGCAAGCGTGGGCGGCCGGCGAATATCAAGCACAAGGGGCGGCGGCGCTGAATCCCCCTCCCTGCAAGGGAGGGGTTAGGGGTGGGTGCGAGCGAAGCGAGCCGCACTGCCGTCGCGGGGGGGGGG
>JAEMRT010000114.1 GCA_016463225.1 Sphingopyxis sp. | reverse complement strand
CTTCATGGTCCAGACTATCATAGTCTCTGGGCCACTCAGCGGGGGGCAGATCAGTCGTAGAATAGCGTTCCATGTATCCCCTGCGCTTCGCTCTTCAGAATGGGGCGATCCCACAGAGGCGAAATAACGCGGCCCGCTTCGGCATCCCCAAGACGCGCAAACACGTCCTCAATGATTGCCATGTCACTATTCCCGACAAAAATCGCACCAAATTCATCGTCAGTGGCTTGAAACAGGCTGAAGGTCGCATTGAGCGCACCGTCAATGATCTGGATGTTTTTCATGAGCTTATTATGCGGAGGGCTGTGATGAACAGCAATGCTTTCGAGCGTCCGGTTTTGAGCCGAATTGCGAAGTTGCTTAGCGTCGGCAAATGGTCGAGGTTGTGTAAAAACATCTCGTCGCAAACGAAACGAGCAACTTCAGAATCGGGGCGTCGGTCGTGGCGTAAGGAATGAATCCGTTGGCGATTGTCCATGAATCAATCTTGCGTGATCGAACCTGTCCTCGGCGTTTTTACACAGCCTCGGTCGATTTGCGACCGTCGCCTTTCGTACTCTACAGCAGCGGCGCGCCTTCCTGCCCCACGCCCGCCATTTTTATCGAAAGCTCGCCGGTTCGCTTTACATCTACAAGATCCGACGGAAAGCAACGGGCCTGGAACTCGATCACCCCTCTATGTCGCCGTGCAGCCAGAAGCCGGCCCAGGCGAAGATCGGCTGGCACTTTACGGAGCACCACGGAAGGGTCCTCTCGCCGCGCGCGCCCTACGCCTCCGCAAAGCCTGTCGCCGGGATGACGCCCCACGCTCTGGACTGCATGACGCATTCGCCATCGGCTTCTCGCACTACCAAGCCGCAATGGCCGGGCACCGTCTTTTCGGAGGGCAGTAAACGCGGCGGGCAACTTCGCGCCGAAATACTTGGCTACCTCGGCAGCGCTTTCGCGGACGGTGTAGAGATTGCACATTTGCGTCAGCGCATTTCCGCTTTTACCATCTAGCGGCCGAACTAGTTTGGCACCCATGTAAGGCGAACTATTTGCCCTGGCTTAAGCCTCGAACAACGAACCTCATATATTTGCTTTCCATCCTCATAACCCCTTATAACATCTTTATCTGAAATTGTACTTTCTTGGATAGATTTCGCTAAAACCCCTTCAGATGGCTCGAATCCATCAGGAAACTGCAATTTTATTTCTATATGGGATACATAATTTCTTGCGTGTATTTCAAACGACGGATTCGGTCCATTATATTCATCTCGATCTATAGTAACAATAGATCTTTTAAGTACAGTCTTATTAAAAAGGCCAACATTAAATAGTAGATACACCATATAATCTGGTAAATATGTTGCCCAAAAGCTGAAGGGTAAAGTTCTATTATATTCTTCTATACATTCAAGGACGCTTCCGCGTCTCGTATCATGAATCTTTTTCGTAACATTGATATCATTTAGAATGGATCGAAGAGATTTAATTTCAATTGTACCTTTATGAGATACTAAATTGTATTCATAAGCATTGAGCCCTGGCTTGTTGGCGTGCAAAAGCTGAACTCTTTTCAATTCACAATTCGACCAATTTTCATTGAAATCTAAAACAATGTCAGTTCGCAAAACCGAAAGTGGAGATTCGGAATGATCAAGATATTTGAGAACTGCGCGGATTGGGCGTAGGATGAAAATTATGCTAACGAACAACACTAGAAAAGTGCATAGAAGCCATACATAGCCTGCACCTAACCATCCATAAGCTCTAGGGAATGCTGAAAAAAGATCTAAAAATGCATCACGCCAAGTAATATTACTTGCGCTAGGCAAAGACACAAAGGGTTTGGCTACGAAGTCTATCCAACCATAGACTAGCAAAATATAAGCAATCAGAGGATAGATAAATCGCTTAAGGAAATACGAAGTACGCTCTCCCATCTGTATTCCCCTTAAACCCAAACGGGCGGTGAAAGGGCATCAAAAAAGGGCGTCGGTCAAGACGCCCCTTTTGGATTTTATCAGAGGTAAGTGGTAGAACGCATCTCTTAGACTCCAGCTGGCCGATCGGCCATTTTACGAATATAAAGTTAAATAACTGATAATTCGTCAAAAAGTTCCGCGCGCTGCGGTCGGTTGGTCGCCAATTTAGTAGCAAATGATGCCGCGTCAAGTATGCCGAAATTAGCACTCGATCAATGCACGATATCAGATACCGCCATCGCGTGGTCTATAACCTCCGCCAGGAACCGCTCGCCGGTGGCCTGCTGCTTCTCCCGCAGCATCCGCACATAGGCCTCCACGCGCTTGCCCACCTGCTGCCCCGCCTCCCGGAAGTGGCTGTTCGCGGTCAGGCTGTCGTCGTACTCGATCATGGCGGCTGGCGAAGGCCCGCACGTCCAGCACGTCACCGCCGGCCACCATGTTGCCCTCCGTCTCGGCGGCCAGCGCCGTCAGCAGCTGCTCCAAAATGCCTTAGCCATCGCCATCCGGTGTTCGGAAATCGTCACCGTCATGTCTGCATTCCTCGTCCATCAAGTTGCGCTAAGACCTAAACCGGCTAACCGCCCGCTTCCACTCCCGCTCGTCAGGCATCTCCAAACGCACGTCGCTGTCCTGCTCGGCCACAAGCTCCAGCCTTATGGGTCGCACCCGTCGTCCCGTCGCCCGCGCGCAGTCCCTGCACCAGAACCGCTGTCGGGCCGCGCCCAGGTGGTCGTCCCACCCCTTGCGCTGGAAGCGCCACCACAGACCGTGCGGATTAAACGCCGCGCTGTGCGGGCAACGGCTGCACACAACCCGCACCGCGTAGTGCCAGACTGCCGCCTCGAATATGTGCGTGGCCCGGCGCAGGCCGTCGCGGTTCTCGCTCACGCGCCGTCACAGCAGCCGGCCGTCGCCGGTTTCGGACAGCAGCATGCTCGCCTGGCGCGCGGCGGAAAGGGCGTTGCGGTAATGCACCGTTTCGCACCGCTCCGCCTCCTCAAAGCCGACCGGCGCCCATTCCTCGCCCGGATACACCGCGTCGTAGATGGCGCGCGCCGTGTCTCGCAGGGTGCCGGGCTTTTCGCCGTGGTTTCCAAAGCCCATCACCACGCCACGTCCCTCGCCATCTCGACCAGCTCGTCAAAGTGCATGGGCTCCAGCTGGCCATAGCATGCGGTCAGGCGCGCGCGGGCGGCTGCCTCGTAATACGCGGGCCACTCCTCCGGGCTCAGGTCTAGGGCAATGTCACAAGCATATTGCAGCAGCCATTCGTGCCGAACGCGAGCGGCCAGGCAGGCAAGATCGATCGGCCCAAAGCCCTCGCCGCGCAGATAATCCGCAAGGCCGCGGTCCTTGCCCGAAAGGTCCAGCCCATCGGGCGGGACGGCGATATACGCCTGCATGGCGCGGTATAGCTGGCGTCCGGTAAAATGGACGGCGTTAAGCTGGTCGGCGGCGGCATCCCACGCGGACTGCGGCGCGTCGGGATCGGGCAGGGCAAAGGGGCGGTCTATTAGTCGTACCATGGCGTATCTCCTCACGACTCAGGGTCGGCGGCATGGTAGAACAAAAAGAGAACAACAGGAAGGCGGCGCGAGCGGCGGTTAGAAGCCGGCCTCCCCTTGGTGGTCGCCATGGCCCGTCCGCTGCATCTCTTCGCGGTCGGCGTCCCCGCGTCGCTGGGCACGGCGCAACAGGTCGCGCTCAATGTCCGTGGGCTTGGCGTTGGCCGGTGGTGGCGAGAAGGTCGCGCTGTCCTTGCCGACCAGTTTGGTCAGTTCCTCGTCGGGGTGCTGGCCGGGGCGCTTCTCTTCCATGGCGGTCCTTTCGCGACGCTCTGCGTCCAATAATCTGCGGCGGGCTGTTTCCGTTCCCATACCCGGCAGCGGCCTCTCTATGGGCGGCACGTCGGCCGACGCGGCGGTCGCTGGGATCGCGGGCGTCCTCCCGCAATAAAGCAAAAGGCCGGGCACGCATGGCGGCCAGGCCTCTCTCCCTTTTTCTCTATAGAAAGTAAAAGGCACCGCGATCCCCGCGATCCCCGCGATCCCCAGCATCGCCCATTCGACGCCGGGGCCGATCAGCCTAAAAGGTCTTCTCCATGGGTTCGGCGTCGAAGGCGTCCGTGCGTACGATCCGGTAGCGGGTCCGGTGCGCGCGGGTGCCGGTCTCGGCCTTCACGTCGAACCGGATGCCCAACTCCGTCAGCCCCGCCTCGATGCGGCACAAGGCGCCCTTCAGCTTGTTGCTGGCCGGCAGATCCTTGGCGTCCACCAGCGGGGCCAACTCGTGCAGCACGTCCACGGCATAACCGTCCAGCGCCAGCCGGCCAGGGTCGCCGGCCAGATAGCGATAGATTGCCCGGCCCAGCGGATCGCCCAGAGCGGCCTCGCTCTGCATGCTGCTCTGCTCGGTCCGCAGCATCTTCGAAAACGTGCCGGTCTCCAGACCCAGGGCTTCGGCCGCCGCCTCCACGAACAGGGAAAAGTCCGCCATGCGAGCCAGGATCAGCGTACCATCGTTCACGCGCTGCTGCACCTTGGCCTTGTTCCGCAGCGCTGCGGAAAGCGCCGACAGCAGATAGTCCAGCATGCGGGGCACGTCGGCCTCGAAAGCGTCGAACACGGCCTCCTCGGTTTTGCGCTTTTCGATTGGGTCGGCGGTCACGCGCAGGCAGCGGTTCAGAAAGTCGCCCCGTCCGGTCGGCGTGCCGATGCAGGTCACGATTACGGGGCGCACCGCGTTTATCTGCATCTCGTCGTCGTCGGTGTAATTCTGCCGAGACGAGACCGCGCCGCCGGTCGAGCAGACGCACAAGGAGTCGGCTTCGTCGGGCGATATGTCGGAGGCGTTGTCGATAAACGCGACGCGCACCTTGGCGGCGTGCACGAACAGATTCTGCTGTCCGCGCGGCATCTTTATGCGCCCGGCCTTGCGGCCCAGCGGCGGATCGCACAGCATCAGGCACATGTCGCCGATCGTGCTCTTGGCCGACCCGTGGCGTCCCTCGATCAGCAGCATTGGGAACGACGGCAGCGGGGCCAGCACACCCAGGCAGAAGGCGATGGCGCGCGTTAGATCATCGCCAGACAGGTTCAGATGCGTCTCGAACAGGGCGCGCGTACCGCCGGGCTGTGGCAGCGGCAGCTCGCCCCGGCTACCCCTCACGAAGCGCACGGGGCACTCTTCCGTCACCGCGTAACCCTTGGCGTCAACGCGCACGACCTTGCCGTCCTGGCGGCCGAGATCGACATAGATGGCGCCACGATGCTGGCCGACACGCATGCACGACTCGAACACGTCGCCGCTCTCCCGCGCCCGATGCTCCAGCAGCACCATGGCGCGGCTCTGCTGCTCCTTGGACAGCACCTTGTTGCCCTTGGCGGCAATATAGCGGCCGGACACTGCCTCCACATGGCGGCGGCTGCCGACGCGAAGATGCACGACGCGGGTCGCGTCCGCGTGGCCGGTCAGCGGCACGGACATGGACACATGCGCCTTGCCGTACTGGTCCAGCCAGAACAGGTCGCCGGCTTCGTCGCACTGCTCCAGCACGAAGGCGGCCGGATCGGCGCGATTGCCGCCGCCCCCGCCCCCGGAAGCGTTGCCGGTACCCTCCTCAGACTCATAGCCGGCTTCGCGCGCCTGCATCACTATGGTGCCTATGGTAAGGCCCTCGCCAGGTGCGCGCTCGCCAAAGCTATCCCACACGCGGCGATACTCTTCCTCGCTGTCACTGCCGCCGCCCTCGTTCACGGAAAGCTCTACCCACGGTTCGAAGCCGGCCTCGCCAAAGCTGTTCTTGGCGATCATGCCGGAGTCTATCCAGTCCCCGCGTGCCGCGTAGTTGCGGACGCCGACCGTCTGCAGGAACCGCATCATACGGAAGCCCTCGGCAATATCCGCGTCGGTCTTCGGGCGCGACGAAGCCGCTTGCGCCTGCGGCTGGCGCGGCCCCGTACGGATAGAGGCAGGATCGATCAGGACAGCCCCCGCCAACAGCGCGGCCGGCGCCATGTCGCCCACCACCCCCTCAGGATCGGGATCGGCTAGGTCATATTTCGGTGGATAGGCATCCGGCACCGCGACCATACGCACCGCATTGGCTCCTGCGGCATATGCCAAGCCCGCCAGCTTCTGCGCACCATCGCGACCGTCTTTGTCGTTATCCGGCCAGATTGTCACGTCGCGACCGGACAGCGGCGCCAGATCAACACTGCCAACCCCCTTTGCACCGCCCGGCCAGGTGGCGACGACATAATCGTCGCCGAAGCGGGCCGCAGCGGCGTCGGCGGTCTTCTCGCCCTCGACCAGCAGGACCGGACGGTCGGGCTGCGCGACGATGGCTGGCAGGTTATAGAGGGGGAGCGGCTTTGCGAAGAAGCCAGTGCGATAGATGGCGAAGCCGTCGCTGTTGGTGCCATAGTGGCAGATGGGGCGGAAGGTCTTCTCGCCTTTGTCGTTCTCCATGCGCGCGACGATGGCGAGCAGATCGCCGTCCGCGCTGCGATAGGCGTGGCGCGCGGTCAGGCGGAAGCCGGCCGCGATTTCTTTCTGGATGGCGCCGCCATCGCGCAGGCCCTCCGGAATGGGAAGGGCCTCCTCGCTGCGATGGGGAAACGGGAAGATGGCGTCGGGCGCGGCTACGCCGGCCTTTCCGTCAGCGACGCGCTGCTCCAGAGAGCGAGCGGCGGGGTGGGCGGTGCCCGGAAACACGGTCATAGGTTCCTCCTCCCGCGCGACGCATGGCCGCGCGGGTGTTGTTAGTTGGCGATGTGGTGAGCGGGTCGGTTAGAAGCAGACCCAGCGCTGCGGCGCCGCCAGCCAGCGGTTAACGGCGGCTTCTTCCCATGCGCGGCGGCGCGGGCTCAGGCGGACCGGAGCGGGGAACGCGTCGGCTGCTACCATCCGCTCGATGGTGCGAATGTCGAGAGTGGTGCGCTGCTCCACCTCGGCGGCGGTCAGTAGCTTCCCATAGGGAAAGGACTGATCGCGGTTGGGCGAGCGGGGCATGTCGGCGTCCAAGCTCTGGTCATGGACAGTGGTGTCGAGCGCCTCGTCAGCATTAGCTGCGGCGATCGCCAGGGCCTTCATTTTCATAGTGTTTCTCCTTCTGTTGGCCGCATTGCGGCGCGAGGAGCGTTATGCGGGTCTCTAACTCACAGGACCATATAGGACCATAATGCTAACTCGGCCCGTTTTGGGTATAGGTTAGCATTAATCTACGCGTCGGCGGTTCGGCTTTTCCTCGTACAAGTTGCCGTACAAGTCTATCTCGTCAGGTGCTTCGCGCCCGATCGCTTTAAGTTCTTCACCATAGTTTGCCAAAGCTGTGCGGAGCCGGGATGTGGGCTCATCGATGCCAAACTCGTCTGCGACGGCTAGAATTAGCTCATTTGTATCTGTAGTGTCCCCCCATTGTTTGGCCGGTCGACTACCGCCAGGCGTTGCCTTAATTCCTAGAGGATCATCCTTCCGGTCACGCTTGTATTGGTCTTGCCAGACGAACGACACTGGGAGTCCTTCGCTGTGGCGGTATACGCAAACGGCCCGAACTATACGTGGGGCGAGCCCTGGGTCGTATGGACGACCACCTAGGTTTTTCGGGGGCTGGCGGGAACCCAATTTAGAAAGCAGGTTCAGGGCCGCGCGGACGTCATGGGCGTCGGGCACTATCTCGCTTGCGCGATTCCCCTGGAGCGCCCGAATGGCGACCCGAAGAGGGTCTAACCGACGAAGCCATGGTCGCGCATTGGCGGCCTTCACAAAGTCGTCGGGCTCCGTGTTTTGCGGCGAAAAACGCGACGATGCGCGTGCAGGAGGTAAGTACCCTTCAATGGCCCTCGCCTGCTCACTAATCGCCTTCAAATCTGTGGCTAAGCGCTTTTGCAGGGCCGTAAAATCATGTGCTGCATCAATGTCGAGACCCAGTAGACGAAAATTTTGGGGAGTTGGGTCCAACGCTTCTTCGACAAACCTCACTAAACGTGCCACATGGCTACCGCGAACTGGCCGCTTTTCCTTTTTTCGAATTGCGCGTAAAATTTGTACCCGCCGCTCAAAGCTAAGTGGTTCCCAAGCGTAACTGTCGTCCTTTGCCATCTCGGCAACTTATGTCGCGCAGGCAGCGGACGCCAGATAGCGTTGCGTGTCAGTCAGCATTTTTCCGGTCAGTCAAAGACAACACAAATCGCTCATGCCGCAGCAAACCGGCCCGGCGGTCGTCAAGCGCGTCGAACACGTCGTATATGCGGTCGATCTTACCGTCGGCGTGGCCGATAATCTTCTTGCAGATATGCCGGGGCACGCCGAGCCGGGACAGAGAGGAACGGCAGCCGCGCCGCAGGTCATGCAGGCACCAGCCGTCCGTATCCGACAGCTTGTCCAACTGCGCCTTTGCCTTGCTGTAACCCGAAAAGTGGGTCTTGCCGCCATCTGTCGAGAAGACAAACCCGTCGCCAGTGGCGGGTCGCAGCGCCTGGATCTCGCTCAGGGCGAAATCCGATAGCGGAACGATGTGCGGGCGCCCCTGTTTGGTCCGGGGAATGTGCCATTCCTTGCCGACGACATGGCACCACCGCATGGTTGCCGTTTCCGACCGCCGCTGCCCCAGCAGCGCCAGCATCCGAACGAGGGCGCCAAACGGCTGTCCAACGTCATAGGTCGCGCGCCAGACCGCCGCCAGCTCTGGGCCGGTCAAGACACGATCGCGCTCTGTTGCGCGTGCCGGCATGCGGAGGCCGATGGCAGGATTGGCGGGGATCATGTCGCGGTCAGCTGCCCATCGAAACACCATGCCCAGCCGCGTACGCATCGAGTTCGCACCCTGTGGCGTTCCAGCTAGGACCATTTTGTCGAGGACGGCGACGAGATCGGCCTTGGCGATTTGCTCGGCGGGCCGGGTTTGCAGGTGTTCTAGGGCGGCATGGCGAAGGCCCGAAGCGATATTGCGCCACGACCGCGCGTTCGGTCTGGCGTGCAGTTTGACATAGGCATCCACCATCTGGGCGAAGGTCGGGCCGATGGGTGTGGGCGGAACCTCGACGATGGGCGGCGACATAGATTGCGGGGGCGCGCTAGCGAAAGAGACAGCGGGTTCCAAGCCGGCATCAACCATGCGCATTATCCGCAAGGCTTCCCCTCTGGCGGCGGCAAGCGTCCATCGGGGATGGCGGCCTATGGTGTATCGCCGAAACTGCCCATGCAGCCTCAGGACCGTCGAGAAGGCACGCACGTCGCGGCCGGATACGCGCAAGCGAAGGCCCGGCACCAACAGGTCGCAATACTCCTGGCGCCCCTGTGGCGGTGCTTTTCGGCTGCGTATCCATCGGTCGGTAAACTTGTGCCTGGCCATCCCGCCGCCTCGCGCATGTATTGGGTCGGCAGGCTCGATATGTTTGGCTGGGAATCAGTAGCAAGGGGCCAGAGGGCGAGCGCGTAACGATCAGTTCGATCTGTATTTTGCGCTTCCAACATACTAGATGGATGCATAATGGCGTCGAACTAGGGGGTATTCCATGGATAAAGGTGGCCAGACAGATGCGGCGGCATTAGGTGCAGGCGTTGTTGCCGTCGTTGTATCCATTTTGACGGCAGATGGGCCATTCGAATTTTCTGGAGTGGTGATCTCAGCGACATTAGTTTTTATAGTAGTTGGTTACATGGGAAGCCACACCAGAACGACGCTCCAATCCCTTGCTTTTGCGACTGTTCTTGGAACTTTTTGTTGGCCAGTTGCCGGGTTTATGTTCGAAAAAGTAGCGGGCCCTTGGCAACTTAACGTGCCAAAAAATGGTTCCTGGGTTAAGCCAGAGTCTTTGGTAGTTGTGTGGTTTTTCGTATCTGCGATCCTATTTTTCTTTGATGTTTGGCGCCACAGGTCCAAGCCTAACTAGGCCGATCCGCGCTGCTCAGCGCCCGTAGCATGGGGCATAGCGGCGCTTGCCAAGGTTGGGGTCGAGGGTTCGAATCCCTTCGCCCGCTCCAAAATTACACATAAATGCAATGGGTCACAACCGACAGCCACCATCGCCTGGGGGTTGCAGCGAACTGGCTGGACGGCGACTTCGCCGCCGATGCGCCGAACCGTAAATGGGCGGGCGACATCACCAATATCTGGACCTCAGAAGGCTGGCTTTATCTTGCCGTCATCATGGACCTGCTTAGCCGGCGTGTCGTGGGTTGGGCTGTCAGCGATAGGATGGCCGAAGGGCGGCGTAGCCAACAAGGATCTGGCGATCAGGGTATTGGACATGGCGGTGCGCCTGCGCCCGGAAGGCGGCCTTCGCCCTTAGCTGCGCTGAACTGCGTTTCGGGCCGCGGCAGCCAATATTATTCTTACGACGATCAGAAAAAGCTGCAGGCCTACGGCCTGTGTCCATCGATGAGCGGAAAGGATAATTGCTACGACAATGGGTCTGTCGAGACCCTCTTCAAATCCTTGAAGGTCGAACTCATCTGGCGGCAGAGCTGGTCAGCCAGGCGTCAGGCGGAAGCCGCCATCCTTTCAGTACATAAATGGCTTCTACAACACCCGCCGTCGGCATTCATACTTGGGCGGCATCAGCCCGCTCGCCTTCGAAACTAGGGTGGCATAATGAGATAAGTGACCGGCACAAAACCGTTACAAGTCGAGATGCCGTCCTGGCGGACAAGGGCTACGATGCCGACGCAATCCGAGTCGAGCTTGCCGAACGACAGATCGAGCCTGTCATTCTTGGCGGTTCACATCTCCGCGTGAAGATCGAGTATCACAGAGCCCTCCATAAGCAGCGCAATCGTATCGAGCGCATATTCGGCCACCTCAAGATCAATCGCGCCATCGCTACACGTTACGATCAATGGGCCAATAGGCCCTTGGAATGGGCCACCCAGGGCACGGCGTGGTACTGGCTAAAATTTGTCAGCGCCATCTAGATAATGACAAGCAATATCGTTTCCAGAGATGAAACCGACGTCGATACGTCTCTCAGACACAGTCCTCCATGGGCATGATTTGGCGAGAGAATGATGATGTGGGCCTGTGCTCAAGCAGCAGCCGGTAATTGATGCACCTATCTTGTCGTTCGGCGGCTGATAATCACGACAAATAGGGATGTCCGTCGCATGGTCGCGCAAGCCTAAGTCGTGTGGATATCCTCGCTGGTCATTAAGGGCAGATTGGTCGCGCGAACATGTCCGCGAGCCAGGTTCGCGCATGTCCGGCTCTTGTGGTTTGTCTCCAGGTTTCTTGAATAATCACGATAAAATCGCCTGGGCAAAGGCGAAATAATAGGGGAAAAAATATGAATTACGCCAAATTCCTTTTAACAACATCCGTCCTGGCGTCCGCTTTATCAGCGCAGGCTGCCGTGGCGCAAAGCGCCAACGCCACCACTGCTGGCTCGACCAAGGAAGCCCTGGTCCTCGAAGAAATCATCGTGACCGCTGAACGCCGTTTCAATACGGCCCAGAAGACAGCCGCAGCGATCAGCGTCCGCCCCGGCGCGGAAATGGTCCGCCAGGGCCGCTACGAACTGAAGAACATCCTCGAGGATGTGCCCGGCATTTCCGGCGGCGCTTCGGGCTCGACCAATACCTCGCTGGCCGGCGGCACGGACAATCCGGCGACCGGTCTGGTCATCCGCGGGATCCAGTCCAACTCCGGCGTGGGCGGAAGCGCAACCTCTACATCGTCTGCCGCAGCGATTTACACCGACGATGTCTATAATGGCGTCGGCGGCAATTACGACATCGCGCGTGTCGAGGTTCTCCGCGGGCCGCAGGGTACGCTCTATGGCCGCAGCGCGACGGCGGGCGTCGTTGCGATCCACACCAACGATCCCGACACGCAGGATTTCGGCGTCGAAGGGACCGCGGAAATCGGCAATTACAACCTGTTCCATTTTGTGGGCGCGGTGAACCTGCCTATCGTTCAGGACAAGCTGGCGCTGCGGGTCGCCGGAAACTATTTCGAACGTGACGGCTATTACGCCACGAAAGGCGACGCCCGCCAAAGCGCCAGTTTCCGGGCTAAACTGCTATGGACGCCAAGCGAGACCTTCTCCGCGCTGCTTGGCTATGCGCAGGAATTCAACACAACCCATACGGGCGGCACCAGCGTTGTTCAGGGTCGCTCGCCGACCGATTTCGTCTTTTCGAATAGCGCTGTCGGCAACGGGCGGAATCATTCCAGGCAGGTTTGGGGCAACTTCAATCTGGATCTGGGCGGCGTTGAGCTGACATATATTCCGGCATACCGCACATTTTTTCAGGACACGACCGCCGTCGTACGCACCGCGCCGGGGCCAGGCGCGATCAATATCGACAATTTCGTGCGAACAACGCCTGACAACTTCATGACGCACGAACTTCGTGTCCATAACACGGATGCCGATGCGCCGCTCAAGTGGCAGGCCGGTGCCATGTATTACCGAAACTCGCTCACCGAAACGAACAATCTGTTCAATTACAATGTCGGGCCTGCGGGTATCTTCATTTTCCGGTCCACTACGCATAAGGTGACGACGGCGGTAGGGGCGTTTGCCGAAGGAACCTATTCTTTCACTCCATCCACGCGCCTTACCGCCGGCATCCGGTATGATAATACCAAGATTGAAATCGATCAGGATTATACCACGTTCACAGGCGTCACCAGGTCGCTGGCGGGAGCGGATCGTCTGGCCTCGTTCAACAATGTGACCTACAAGGCGCGTCTGGAACAGGATCTGACCCCGCGTAATCTGCTTTACGCCTCGATCGCCACCGGCTTTTCGCCGGGCGACAAGTCACTGACTCAGGACGCGGTTGGTCAACCCCGCACCCTAGTGCTGGCAGCGGAAACGCTGACCTCATACGAGATTGGCTCGAAGAACCGCTTTTTGAACGATCGCCTTCAGGTCAACCTGGCCGCTTTCTATAATGATTATGGCGGCTATCAGACTGCTGGCATCAATGTCGCGCCTCCCGGTCCGTTCCGTACATTTGAGACGATCACGGTTCCGGTAAAGTCTTACGGCGTGGAATTCGAAGTCCAGGCGCGGCCTTGGGAAAACGGTACGATCAGCCTGAACGGCTCGTATACCCGCGCCCGCTATGGTGCTTTTCCCACGCAATATGCGCAGTTTTTCTCTGACGACGATGTCGCACCTTCGCCGCCTTTCCGCGTGACCGGTGCCTACGATCATCGCGTGGCGTTGGGGGGCGATACGGCGCTGATGCTGCGCGGTGTGGTCCGCTACGTTTCGGAACATGACAGCTCGCGGATCACTGTGCAGCAGGCAAATCTGGGTGCGACGCCCTATATTCGCGTTCCGGGGCGTGCGGTCGCCGACTTCAACGCCACGCTGGTCCTCAATCCGAATGTCTCGATTACCGGTTACGTTCGCAACCTGACAGACGAGCGCTTCCTGCCTGACAACTGGAATGTTGCCGACGTCATCCCAGGCAATCCTCCTACCATCCTCGTATCGCAAAATGCTCTGAGCGATCCACGGACCTTCGGGATGATCCTGAACTTCAAGTTCTGACGTTTCCCGACATACGCTAAGACCAATATGGCCGCGTCGTTGCCCTATAACTGGCAACGACGCGGCCAATTGTTTGTCTGGAAGCCTCCATTTGGGCAATGTTGGTCAGCGGATGCGCGCCACAGCCACAGCGTCAGGCGATGATGGACAATGTTGAAAGCGCAGTTCTGCTTCCGAAAGAGGCCGCACCTTCGAACCGATACGCCCGTGCCTATGCGAAAGGGCCGGGGAAATATGTCGTCGCGCTATATTACAGGCCTTCTGCGCCCGACCTTGTGCTGTGTGGAACGGTCCTGAAGCGTCTGATCGCCGCACAGCTTTGCCCGCCACCACGCGGCATGGCGGCGGGCAACGGCGCTGGTTCGCCAGTCTGGTGCAGCCAGTACCAAGCAAGGCAGGCAGATGCGTCCAGGTCGACATTCGTTACGTCATGGATCGGCATAGGGTCGTAAAGGCCGATTGCCACGATGAGGCGTGACGATAGCTGGCGATCATGCATCGACGCTCGGAACGCTGCCAAAGGGCGAACGAATAAAGGCCGGCATCTCTGCCGGCCCTTGATGAGTTTCCAGATTATGTCGGCCTATTTGGCGCCGATCACCGTCTTGCGCTCCAGAATACGCCACTCGCCATTGCGCTTTTCCAGAATATCGTCGTAGTGACCCGGCAGGCCGACGACGGTCTTCTTGGTCTCCAGATCCGGGTAGACGCTCACGAAATAGCCATAATGGGTTGCGCGGGTGGGACTCTGGAACTCAAAATGGTGACTGAGCGACAGATGCCAGGGCGCGACATTCGTGCCGATGCCGTTAACACCGCCGGGCGTACCGGGGGGCGGCATGGGTGGGCCGCCAGC
>JAEMRT010000001.1:79764-177957 GCA_016463225.1 Sphingopyxis sp. | reverse complement strand
ACGCCCGGATCTCTTCGCCCTTGAGCACGTCGATCGGGACCGGCGAGGTCGTCGCGGTGCGTTCCGAAACGCGCGTGCCCGTCACGACGATGTCTGAGGTGGCTGTTGAAACGGTATCTTGTGCCTGCGCGCATACGGGATAAGGCAAGAGACCGAGCGAAAGAATAATGGCGGTTTTGCGGGACATGGCGAATTCTCCTGTTGCCAGTCGCGAGCATTAGTCAACTAAAATGATAGACAAAGAAAGTTTTTCTACCGAGGGATAAAATGACATCTGTATCGGTCGGGGACGCTGCAGACGCAGTTGGCGGGCAATGAAAGCGGTCGGCGTCGCGGAAGAGGCAGTTCCGCGCCGGAGCGTTGTGCTAAGCTGTTGCCTGCAAGATAGCTGCTGGCCATCTCGCGAGCAAATTTGCGTTCCGCGTCAGGGCAGGAGAAATTGAACCGGCGGCGGTCCCGCTACGACTATGTTTCAGCATCAGGGCATCGCAGGGGTC
The DNA here is from genome assembly GCA_016463225.1 of Sphingopyxis sp. GTDB lineage: Bacteria > Pseudomonadota > Alphaproteobacteria > Sphingomonadales > Sphingomonadaceae > Sphingopyxis. The sequence continues at coordinate 177,460 of JAEMRT010000001.1, read as the reverse complement.
GTGCTAGCCCGTCGTCCAAATCGATCGAGAAAGAGGTACTCATGCAAATCCGGTCTCCCTTAATCGTTATGGCCGTATGCGCGGCATTCACTGCTCCGCTCGCCAGTGCAGCGGGCGGCGGCGGAGGCGGCGGGGGTTCGATGCCAAGTCAAAGCGCGCCAGCCTATGACCCCACAGTCGATTACAAGCTGGGCGCCGAGGCCTTTGCGGCCGGCAATTACGCTGACGCCGCAAAGGCCTTCAAAAAGGTCGTATCCGCGGTGCCGCGCAATCCGCAGGCCAATTATCTGCTCGGCGCAAGCTACATGGCGCAGGGCGACTTCAAACGCGCGGTCAAGCCGCTTGAGGCCGCCGTGCGCAACGACCATAATATGATCGAAGCGCGGCGCGATCTTGGAATCGCGCACGCCAAGCTCGGCAAAAACGACAAGGCCGGGGAGCAGCTGGCAGCGCTGAAGGGGCTGCAGCAGATATGCGGAAGCGCCTGCGCCGACACAGCAAAGCTCGAGGATGCCATTGCCAAGCTGGACGCCGTAATCGCATCGGGGCCACAATCGCTGAGCGCGATCATACCGGAGGTCAAGCTGGCGGCGGCCCAGTCGCTTGATGCCACCTATGTCGCGGCCGTCTCGCTGATCAACGAGCATCGGTACGAGGCAGCAATTGCCAAGCTCGACGAGGCACTGTGGGCCGCGGGGCCGCATCCCGATGTGCTTACATACCTGGGGTTCGCGAACCGCAAGCTCAAACGGTATGGTGAGGCTGAGGGCTATTATCTAGCCGCACTCGGTATCGCGCCGACGCACCGCGGAGCGCTCGAATATTATGGGGAGCTCAAACTGGAACGCGGCGATCTCGCAGGCGCGAAGGCGAATCTTGCAAAGCTCGAGACCATCTGCGGCTTTGGCTGCTACGAGGCGGATGAGCTGCGGCGCTGGATCGCGGGGGGACGCTCATCCATAAGCTGATCGCGCTCGCCGCGGCGCTGCTTGGCATCGCGGCGACAAGCCCTGCCTCGGCGCCGCGGTTCGAGCAGTTGCGCTGGGCGGAGCCGGGCTCTGAATATACTCTGTTGACGTCGCAGCCCTCTACATGTCTCGCGACGACTTCAGCCGGCGAAGTGCCGCTCGTGCGGAGCGGCCGCGCGCTGTTCGGAGCACCGAGCCTGCTCGGCGGCCAGGCCGCCAAGGCGGGATTGAGCTGCGCGAGCTGCCACATTAATGGCCGCGGCAATCCGCACTTCTTGCTCGCGGGGATATCTGCGGCGCCCGGCACCGCGGATATTACCAGCAGCTTCTTCAGCGCCGCGCGTGGCAATGCGAATTTCGATCCTGCTACCATTCCCGACCTCGCCATGCCCGGCAAAATAGCACGCGCGCCGCAGGGCCGCGCGCTCGAGGCCTTCATCCGTAACCTGATCGTCGAGGAGTTCGGCGGAAGCGAGCCGAGCGCGGCGACGCTCAACGCGCTCGGCGCCTATGTTCGGGCTGTCGAACCTTGCGAAACGGAGAAGCGGATTGCACGCGGAATTGAAGACCAGCTTCGCGCCATCGACGACGGCGTCATCGCCGCCGCCCTGATGGCCGAACGGGATGACTCCGCGGGCGTAAGCGTCGCAGTTGCCGGCATGCGCCATGAACTGGGCTTGATTGCCGAACGCTATGCGGGACCGGACCTCGCGCGCGAGCGGGCCGCTCTCCTCGCGATGTCGCGCGCGCTCCAGGAAATCGGAAATCGCGAAGATCCCGCGCGCGCGCTTTCCGCCTGGAAGGCCGAATTTGACAGGCGGTTGTCTGACCGCTTGCGGCGAAGCGCGAAGCGCTCCCTCTATGATCCCGACCGTCTGGCTCGCTCCCTTCGCTAATGTGGTGGCAGACGGATCTGCACCGACGGTGTTATGACGACGAGGATGGTTCTGGCCCGGTAGCGTGCCGCTTGCTCGCCAGGCATAATCCCCGCGCGCGCAGCAAGCCCGGTCGCCCTATGCAGGACGCCATCGCTGTGAGATGCATGGGGCCATGGTGCCCGCAACCATTCTTGGTCCCTATTGTGACAGTCCGCGTATACGACGGATTCAGCCCTTATAGAGCATCCACCCGATCATCGTCGCCCCCGTTCCGATCAGCAGCGCCGACAGCAAGTGCCAGTGGCCCACCCCGTGCCACATTCCGCTCCATATCGGGTTTTGGATGATCGTCGCGCGCGCTGTGCGCGATGCGGTGCGAGTATATTGCCGCCCCCGACACTGTGAGACCGGCCATCAGCGGCCCGAATAGAAACCAGGGTATTCGAGTCCAATAGCCCGCGACGGTACCAAAATGCAGGGGGTCCGCCATTTCAGAGATGCGCTGGTGGATACCGAGGTCGCGCCCGTCGCTTGCCATCACGATGCGCGCCGTCGCGGCATCGACCCACACAGCATTGGCGCGCGGTCGCACGAGCCAGGCGCGACGTTGCCCAGCCACCACGATGGACGAGTAGGCCAGACGCGGGACGATCCGCTCGATAGCGAGCGCGGCGGAGTAAAGATTGCCTGCGTTGGTTGTCCAGGCTTTGAATGTAACAAGGATGATCGCCGGAAGGCCGAGGCCCAAGCCGGCCATGATCTTCACAAGATCTTGCTCGCCGGTAGCGATGCTGGGGATGAGGGCAATGAACAGGATCGACGGCATGGCAAGACCAATGGTCAGAAAGGACGCCAGCCGTGCCGCGTCGGCCGAGCGGGCAAATCGAGCGATGTCCGGAAACAGCGTTGCGTCAACCACAAGGCTGCCGACCGTCGCCGAAATGCCAAGGCCGATGCCCCGGGCCCCGGGCGGCTTCGATGACAATCCCTCGAGCGACGTGCTGATATTCCGCCGAACCCTCGGCCCTCCCGCCGGTTAATTAACAGCGCGGATTTGAGCTTGTCGTCGGGGTTTGCAATAAGCTGAAGGTAGGAAAATCCGAAAAGCGGACTGGAACGCTCGATGGGACGATCACCGCTTATTTTCGCTTTGGCGGCCGCCGTGTTGCCGATGGCGAGCCTGATAGTCGTGAGGCCGCTCGATGCGAAAGATCATTCGATCCAGCGTGGACCGACAATCGAGACGCTTGCGGGCGAACCGATCGCCTCGGTTCCGGCGGCGCTGCATCAGTCCTTTGCCGAATATGAAGCTGAAAATGCATCTCACAATGGGAGGGTCATTGGTCCCGACCGCCGTTTTGGCGAGCTTCCGTCAGAAGCTTCGGGACGACGTGCAGTTTTGCTCGATCGGCCCGGCCAGCGTGTAACCTTTCGCCTCGCGCGCGCTGCCAACGCGATCACCGTACGCTATGCCATTCCGGATTCAGACGATGGCTCCGGGCTGGACGGAAATCTTGTTGTTCAAGTGGGCGACCGGCGCTTGGCGACCCTTGCGCTGACCTCGCGATATGGTTGGTATTATGGCAAATATCCCTTCACCAACGATCCGGGCGACGGGCGAGCGCATCATTTCTTCGATCACAGCCGAATGCTTCTGGGCCGTACGATACCTGCCGGAAGTGAGGTCAGCCTGTCACTCGACCCGGCGACACCTCTCGCTTGGCTCGCGATCGATCTCGCCGATTTTGAGATGGCCCCACCCCCCGTTTCGCCGCCGCCCGGCGCCTTGGCGCTAACGCAGTTCGGTGCGGATCCGGAAGGTAAGCGCGACGCGAGCACCGCCTTCGCACGCGCGGTTGCAGCGGCGGCGGCGGCAGATCGACCCTTATGGATCGCGCCGGGCCGCTACCGGATCGATGGCCATGTCGAGCTCGATAATGTGGAAATTGTCGGGGCTGGCATGTGGTACAGCGTCTTGTTTGGACGGCGCATCGGTCTTTACGGTCGAACCGACGGGCAGGCGTCGCGCCGGGTGCGATTGCGCGATTTCGCCATTCTGGGCGATGTTCGCGAACGCGTCGACACGGATCAGGTCAATGCGATCGGCGGCGCGATGGGCGAGGGGTCGCGGATCGAGAGGCTCTGGCTTCAGCACGCCAAGGCAGGGCTCTGGTTTGACGGTCCGATGGACGGGATAGTTGTGTCGGGCCTGCGCATTTTCGACATGACCGCGGATGCGCTGAATTTTCACCGGTCAGTGTCCAATGCAGTGGTCGAGAACTCGTTCATTCGCGGCACCGGTGACGATGCGCTGGCGGCCTGGTCGGGCGGTGGGGAAAACCGCGACATCATTTTCCGTCGCAACGTCGTGGTGGCCCCGGTGCTTGCGAACGGGATCGCTGTCTATGGTGGGCGCGGCATCACGATAAGCGAAAATCTGGTAGCTGACACGCTGGTAGAGGGCGGAGGCATCCATGTTGGAAATCGCTTCGACGCCGTGCCGCTATCGGGGTCGATCCGGATAGCGGACAATTTGCTGGTTCGCAGCGGAAGCTTTGACCCAAACTGGAAATTCGGCGTGGGCGCTATCTGGTTCTACGCTCTGGATGCACCCATCGACGCGGACATCCAGATCGACAATTTGATCCTTCGCGACAGCAGCGAGGACGATATTCTGTTTATAGGGTCATCAGTCAAAACCGTTCGTCTGTCGCGCTTGCGAGTTGAGGGAAACAAGGCTGCGCTCATTACGAGCCGGAGCGCCGGACAGGCCGATATCGTAGAACCTCTCATGATGGCTGCGACGCCAGTCTACCGCCGCTGTGATCCGAGTTTTCGCCTGTCATGGCCCTTGAATCGCGCCATTCCCTGGACCGAGATCGCCTGCTCGCCGCGGGAATGACGCCAATTTGCTAACCGATGATGCGTGCGGTGCCGCCTCGAGCGGTTGCCCTGGAAGGATAGGCCGCTGCGGCTCGGCGGGCCTGCCTGCGGCAGGCCTAGAGCAAGAGGAGAACCTGGGTCTCGCGACGGGTTAAGGTGCGGGAAGAGTGACTTCCGGCGGCCCGTCATGGAGAAGTCCCATGGCCAAGCAGGCACCGAAACTCATCCTCAGCCCCTCGCGCGATATCCCGTTCGACCGGCTCTTTCTTTCCCAGTCCAACGTCCGGAAGACCAAGGCAGGCGTGTCGGTCGACGCGCTCGCCGACGATATCGATCGGCGAACGCTGCTCCAGAGCCTCAACGTCCGGCCCGAACGCGACGCCGCGGGCCAGGAAACAGGCCGGTACGAAGTGCCGGCCGGCGGTCGCCGCTACCGTGCGCTCGAATTGCTGGTGAAACGCAAGCGTCTCGCCAAGGATGCGCCGATCCCGTGCGTCGTGCGCGCCGCGGACAATGACATTCTCGCCGAAGACGACAGCTTCGCCGAGAATGCGATGCGCGAACAACTGCATCCGCTCGACCAGTTCCGTGCGATGCAGGCGATGGTCGAGAAGGGAGAAGAGGTCGAGGCGATCGCCGCCCATCATTTCACCACCCCCGCGGTGGTGCGCCAGCGGCTCAAGCTCGCGTCGGTGTCGCCCGTGCTTCATGACATCTACGCCGACGACGGCATGACGCTCGACCAGCTCATGGCTTTCACAGTCTATATAGAACCAGTCTGGGGCTTTAATCGCGCGATCGCGCGTTCGACCCGGCGCATCGTATCGCGCGCCTCGAGCGCAGCATGCGGATCGGGGCCGGCGACATCCGCCTCGTCGAAACTGTGGTGGGCCGCAAGCTGACGCGCCTCGGCGGTCCTGGCGCGATCTACGACGATGTTGCGAGCAATGCCGACGAGATAGGCGCCGGGCTCGTCGATACCCCCGGAAGCGTGGCACTTCCGCGCGACGAGCCGGCGGAAACATTCCTGGACGAGATCGCCGACATCCTGAAGCGGCGCGCGGCGGCGCAGGTAGCGTGTCAGCGCCGGCTGGTACGCGGCGTAGATTGCCTCCATGCCCGCCCCATTTGTGAAACCCGCCCAATCGTCGGGAGGGACCGGATCGCCTTGCCCTGGTCCGCGCCGGCCCGATTGTTCTTCGTCAAAATCCATGCTTTTCCGCCTTCCGGTCGGACGGAAGCGGCGATGAATGCCGGGAGGTAAGAACATATTCGGAAATATGCGCCGCCGCCTTTGGCCCGAGGGCTTGGACATACGCGTCGGCCACCCGGCAAGGATGGGAATCTCGAAGAGCTTTCCGAACAGGCTTCTTACGACCCGGCGTCGCGGCGCTTTTCTGCCCGATGCGCCGCCAGCATAGCCTGACGCTACGGCAGGGCAAGCGCGCATGGCGGGGAAAGGTCCAGAATGAGTCTATTTGGGCTCCGTCAACGCGGCGGCGGCGGCGGAGGCACCGTTCGGTGTTTCCGGTGAATGGGCACATATGGAGAGTTCGTGGCCCCGCTATGGGGGCGGGTGGTCGCGCGTTATGGGTGCCGGGCGCGGCGTATACGCGCTAGCGAGCTGTTTGGCAGCAACGCGCCTCATCTCGGCCGTTCGGCAGGGCATTGATCGAATCTTGAAAGCTGCCGTTCGACAGGCAGAGCTAAAACGACATCGCAGCGCTCAATTGAGGACATTTGGGTCAATCGCTCAACAGCCATATGTCGCCGTAAGGTCAAACGCCCTAAAACGACAAGCGGGAGCGAATGAGCGGCTGGGACGGCACAAACGCTACCGGGGTCCTTCCATCCGCTAACCGGGTCCTCGCATCCGTCGACACCGCATAAGGCCGGTGGCCGTGCGCAATTCTAGCTTTCGTGCGCTTGACGTTGCTATACCGAGCATTGGTCGCCATCCCGTTGTCGTCATCGGCACCGCGACGCCCCGTATCAATCCGCTGCGATCGGACAGCGTGATCCACTCGGGTGTGATCCGCGCGCGCGCACCGCCCTCCCACGGCATTGGGATGCATGTGATGTCAGCGACCTTGCCTTCGGGCGCGGCGCGCATGGCGGTCAGGACGGCTAGCCGCTCGGAATAGGCGGCCGCGAGACATTCGCGCGCAGTTTCAATCATGGCGCAAAGCCCGCGGCGGCGGAACCATGTTTCATGCGCTTCATATGTTGCACTTTCGGCAGGCTCGGGGCCGACGTCGGCAACGGCGCGTTGCACAGCCTGGTCCATCCCAAGAAGGTCGGGATTTTCGCACACGATCGTATCGACGGCATAGATTTTGGCATTGCAATCGACACTGGTCTGGTTAGGCGGCGGCGGGATGAGAGCCGCCGCCGGGGGCGCCGCGATCGCCAATAGCCCGCCTAGCCAGAGCGGCGCAGAGCGCATCATTCGCCGTCGCGGCTTGCAAGGACGGTAAGGTTCCTGCCGGTCGACGTCGGCAGCACCGGCGCCATTGTGACAAGGACGGTGGTCCCGGGGACGATCGCCCCCAGCACAGCCTCGTGGAACTTTGCGGGCAATCGGGCTTGGGCGAGGATCGAGATGTCGAGCGGTTTGCCTGCGTCGCCGACATGCCCCGGCACCGGCAGATAGGTCCATTTAGGTCCGGCAGCATCGCCCCCGGCATAGGCCAGAACATGCGTTTCGAAATCGCGGTCGGGCAGCTCAATGCGCGCGCGACCGATTTCGATGCCGTTGCGCAGCACGACTGCGCGACCGTCGCTTCGCGACAGGATAATGGTCATCGGCCCCGTCGGCGACAGACCCGGCGTCCAGCGATAGGGTTCGGTCGGCGCAAGCGGGGCATGATCGGCGCCGCCACCACGACCCGCCGGATCGAGCACCCCCGCCGACGTGCCGTGAACCGCGGCACCTGCTTTTCCGGCAATAACCACGGTTCCACCCAGCGTCGTCGTCCCGAACAACAACCGCGAAAATTCCATCGGCAGATGGACGCAGCCATGACTCTCGGGATAGCCCGGAAGCCCGCCGGCATGCAGCGCGACGCCGTCCCAGGTCAGCCGTTCCTGATATGGCATCGGCGCGTTGTTGTAGGTGCTCGACCGGTGGTGCGGGTCTTTCTGGAGGATCGAGAAGACGCCGGTCGGGGTTTCATGGCCCGGCTTGCCCGACGACACGGTCGACACCCCGATGCGCACCCCGTTGCGATAGACAGTGGCAATCTGCGCCGCCAGATCGACATAGACCATCACCGGCCCCTTGGGCGCGATTTCGGGCGCCCAAACCCAGTCGCCCGGTTTGAGCTTGTCGGCCTGCCGCGCCAACTCCACCGCCGACGACACCTTCGATCCCTGCGCGAGTGCAGGCGACGGCATCAACAGCGGAGCGAGCGACAATAAGAGTCGCGCATCTAACCTCATGAACAGCTCCGTTGTTTCAGGCTTTGCCTTGCGGCTTAACCGGCACGTTCGAACTTGCACTTCGCCTCAGTCGCACCGGGGAGCGTGAGCATCGCTTCGTCGCCCTTGGTCCAGAAGCTGTAGGCACCGCTTGCATCCTTGCCGCCATATTTGGCACCCGATCCGCTGACCTCCTGCGTCAGCGTCACCGCCTTGTCGCCGCCCCAGGCGAGATAGGCGACGCCGGGGTCGGCGTTGAGGTAGCTTACCGAAATCAGCGCATCGATGCCGTCGCATTTGAGCGGCAGCGGGCCGATCGAGATCGACTTCGGATCGTCGGCGCGGGCGGCCGCCGATCCCTCGCGCAGCGCATGCGCACGCGCGGCGTAAAGTGGGACGAGACAAGCTTTCGCCTCGGCTCCCGCGCCGCATTTGTCGCGCGCAGCGGTGAAAGCGGTCTGCGCCGCGATCACCTCGGGAATCGCCTGTTTGTCGCTCGCCGCGAGCGCCTGGAGCCGCGCAACCTCGCTGTCGAGTGCAACAAGCTGCGCGTCGGCGGTCGCCGGTGCAGCAGCCTCCGCCTTTTCGGGCGCGGCTTTGTCGGCTTCCCCGCCGCAACCGGTTAGCATGAGGACGGCACTAGCCAAGGCAATTGCTCTCATCGTCGGCATCCCGTTCTTCCTTTCAACTGTCATCGCTCACCATATCCGCACCCGATTTTCGGGCGCAATGTACAGATCATCGTCGGGGGTCACCTTGAACGCATCGTACCAGCCGTCGATATTCGCGAGCACGACATTGACCCGCACATAGTTCGGGCTGTGCCCGTCGGTCGCCAGAAACTGGCGTTGCAAATCGTCGCGCACCAGCCCGCGCCACACCTGTGCCCAGGCGAAGAAGAAGCGCTGGTCGCCGGTGAACCCGTCGATCACCGGCGGTTCGCCATTTTTGGCGACATAGCGGCGCCACGCGGTCCAGGCCATTTCGAGCCCGCCAAGATCGCCGATATTCTCGCCCATCGTCAGCGCCGGGTTGATGTGCACTCCGGGCAACGGCTCCTGCGCCGCATATTGCGCCCCAAGCTTCGCCGCGATCGCATCGAACTTTGCACTTGCCGCCGGGGTCCACCAATCGCGCAACGCACCGGTGCCGTCATAGCGCCGACCTCCATCGTCGAAGCCATGCCCGATTTCATGACCGATCACCGCGCCCGCCGCGCCATAGTTGGTTGCGGGATCGGCCCTGGGATCGAACATCGGCGGGCGCAGCACTGCGGCGGGGAATGTGATCTGGTTGGTCGTCGCCTGATAGAAAGCGTTCACCGTCTGCGGCGTGGTTGGCCAGCGGTTCCGGTCGACCGGCTTCGCCAGACGCGCCAGATCCTCCTTCCAGCCGAAATTCACCGACCGGACGACGTTGCCGAGCAAATCCTTGGGGTCGATCGTCAGGCTGGAATAATCGATCCATTGATCGGGGTAACCGATATGGGGTTCGAACAGCGACAATTTGGTCAGCGCTTCCTTGCGTGTCGGCTCGTCCATCCACGGGTTCGACCGGAAGCGTTCGGCGAGCGCCGATTCCAGATTGCCGATCAACTCGGCCATCTGGGTCCGCGCGTCAGGCGGGAAATAGCGTTTGGCGTAAAGTTGGCCCACCGCATCGCCAAGGAAGCTGTTGAGCTGCGCCATGCCGCGGATCGACCGCGGCCGCGCCGTCGTGACGCCGTTCAGCACTGTCGAATGAAAGGCGAAATGCGCGTTCTCGAAACGCTCGGGCAGATAGTCCGCCGCGCCGTCGATCGTCTGGAAGGTCAGATAGTCCTTCCAGCTTTCGAGCGGCACTGTGTCGAGCAGCCCGCCCACCGCGGTGATTGCCGAGGGATGCGCCACCCAGAATTTCTTTTGTCCCGTGAGGCCAAGACCGCCGAGCCAGCCATCCCAGCCGAATTGTGGTGCGAGCGTCCGCAGATCGTCGACCGACATGACATTATAGATCTGGCGGATGTCGCGCATCCGCGCCGGTTCCCAATGCGCCGCAGCGACCGCGGTTTCGAGCGCGATCACCCGGTCGGCCCGTTTTGCCGCGTCGCTGATTCCGGCGAGGGTGAACATCTGCTCGATATAGGCGCGATAGGCGGCGCGCGCCTTGACGTGGCTTTCGGCGCTGCCCGAATAATACTCGGCCGACGGCAGCGTGATGCCGCCTTGCGCGATCGCCGCGATATAATGGCTGGCGTCGCCGGGGTCATTGAGCACGCCGACCGTGATCGGGCGCGGCATTTCATGCTTCGCCATCACCGCCATCAGCGCGCGGCGGTTCGATACGGCGTCGATCTCGGCGAGCAGCGGCTTCAGCGACTTGAGGCCGTTCGCCTCGATCGTATCGGTGTCCATAAAGGAGGAGTAGAAGTCATAGACTTTCTGCCCCGTCGGCCCCTGTTTGCCAGGCGCCGGGGCGAGGTCGGCGAGGATCGCAAGTATCTCCTCGTCGGCGCTGTCCATCAAATTGGTCCAGATCCCGATCGAGCCGCGATCGGGCGGGATCTGTGCGTTCGCGAGCCAAGTGCCGTTGACATATTTATAGAAATCGTCGCCCGGATCGACATTTTTGTCCATCGCCGCCAGGTCGACCCCGCTCCCGGCGGGCGGAGGCGGTCCCGCATGGGTCGCAGCCGGGATCGTAAGGGCGACAAACGCAGCGGAAAAAACCAGAAAACTCCGTGTCATACCAACCCCCTGCGTTGAAATGATTGAATTATTTCTTCCGATTTGTGACATCTTTGTGATGCGTGCGCGCCCTTGCCGACAAGATTAAACTAAACTACTCCTGTTCACGAGTCGAAAATCACAGTGTGAACAGGGGGTTCACCATGACCCGACCACAAGCAGGGGTAAATCGATGTTCCTGACAGCATTGGCACTTCTCGTTGCTGCACAATCGCCCGAAGAATACGACGACCGCGGCTATTATGGCGGCATCGATCTTCATCTCGTCTGTTATGGCGAGGGGGCGCGGCCGCAGGCGCAGACCGTTCCGACCCTGCACTGGAACCGGCGGCACAAGGAATTCGATACCGACTATGCCACCGTCATGTCGCGCAAGGAATTCGACGCGATGGTCCAGATCGATATTCATGGCGACAGCGGCCACATCTATTTGCCGAAAAAGCTGGTCCCGCCGATCCACACGGCAAGCGACAATGGCTGGTGGGAAATCACCGAACTTCAGGTCGGCCCGCGTGAGATTCGCGGCCGTTACCGGCTGAACGGCCTCAACAAGCCGAAAATCCGCATCGACCGCATGACCGGCCATGCGTCGATCGAAGGTCAGTCGGGGTTCAGCGGCACCTGCACCGAGGATCACGGCGGCACCAGCCGCCGCTTTTGAAATTCGTCCCGTGATGGACGGACAGCAAAGTCCGCTGCACGGGTGATGTTCGCGTCATGACCGGGCCGCTGGCGCGCGTGGGCACCCCTGTCGGGTGCGCTTCAAACAGGGGAATGGTTATGACAGTCAGCAAACGACGCCTCTTGGTTGGCCTGACCGCGAGCGCGGCCCTCGTCGCTGCGGCGGCGGTGCCCACCATGGCGCGCAGCGCCAATCAGATGAGCGACCTGGTCGGCGGCAGGGCCAGCGGGACCGAAAGCCAGCTCGAGGCGCGCGGCTTCACCTATATCACCGGCAGCACCAGCTTCGACACCAAGCATGGCTATTGGTGGAACGGCGGCAACAAGAACTGCCTGCATGTCGAAACCCGCGACGGCCGCACCGCCGCCATTCGCGATGCGTCAAAGGGCGATTGCAACCAGAAGGATGGCGACAACACCGGCGCCGTCGTGGCCGGGGTCGCCGCGGTTGCGGTGCTTGGCGCCCTGCTCGCGCATAAATCGCACGACCATGACGACAACAAACATCATTCGGACGCCGCCGCCGAACAGCAATATGAGCGTGGCTACAACGATGGCCTGCACGGCGCGACCTACCAGAATTACGGCCGCAACGATTCCTATTCGAGCGGCTATTCGGCGGGGGTCGAGCAACGCAGCAGCAATTTGAGCTATCGGCAATATCAGCCCGATCGCGGCGGGTATCACCCCTCGGTCGATATCAGCGACCTCAATGGCGCACGCGCTGGCGGGGCGGACGGCGAAATGACGCGCCGCGGGTTCAAGAACGTCGATGGCTTTAAATCAGGCAATACCGCCTATACGATCTGGAGTCGCCGCGACACGCACCAATGCGTCCAGATGACGGTCGCCGAGGGCCGGGTCGATGACATCCGCGACATCGGCACGCATCCTAAATGTCGGTGAGCTGATCCTTGGGAGGGGCTGTTGCGAGCCGTAGCGGCCCCCGCAGGGCGAGACGTCTGGAATTGCCAAAGGAGAATGACATGAAAATGGTCTATTCCGCCATGCTGGTCGCCGCAGCGGCTGTGCCCACTTTAGCCGAAGCCAAGGTACCGTTTTTCAACGCCACCTGTCCCGGGAAAATCGACGTTCATGCCGACGAGGGCGGCCCGGTCTATCTCAACGGCAAGGAAGCCAAAATCAAGGTTTTCAACGCCAATTATTTCGAAGCGACGCTCAACAAGGTCACGGTCTCGGTGAGCAAGAACCCCGACGGATCGCTGTCGGTGTCCTACACGGGACCGAAGCGCGCCAACGGCGTTTGCGCCGTCAAGGGCGGCTGAGGACAAGACGAAGGGGATTCGCCCCGGCGGGCGATCCCCGCACAAAGGGGGCGTCATGGCGGTGGATGAGCAGCGGGCGGGATCAGGAAAGCTGGGCATCGCCCTGGCGATTTTCGTCGGCTGGCTGGCTATCACCATGGGCTTCGACATCGTACAGGCGGGCGGAGAAATATCGCTCGACGCGCTTGTCAGCCAGCGCGTGGTCATCGGGCTCGTCGTCGCACCCGCCTTTCTGATCGCAATCATGGCCTGGCTGCGCTGGGATCGACTTGGCTTCGCGCCGCCGACGCCGCCGCGTTCTTTGATGCTTCTGTGGTTACCGTTGCTCTATATCGCGGTGATCCTCGCTTCGGTGGCCTTGAGCGGCTTCCCGCCCGCCGCGACGATCGCCTTCGTCTTCGTCAACACATTGCTCGTGGGCATTTCCGAAGAGCTGATGTTTCGCGGCATCCTCTTTCGCGGCGCGCTGTCGCGAATGACGATATGGAAAGCGATCTGGCTCAGCTGTTTCCTGTTCGGGCTGATTCATGCGCTCAATGTGTTTTTGACTGGCGACCTGACCGCAGCCCTGCTGCAAGCGGTCGCGGCTTTCATGAGCGGCGTCCTGTTCATGGCGCTGCGGATCCGGACAGGCTCGCTATATCCCTTGATCATCATCCACGCGCTCTGGGACTTCTCGCTTTTTGTCGGGCTGTCTGCGCACGCTTCCACGACGACCGAGACCGCGTCAGCCCTCCCGCCGATAGCAATGGCGGCGCCTGTCCTGCTGGTTTTGCCGCTCTTCCTGTACGGCCTGTTTCTGATGCGCCATGTGAGCCGCGACTTCGCCGACCTGTCGGAAGTTGCAAGCGGTCAGGGTCGACCAAGCTAAGCGAAAAGATAGGCGACCAAGACCGACGCGACCACCGCTTCGGCCATCGCCCAGGATGCTTGCGCGAAGGCGCGCAGCTTGCCGACGTTCAAGTGGCGAGAAAACCAGAGCGTCTGCAATACCGCATACCAGCCTAGCACCAAAAGTTGCAGGGTGAGTCCGGCCAGCAGCGTCGTCATATCCTTCTGGCTGATCATCAGCGTCGCAAGCCCGGTCCCCAGGGCGAAGAGTCCCGCAGCATAGCATTGGCTGTAGAAAGGCGCCTTCAATGTGTCGCGATCGAGGGGTTGGCGAAGCGCGCGGATGAGGCGAACCGACATGGACAGCGCAAAGAGGCTGAAGAGGACGATGCGAAGCGCGATGAGGTTCGTATCGTTCGAAATGAACCCGGCCAGGCCGTGTTTGTTGGCGATCAGGCCGTTCTGACCGATCAGCGCGATTTCGAGCGCGTGGCTGATGACGAGCGACAACAGCAGGAACAACGGCGGGCTGAGCGTATCGGTATATTGGTCGCTCTCGGCGTCTCGCTGCTCGACGTCGGAATAGTTCATCATGTCGAGCGGGTGGCGCACGATTCGCCACAACGTCATCGGAAAGAAAACGAGCCAGGACATGACTTCGTAGAGGAGCTCATCGAGCGACTTCAGCACAGAGAACAGGTTCAACGGACGCTCCTCGATTCACGGGGGACTTGCCATAACAGCGTCCCCCAATCGTCGTTTTCGCCTTCAGCCACAATCCGGATTTGGACCGTTTCCTGTTTGGCCATTTCGGCCAGAGGAGAATGATGATGGGAAGGTCAGAATTTGACTATCCGGTAGCGCGTCCGGCGTGGAACGCAGGCAGGAAGGTTGGAACGAAGCGCCCGCTGAAGCCACGACAGATCTGGGCCATTCGCTTTCATCTCGATCGCGAGCACCGACTTCGAGACCGGGCGCTGTTTGATCTTGCGATCGACAGCAAATTGCGGGGCTGCGATCTGGTGAAGATCAAGATCGGCGACCTGGTGACGGGTGGAGAGTTGCGAACCCGTGCGATGGTAATCCAGCAGAAGACGGGACGACCAGTTCAATTCGAAATCATGTCGGACGCTCGCGGAAGCCTTTTGGCTTGGCTCGAGCGTCGTGGCGGATCAATCGAGGACTACGCGTTCCCTAGCCGTATCGACCACTCTGCCCATATGAGCACGCGGCAATATGCGCGGCTTGTCGATGAGTGGGTCACGGCGGTCGGCCTTCGAAGCGAGGACTATGGAACACATTCGCTCCGGAGAACGAAGGCGTCGATTATCTACAAGGCGACCGGGAATTTGCGCGCCGTACAAATACTTCTGGGTCACACCAAGATTGAAAACACGGTGCGGTACCTCGGCGTTGACGTGGAGGATGCGCTGACGTTGGCGGAAGGCATCGAGGTCTAACATCTGAATCTGAACACCCTGAGAGCGAGCGCTCTGATGTGTCGCAGAACGTCCGCTCTCTTTGTTTGGTCGCAAAAAAGCCGCCAGGCAGCTACCGGCCAGGTCCGGCGGCGGCTCACTGAACAGTCATCTCGATCGTCATTTGCGGTCGAGCCAGTCGCGCCGCTTGGCGTGCCGTAGATGGTCGGAGACTATGTCGGAAATCCGGGCGAGGACGCTGCTGGACTTCGGCCATGGTAGTGCGCGCGGGGACGGATGATCGCGCCGGTCGACGCCTGCTCCAGGGCATGCGCAACCCAGCCCACCGTTCGGGCGATGGCGAATAGGCCGAAACCCGATCGCGGCGGCAAGGCATGTCTACGCGCGATCGCGAGGAGTGCAAAATCGATGTTAGGCTGTAGCCCCAGCATGTCCATGACGGCATCCTGCAGCATCGCAAGCTCTCCGTCCGGCTGGATATGCGCGAGCAGGGCGCGCCCACGCGGGTCGCCATAGGGATAGAGCGGGTGGCCAAATCCCGGCAGCCCATGCCCGGTCGCGAGCCAGCGCTCGATTGCCGCATCGGCGCCCGTATTGATCGCCTCGGTGAGGAGAGATTCCAGTGCCGCGCCAGCGCCGCCATGTTTCGGCCCCGACAGGGTCGCTAGACCCGCAAGGATGCAGGCGGGCACGCCGGCGCCGGTGGACGCAGCAACGCGTACCGCAAACGTCGACGGGTTGAGTTCATGGTCGGCGAGCAAGACAAGGGTCCGGCGGACAAGTTCTTCGCCCTCGGTGTCGAGGGCCCACGCTGCGGAAAGCCGCTGATGGATCGGTCCCGCCCCGACCGCACCGAAAGCCGAGGCCATCGCTGCAACACACATCGCGCCTTCGTTCACCAATTTCGCGGCGGGCCTGCCGATGAGCGACCGCGCTCTTCCCGCCAACGCGGCGAGCGCCTGAAACGGATCGCCGTCAACGGCGACTTCTGGAAAGATAATGGCCTCCGGTTGTTCCCACAGGAGTGCCGCAACCTCCTCGAGCCCCATGTGCGCGGCGAGGGCCGTGGCGGCCTCGCCGCGATAGATCAATTCGCCGTGACTGACCGTCGCAATCGCCGTGGGGATCACGGGTTCACCCCATGCCAATGTGCTCGCTGCGACGGATGTCTGGCGGCGCCCGCGGGCGCGCCGGTCGGAAAGCGCAAGAATATCGTCGCCCCGATAAAGGCTGCGCCGCGGGTCAGCGGGATCGCCTCGTCGTTCGATCTGCCCGCGGCTGACATAGGCATAGAGCGTCTGGGGCCGGACGTTGAGCTTCGCCAGCACCTCTTCACGGGTCATCCATTCGCGCATGATTGATTCACTTGATCAAGATTGATTCCCTGTGTCGAACGGATCATCTCGCTCATCGTCAGTCAAGGAGCGAATGAAATGACCAATGGTCTTGAAGATGTCGTGGCGGCCGAAACGGTCCTGTCGGATGTACGCGGCGCCGAAGGGCAGTTGATCATCCGCGGATATCCGCTTGTCGCGCTGGCCGGGCGCTGGACCTTCGAACAGACCGCGCACCTGCTGTTTACCGGCTTCTTCGACGATTTGCCCGACGCAGCAGAATTCGCGGCAAGGCTGGGCGCAGCGCGCGTCAACGTGTTCGAGCAGACGCGGGCATTGCTCGGGCCGATGTCGAAACTGCCCACCTATGATGGCATGCGCGCCCCGATGGCGATGCTGCCCGACGGCACGGCGCTGCCCGATGCGCTGCGCCTGATCGCGGCCCCTGCGGTGCTTCTTCCAGCGCTGATCCGTTTGCAGGCGGGTGATGAGCCAATCGAGCCGTCGAGCAATGCCGGTCACGCCGCGGACGTGATCCGTATGCTGGGCCGATCAGACGGCGCCGAGGCGCTCGACACCTATCTCGTCACCGTGAGCGATCATGGCCTCAATGCTTCGACCTTCGCTGCGCGTGTAGTCGCCTCCACCCAGGCGGGGCTGACCTCCTCTGTCCTCGCGGGGCTGGGCGCGCTCAAGGGCCCGCTTCATGGCGGCGCCCCTGGTCCCGTCATCGACATGCTTGATGCGATCGCGGAGGAGGGGGATAGCGTCGGCTGGATCGAGCGTGCGCTGGATGAAGGCGAGCGGCTGATGGGATTCGGACACCGCATCTATCGCACGCGCGATCCGCGCGCCGACGCGCTCAAGGCCGCGCTCCGGTCATTCGGAGATGTCGATGCGCGGCTACGTTTTGCGGAAGGTGTCGAGCAGGTTGCGCTCGAAGCGCTCCATCGACGCAAACCTGACCGGGTGCTCGAAACCAATGTCGAATTCTATACGGCATTGCTGTTGGAAGCGGCGGGATTTCCGAAGCATGTATTCACCGGAGTCTTCGCCATGGGCCGCGTCGCGGGCTGGCTGGCGCATGCCCGCGAACAGGCGCTGACCGGCCGGTTGATCCGCCCGGGGTCTCGCTATGTGGAGCCTTTGACGAAGGATGCAGCCTGAAGCTAGCCCCGCGCCTTATGCGGACCACAGCCAAGCAGGGATATGCCGCGATGTCCGCTTTTCAAGATCTGCCCCCAAAAGCGGTCTGACCGCAACCGGCCAGTCTGGCCGTGCACTGGCCAGCGATGCTCGGGTGGCTGTCGTGGCCGAACAGTATAGGGGGCGGACTGGTTAAACGCAGTTGGACGAAATATGAGCACGCAGATACGGGAGAGTGTCGAGGGGGAGTTCCATGAAGATTATATTTGCTGTTCTTATCGCCGCTGCCACGGCAGTCCCCGCCGCGGACGAGTGGAGCCTTGGGGTGAAAGACCCTGACGGCGCTATTCTCTATGTCGATCCGTCCTCCATCAAGACACGAGCTAGCACTGCTAAACGGCCGTTCCCGGTTACTAGCGCTTGGGTGAAGATAGAGTATCCCACGCGCCCACCCGGCATGGAGATGCTGATGGATATTGGCTGCGAAGCCCGTCAGTTTGCGGTAAACCGCAACGGAACTATCGACGGTGGGCGTAATCTCGACGAGTTTTACAAAGTTGATGAGTTCTACGCCAACTCAGATACGGCTTCACGATATAAGCGTAGCAATCCCGAACCGGTAAGCGATGCCCTCATCGATTTTATCTGCCGAGATCGCAAGAAGTAAGCAATTCGATCATTGTTAGGATTTGTGCACGATGATTGAACTGCTCTCGGCGCTTTTGCATTTGGCTCAGCCTGCACCGGTTGCGCAGATTCCGCCAGCTCCGGTGCTTCCTCCCGACACCAAACCGTACTTTCGAGCGAACAGTTCCCCCGCGTGCATCGACTGGAATTCTGCTCGCGCGAGCAAGACCAGCGAAGACGTCTATCGTTCGGCTGTCCACAAGCGGTGGGTGCTTGGTTACATTAGCGGCTTCAACGTAGCCGGACCTGATCCAACCGGTCATCTGCTCGCTACTTCATCCGCCAATGAATTCTTCGGAGCTGTCGACGGCTATTGCAGCCGTAATCCATCAAACGACATGGTCTATGCCATGCGTCCGGTCGCGTCCGCGATCATTCAGCGACGAGGGACGCCGGCACTTTCGGTTTCAACATCTACGGTCAGAAAGCGTGCACAGATTGTCGGACCAGACACCTGTCAGGACTGGTCCCGAAATCGCGACGACAAGATGATGCGGCTCGCTTATCTTGTATGGCTCCACGGCTACATTACCGCGAAAAATCAGTGGGGCTCTGACCCGCTAGGCGACGCGATCGGTAATGGCGATGCTACGGAATTGATCACAGATCAGTGGTGCAAAGAGCACCCGTCAGCCTTGCTGGTTGGCGTCATTACGCCTCTGATCGAGCATGTGGCTGCCGAACGCCTCGCTGGCCGACTGCCGCCCGGAGGCAAAGGGGCCAACGACGAGCTGTCCATCAAGAACTAGTTAAATTTGGGATTCCAGGCATTTTTTGCCGGACGGGCAGATACGCGCAAAAAGTCCTCTTTACGCTATCTTTATCCAAGAAGCAGCCTGGCCTCTTGCGGCCAATCAAGGTTTGATCCGAAAGAGCTCCGCCGGGCGAAAAGCGCCGCCTTCCTCTCGCTCTCCGCTGCCTTCTATCCAGCCCTTATCGAGCATCCTGCGACGGAACGCGGGCTTGTTGAGGTTTGTCCCGAGGATCGCTTCGTGAACATCCTGCAAGGCGCGGAGCGTGAACAACGGCGGGAGGAGCGCGAAGGCAATAGGGGCATAGTCGAGCTTGCCGCGCAGGCGCGCCGCGGCGTGATCGACGATGGCGGCATGATCGAACGCGAGCGCAGGCAAAGCGTCGAGCGGTGCCAGCGTCAGCTCATCATTATCCTCGAGAGCCGCCGTCAGGTCTGCGGCGGGAACGAGCGCGAAATAGGCGATCGTGACGATGCGCATCCGGGGATCGCGGCCCGGATCGCCGAAGCTAAAGAGCTGTTCGAGCCAAGCGTCGCCCAAGCCGGCCTTGTCGACCAGAATGCGCCGGGCGGCGGCGTCGAGGCTTTCGTCGATCCGCACGAAGCCGCCGGGCAGCGCCCATTCGCCCTTGTGCGGCGGCTCACTGCGATGCTGGAGCAGAACCGCCAATCGCCCTTCGTGCACGGTCATCAACACGAGATCGACCGTAACGGCAAGCGGCGGAAAATCGGCGGGATCATAGGCGTCGGACATGGGGCGTATCTTATATATTGACTAGATATATGTCAATTATATATAAGTATCGCGACGCCGCCGAATCGGCAGGTGGATCGCGCCGGGGAGCCCGGAGCGAGCAACGGATCGAGGGAGTCTCGAGCGATGAACAAAGCAGATTTCGGCGTCTTTATCGGACGCTTCCAGCCGCTGCATATCGGGCATGAGCATGTCATCCGGCAGGCCCTGGACCAGGTCGGTCGACTGATCATCCTTGTCGGGTCGGCAAATGTCGCGCGCGATCCGCGCAATCCCTTCACCTTCGACGAACGCGCGGCGATGCTGCGTGCCGCCTTTCGCCACGAGATGGCCGAGGAGCGGCTGATCGTCGAACCGCTCGACGATCATCTCTATTCGGATACCGCCTGGGTGACCGAGGTGCAGCGGCGCGTGAACCGCATCATCCTCAACGTCGGCAACGGGCATGGTTTTGGTAGCCACGGGCTCGCCGACTTTCGGGTCGCGCTGACGGGCTATGGCAAGGATGCCTCCTCCTATTATCTCCGCCTGTTTCCCGAATGGGACAATATCCAGATCGACAGCCAGTACGGCACCTTTAGCTCGACCGATGTGCGGCGGCGCTATTTCCAGCGCATCCCGGACGTCCCGGCGTCGATCCTGACGGCCGACGTCGCGGCGTGGCTCGACGCCTTCAAGCTGGGCGAGACGTTCCGCACCCTGCTGGAGGAAAGCGAATATCTCGCCGATTATCCGGAGCAATGGGGCAAGGGGCCGTTCGTCACCGCCGACGCGGTGGTCGTCCAGTCGGGGCATATATTGCTCGTCGAGCGCGGGCGCCTGCCGGGCAAGGGGTTGCTTGCGCTACCCGGCGGCTTCGTCGACGCGGGCGAACGCATCCGCGACGCCACGATCCGCGAGCTGCGCGAGGAAACGGGGATCAGTGACGGCAAGGGACAGATTCCGCCCGCGATGCTCGGCAGCTTCATCGAGGATCATCGCACGCGCGTGTTCGACGCGCCCAATCGCAGCCTGCGTGGCCGCGTGATCACACATGCCTTCCTGTTCCGCCTGCCCGAACGGCGCAAGCTGTTCGCAGTAAAGGGCGGCGACGATGCCGCGCACGCGCGCTGGTACCGCCTCGGCGACCTGCGTCCCGAAATGTTCTTCGAGGACCATTGGTCGATCATCGAGGAAATGGCCGACCTGTAATCCCGCGGCGGGGGAGTCCCGCCGAAACAAGCGAATGTGAGGAGTTCACATCATGAAAAACCTGATTCTGGCGACCGACAGCTACAAGCAGAGCCATTTCTTGCAATATCCGCCCGAGGCGCGTGTGATCAGCGCCTATGTCGAGGCCCGGCCGAACCCCTTCTCCGACGAGATCGTCTTTCTGGGGCTGCAGCCACTGCTGGTCGATTATTTCAGCCAGCCGATCGTGGCTGCGGACATCGACGAAGCCGAGGCGATCTGCAGCCCGCATGGCGTCCCGTTCAATCGTGCCGGCTGGGAAGCGATCATCGCAGATCATGGTGGATATCTGCCGCTCGAGATCGAGGCTTTGCCTGAAGGGGCGATCGTTCCCGCGGGAGTGCCGATGGTGCAGGTCGAAAACACCGACCCGCGGATGCCGTGGCTCACGACATTCATCGAGACCGTGATGTTGCGCGCAATCTGGTATCCGACGACGGTTGCAACCTTGAGTTGGAAGTGCAAGCGGGTGATCCGCGCGGGGCTGGAGAAGACCTCCGACGATGTCGAGGGGCAGCTTCCCTTCAAACTCCACGATTTCGGAGCGCGCGGCGTGTCTTCTGCAGAGAGTGCGGGGCTCGGCGGGATGGCGCATCTCGTCAATTTCCAGGGCACTGACACGATGGAAGCGCTCGTCGCGGCGCGCCATTATTATGGCGCCGACATGGCGGGCTTTTCCATCCCCGCCGCTGAACACAGCACGATGACGAGTTGGGGACGCGACCGCGAAGAGGACGCGTATCGCAATATGCTCGACCGGTTCGACGGCGAGGGGCGGATCGTCGCGGTCGTCTCCGACAGCTATGACCTCGACACGGCGGTGGCCGACATCTGGGGCGGAAGCCTGCGCGAAAAGATACTGGCACGGCAAGGTACGCTCGTCGTCCGGCCCGACAGCGGCGATCCGATCGAAACCCCGCTACGCACGGTAAAGACGCTGTGGGAGAAGTTCGGCGGCCATGTGAACGGCAAGGGTTATCGCGTGCTCGACCCGCACGTCCGCGTGATCCAGGGCGACGGGATGACGGTGGACAGCATCGGACTGCTCGTCGCGCGGATGATCGAAGAGGGGTTTGCGATCGACAACATCGCCTTTGGCATGGGCGGCGGAATGCTGCAGCACGTCAACCGCGACACGCTTCGCTTTGCGATGAAGGCCAATGCGATGCTGGGCAGCGACGGCGTGTGGCACGACGTGTTCAAGATGCCGAGCACCGATCCGGGCAAGGCGAGCAAAGCCGGACGACAGGCGGTCGTGATGAAGGACGGCCGGATAGCGGCGGCGAGGCTCGACAGCGTCGCAGCCGACGCGAACCTGCTGGTGCCGGTGTGGCGTAACGGCGAACTGCTGGTGCGGCACGATTTCGACGCGGTGAGGGCGCGGTCCGAAGGCCGATAACGCTCGCACGGCCATTGATTGGATGTCGGCTTTCAGCTTCTTGGTCTTGGAAGTCGACAGTCCGCAAGCGGCCAGTTATGAACGGCCGATCAAATCTTGCGGTCCAGTCGTTGCGCCCGAATCTCGCGTTTCAGGACTTTGCCCACCTTGGATCGGGGTAGATCGGGCCAGATTTCAAGTTCCTTGGGCGCCTTGACGCTGCCGATCGCAGCCTTGGTGTGCGCAATGATCTCTTGCGGATCGGCGCTATGGCCCGCGCGCAGTTGGACGACGGCGCAGACGCGTTCGCCCCATTTGTCGTCGGGCAGGCCGAAGACCGCGCCGTCCTGCACTGCTGGATGCGATAGCAGTATGGCTTCGACCTCGGCAGAATAGACATTGAAGCCGCCGGTAATGATCATGTCCTTGGCGCGGTCGACGATGAACAGGTAATTGTCGGCGTCGAGATAGCCGATGTCGCCGGTACGGTGCCAGCCGTTCACCGTGGCTTCGGCCGTGGCTCCGGGGTTCTTGTAATAGCCGTCCATCACCAGCGAACCTTTGACGACAATCTCGCCGCGCTCTCCCTGCGGCAGCAGGTTATTCTCGGCATCGAGGATCGCGACCTGTACCAGCGATCCCGGCCGCCCCGCCGATGACAGTCGCGCCCGCGCGATCGATCCGTCGGGGTGGAAATGATCCCTCGGCGCCATCATCGAGATCATCATCGGCGCCTCCGTTTGCCCGAACAATTGCGCCATCACCGGGCCGAATTTGCCGATAGCCTCCTCCAGCCGCGCCGCCGAAATCGGCGCCGCACCGTACCAGAAACATTGCAGCGACGAGAGATCGGTCGCGGGCAGCGCCGGATGGTCGATCAGCATGTAGATCAACGTTGGCGGCAGGAAGATGTGCGTCGCCTTGTGCCGCGACGCGAGCGTCAGGAATTCGCCGATGTCGGGATAAGGCATGATCACAATCTCACCGCCACGCGCCATGATAGGGAAGGCCAGCACCCCTGCGGCATGGGTGAGCGGCGCCATCGCCAGATAGACCGGCCGCCCCTCGAACGGATAGCCCATCAGGGTCAGCGCGGTCATCGTCTCGAGGTTGCGATTGGTGAGCATCACTCCCTTGGGATGCCCCGTCGTTCCTCCTGTTCCGGGCAGCATCGCAAGGTCGCTGACGGGCGTCGCCGCAAAGGGGACGTCGGCTACGCCCGCCAGCCACTGATCGAGCGAAGGTGCAAAGGGTTGCTCGGCGTCGAGGCAGACGAGTACCTCCAGCTTGGGCAAATCCTGTCGCAGCGCATCGACCAGTTCGGTGAATTTGCTGTGGAAGAAGAGCGCCGCGCAGTCGAAATTGTCGAGGACGAAGGCGTTCTCGGCCGCTTCGTTGCGCGGATTGATCGGGCACCACACCGCGGCGGCGCGCGAGATCGCAAAGACACAGGCGAAAGCGACCGGATCATTGCCCGACAGTACCGCGACATGCTTGCCCGGGGTGATGCCCGCACCGTTCAGTCCGCGCGCGACGCGGTGGGTGAGCCCCTGCACCTCGGCATAGGACAGGTTCTTGCCGTCCATCGTCAGGCATTTTGCGTCAGGCCCCAGCGACGCCCCCTTGTCGAGCCAGTCAACTAGCCGCATCGCTGCTCTCCCCTCAGTCGTCGACTGTGACTATCGGCTTCAGCGCCAGCCCGAACTGGCGCAGCACGCCAAGGATTTCATGATGTCCAAACGCCTGGCACGCCGAGGCGAAGCCGACCCGCCGCGGGGGTTGCTGGAGCAGGTTCATTGCGGCCCATGCCTGCATCAGCCCGGTTTGCTTGTAATTGCTATTGCCGTGGATCAGCACATGCGCGCGGCCGAGCGGGCCGGAAGCGTACACAGAATCAATGCTGGTATTAAGCCGCGGGTTTTCGCGCGGCGGCATGTCGCCCTGCACCGATTCCGCCATTTTGGCGAGTGCGGCCTCCTGTTCCTTGAACGGAAGCGGTTTGATATCGGTGTCGATCATCTTGGTCATCGAGACGACATTGTCCATGACCTCGCGCGCGAACACCCCACCATAAACCTTAACAGTCGAGACGCGCGGATCCTGCTTGAACCAGATCGGGTGCGACGTCCCGCCCCACGGCAGAGTGAGCGCGGTCGCGTGTTGGCCGGGGACCTGGCACTCGGTCGCGGTCAGCGTCGGCCACTGGACATATTGATTATTCTCAAGATAATACCAGTCGGCCTTTAGGATCGTGAAGATCGTCTGCACCGAGGCATAGGTCGGGAAGCCCTTCCACAACACCAGCATGTCGAGCGTATCGAGCCCCGGCGCCTGTTCGAGCGCGATGTTCGCCGCGATCTCGCCGGTCGTGTACATCTGTGCGACGCAGGGCGACAGCAGCAGGCCCTTTTTCGCAAAAGCCTCGCCCCATTTTTCCTGCGCGAGCAGCATCCAGTCCTGCTCGCCCGTGGTGTCGAGATAATGGCAGTCGGCGGCAAGGCACGCCTCGACCGTCTCGGGGCCATATTTGATGAACGGGCCGACCATGTTGCACACGACCTTAGCGCCCTTGAACAGCTTGGTCAGCGTCTTGACGCTGTGCTCGACCTCGACAACCTCATAATCCGCGGTTTCGATGCCCGGGACCTTGTCCATCACCGCCTGTACACGCCGCTTGTCGCGGCCGGCGGCAATGAAGGGCACCCCCAGCTCGCGCAGATATTCGCACACAAGGCGGCCGGTGTAGCCCGAGGCGCCATAGACTATGACAGGTTTCTTCTCGCTCATATCCCGTATCCCTCTTTCTGAATGTTTTTCGGTCAGACCGCGGTGTATCCGCCATCGACGATCAGCTCGCTGCCGCACATGTAGGCGGCGTCGTCGCTGGCGAGGAACAGCAGCGGGCGTGCGATTTCGCGTGTCGTCGCCATGCGGCCGAGCGGGATCGCGCCCACCGTCGCAGCGGCGAAATCGCCCGCGGCATCACCTAGGCTGTCGACCGCGTCGGCGACCAGCTTGGTCTCGCAATAGCCGGGATGCAGCGAGTTGATCCGCACCGGCCAACCCTTGCGCGCGCAATCGACCGCGACCGCCTTGGTTAGCATCGCGACCCCGGCCTTGCTGGCGTTATATGCGGGGAAGAGCGGCTCGGCGACGTTCGCGGCGATCGAGGCGACGTTGACGATCACGCCGCCCTTATCCTTCATCGCCCCGATGCCGGCGCGAACGCCGAGGAAAACGCTTTCCAGATTCACCGCCATCAACCGCTGCCATTCGGTCAGGTCGGTATCGACCACCGATTTCAGAAACGCCATGCCGGCATTGTTGACGAGGATGTCGAGCTTGCCTTCGCGCGCGACGATGTCGGCGATCAGCGCCGTCCATCCGGCCTCGTCAGCGACGTCCTGCTGCCGCGCTTCGGCCTTGTGCCCTTGGGCGCGGATCGCGGCGGCGGCGGCCTCGGCTTCGTCGCCGTCGATATCGGTGATTGTTACCGACGCGCCCTCGCGGGCAAACTCCTGGGCGGCGGCCAGCCCGATACCGCGTGCGGCGCCGGTGATAAGCACGCTCTTGCCGGTAAAACGCATCATGGGATTTTCCTCAAACATAGGTCAGCAACAAAGCGGAGACCGCGGGCGGAAAGAGGGATGCCCGCCGGTCCCCGTGACACGAGCGATCAGAATTTGAAGGTCGCTTCGACGCCGTAAGTGCGCGGCGTACCCCGGTTCAGGTAATCGAGACCAAAGACGTCGATGTTGAGCCCGTAGGTGTAGTAATATTTGTTGGTCAGGTTTTTGACCCACGCGCTGACCGACAGATTGTCGTTCGCCTGATAGGTCACGCGGCTGTTGAAAAGCCAATATCCCGGATTGCCGCAGGTAAAGGCAGTGCCGGCGGGTCGAACGGCGCCGGGTGCCCCCGCTTTGTCGCAGGGATCAAGCCCGTAATCGCCAAAGGCGTCGAAATAATACTTGCCCATGTAGCTGGCGTCGCCGCGCAACGTCAGCTTGCTGTCACCATTCTCGAAAATGTCCCAATCGAACCCGGCGTTGAAGGTGATTTCGGGCGCGTTGGGGAATGGGTTGCCGTTGACGTTGCGGGTGAACTGGGTCGCCGGATCGTTCGAGTCGACGGCATTGCCCTTATATTTGCTGTTGAGGTAACCGAGCGCCGCATTGAACTGCAGGCCGTCGATTGGCGCGACGGTCAGTTCGGCTTCGCCGCCCCAGACCCGGCCGTTGGCGCTGCGGGTAAAGGTGGTCGCGCCGACAACCTGCGTCGTCTGCTGATTGGAATAATCATAATAGAAACCGGCCAGATTGAGCTGTACCCGGCGATCGAGGAACTGGGTTTTCAGACCGCCTTCATAGGCGTTCACCTTCTCCGGCTTGATATAATAGACCTGGTTGGTCCCCTGGTAGGCTAGGCCGTTATAGCTGCCGCTGCGATAGCCTCGGCTATATTGGATATACCCCATAATATCGTCGGCAAATTCATAGCTGATGTTGGCGCGACCGGTCAGGCGGTTCGCCTTTTCCTTCAGATTCATCTTCGCAAGATTGGGATTATAGGGAAAAGCATAGGGGATCAGATTGGCCACCGGCGTCGATCCGTTAAGGCTGTAGATGATCGTGCTGCCGTTCTGGAACTTCACCTTGTCCATCGTATAGCGCAGGCCGACCGCGACGGTCAGCCGATCGGTGGCTTTCCACGTCAAGTCGCCATAAATCGCCTTTGACGGGCGCACGATGTCGAACTGTTGCTTGCCCAATATGGGTTCGAACGATGGCGCGCCCGCCGAACGACACGCAGCCGAGATCGCCCCGCCAAATCCGCCGCCGCCGCTGTTGTTGAGCTGGATGTCGGTCAGCAAGGCGATCAGCGAACGGGCATCAAGGAAGCCGTTCGGATTGGTACCGGGCCCGGTATAGGGCGCACAGAAATTTGCGTCGGCGGGCGTCAAGGCGGGATTGACCGCAAACATCGGCAACACGCGGATCGAATCCGGGGTCGCGACCGCGACGTTGCTGGAGCTGCCGGGAACGCCCGCGCCCAGCAATATCGGTCTCAGAAGACCGAAAAAGTCGGGCTCATTCCTGGTCTTGATCTTGTCCCTGCCATAATAAAGACCACCGATGAAATCGATATTGTCGTCCGAATAGCTCAGCCGCAGATCCTGATTGAAATTCTGGCTGCTGCTGTTGAAACGGATCGAGCAGAGATCATTCGGCGAACCGTCGCAATCATTGGGCGAGGTGCTGTATTTGCCGGTATCATAGCCCGTGATCGAGGTGAGCGTGAAATTGTCGTTCAGCTCCAGCGCGACATTTAGCGCGACCCCTTTCGAAGAGGATAACCGTTTGCCGCCTTCATCGGCAGATACTTCGTCCTTGCCCAGCGCGCGGCCGCCATTCTGCAACGGATCGAACCGCGAATAGCCAACCGCATCCCGTCCACCGGCCAACTGACCGATGGCATAGGCATTGGCGCCCCACGGATTATCCTTGGCCGCATACACCTTCAGGTTGATGTCGAGCGTTTCGGCGGGTTGCCAGCGCAGCGAAATACGGCCCGAGATCGAATCGGTTGTGCCGACCTCGCGATCCTGCGCCGGATTATATTGCCAGCCGCCGCCTTTGGCGACGGTTCCAGCAACACGAATGCCCAGCACATCGGGGATGATCGTCTTGTCGAAACCACCCTCGACCGTCTTGGTGTTGTAATTGGCATAGCCGAGGGTGAAATAGCCCTCATCGCCTGACAATCCCGGCTTTTTGGTGAAGAAGCTGATCGCGCCGCCGGTGGTGTTGCGACCGTAGAGTGTCCCCTGCGGCCCGCGCAGTACCTCGACCCGGTCGATATCGTAAAGCTGTCCGCCGTGGCTGGCGCGAAAACTCTGATAGACTTCGTCGACATAAACACCGACCGGCGATGCGGTGGACGCCGAAAATTCATTGGCGACCGAAATTCCGCGGAGCGAGAAATTTGGCTGGGTTTTGCCATAGGGGGTCGAAATCTGCAGGCTCGGCACCGCGCCCATCAGGTCGGACGTTTCGTTGATCCCCCTGGCCTGCAGCGCGTCGCCGCCGATTGCCGAAACCGCCGCCGGAACATCCTGCAGATTCTGCGCGCGCTTCTGTGCCGTGACGACGATCTCTTGGATCCCGCCGCTGCTCTCGGCTTCGGCGGGCGCCTCCTGTGCGTGGGCGGCGCCCTGCCATCCGAATAACATGGTGGTGGACAAGCAGCTTGCCAGAATCGCCTTGTTCATCACGCTTTCTCTCCCATGGTTGCGGCCCATCTGTGTGGCCTTCGATAAACCGGAAGCTATGGCACCCGCCGCGCGAAGGACAGACAACGCGGCGGGGGGAGTGATGGGGGGGACGCTTGCAGTCGGCCCGCCATGGCTATAGCCATAACCGACAGATGGGGGGCGAAGAGATGACCATCCAGCCGGGATTGAGGAGAGAGGCCAAAGCGCAGGATCGCGCCGTGGCGCGTCATTGCCCGCCGCCATCGGCGCGAGGGAAACTTGCGCCGCCGCGATTCCCCGCCGATCTGGTCGGCATCACGCGATGGCAGAACTGGCTGGGTGCGCTTTCGGATCACGAGCTTTGCCTCGTCCGTGCCCCGGCAGGATATGGCAAAACGGCTTTTTCGGCATCGCTGTTCAAAGCCGCGCAAACGGCCGGCTGGCTCGCCGGCTGGGTATCGTTCGATCCCGAGGACAATGAGTCGGCGGCGGTCGGCCATATCTTCAGGGCGATGCGCCTCGCGCGCGGTGCCGTTGAGGATGATGGTCTCGCCGGGCTGCCGGCGGCTCCCGGCTCGACGGCAGCCCTCGCTGCGACGTTCGCCGACTGGATCGACGAGGATGCCCGGCCCTTGCTGCTCGTGCTCGATGATGTCGACCGCCTGACCGACGCGCGCGCCATCGATGTCCTGAACCGACTGCTGCGCCATCCGCCCGCGCAGCTCAGGCTGATATTGTCGAGCCGGGCGATACCTGCAATTGACGTCGGCGAGGCGGAACGCCGGGGTATGGCACTCCGCATCGGCCCTTCCGAGCTTGGTCTCACCGACGACGAAGCGCAAATATTGCTGCATACCGCCGACGCCGCATCGGACGCGCGTAGCGGCACCCAGGTCAATCTGGCGATGCAGGGATGGCCCACCGGAATCCGTCTTGCCGCGCGGTATCCCGAACCGGACGCGCTGGCGGCGCAAATCGACACGCGCCTTGCGCCAGTCATCGACCAGCTCTCCGATGTCGAAAGACATTTCCTGCAACGCACCGCGGTTGCGCCGCAGCTCTGCCCAGAGCTTTGCCAGTTGCTCAGCGGCCAACAGGATGGCGCGGCGATTCTCCACGACCTCGCCGGGCGGGGCTTTTTCATCGAAGCGCTTGCGCATGGTAACGCCCGTTACCGTCTGCACCCCGCGTTTCGAGCGGCCCTGCGCCGACGGCTCGAAGCCGACGAACCGGGTGCATCGAGCCAGCTGCACCGGGTCGCCGCACGCTATTTCGCTGCACAGGATATGAAAGGCCTTGCCGCGGAGCAGGCGATGCTCGCGGGTGATTTTGGGCAGGCCGCGGCACTGATTGCCGATATTGCGATGCCGATGCTCGAACGCGGCGAGATGTCGTCCGTGGCGGCTTGGCTGGACAGGCTGCCGGCCGCTGAAATCGCGGCCGTCCCTGTCCTGCTTCAGGCGCGGGCATGGCAAACAACGCTGGTTGGACGTTCCGACGCCGGGTTTGCGATTGCCGCGTTCGAGGCCAGCGGCGCGGTCCGTGAAGCCCATGCGATCGACCTCGTCCACCGCGCCTATGCGGGCGACCGGATCGCCGAAGTCGTCGAGACATGCGACCAGCTCCTCGCCGCGCCCGGCGAACTGTCCGATCTCGCGGTCGCAATGATCCGCACCGTCCTCGCACACGGCGCGCTCAAGCGTGGCCTGTTCGGGCTCGTCCATGATGCAATCCGGCCGTTGATGTTGCGCGGGCCAAAGGCGCCGCTCGGCTTGCCGCTGGCGCTTGCCGTGTGCACCCGCGCCGCGCTTTCGCGGGCGCAGGGGCAATTGCCCGATGCCGAACGCGTGCTGCGCGACGGGCGGCACCCATCAGCGCAGCCAAGTCTCGCGACCGCGCTGATCGATGCCGCGCTGGCACGCTGCTGTTACGAACGCGACGAAACGGCGCTTGCTGCCGACCTCGCTGCCAGCGCTCTGCCGCTGCTCGAGCAAAGCCCCTTTCAGGACGCGCTGATCCCCGCCTTTCTTGTCGCGATCCGCGCCGCGGTAGGCATGGGACTGGCCGACAGGGCCGCGTCGCTGATCGACCGAGCCGAACTCATCGCGTTCGAACGCGAATGGGCGCCGCTGAAGGCGATGTGCATCGTCGAGCGCGCGCGGCTCCGCCTGCCGCAAACGATCGATGCCGAAGCGGTGGTCGCTGCAGCCGAAGAGGAAGCCGCAGTGCGCGATCCCCTGTCAGCTGGCGCACGCGCCTTCGCCCTACTGTCTGAAATGCGCGCCTATGAAGCGATCGCCAGCGGCGACCGACCGCGACTGACGCTGGTGGCCGAACGATTGCTATGCCTTGCCTCAAATGCCGACGACGCCGAACTGCGGGCCTCGGCGACACTTTTCAATATCTTGCCGCAGCTCAGCGGGCGCTGTGACAAGATGGTCGAGCTCGAAACTGTCCGCTTCCTGAATCACGCCGCCAGTGCCGGCTTCCGCCGCACCATTGTCGATGTCCTCGACGTCACCGGTGTGCGCGCGGTGCAGAACTTCTGCAGCGAAGCTTATTCTTCGGGCTCTTTTCTCGCACTGCTGAAACTGGCCGAACCGTCGCGCCGCAATCCCACGCTCGAAGGCGGATATAGCGCCGCCCCGGGCGAGGCTTTTTCTTTCCTCACCGAACGCGAGATCGAGATTCTCAGTGCACTCAATATCGGTGATTCCAACAAAGAGATCGCGCGGACCTTGCATCTCGCGCCTGAAACAGTGAAGTGGCATCTAAAGAACGTCATGCGCAAGCTGCGGGCAGGTAGCAGGGAGGAGGCGGTAGCTAACGCCGCGACGCTGGGGCTGAGGCTCATGGAAAGCTAGCGAATTTATAGTATTACTTCGAATGAAATAATTGGCATAAAGGCGATCCAGAGTGAAACTCTTGAGTAAAGAATCTTGCAACATGAAAGTCTGCTACTGTCCAAATCGGACAAGAGCAGACTATCGCCGACCGGTCTGTTCTCGTCGTAGCGGAACGCCGACAACCAACGTCCTCTTTTAACGATTCAGGCATGAAAGCCGACAGTCTGCAATCGGCCAGAATTGCTGGTTTATAAATCCGCACGGCGGCCCGACTGGGACCATTAGCTTTCCATGAGAGATCGATAGCGGGAAGGCGAAACACCGAAATGCCGGGTGAAGGTAGTAGCGAAATGGCTCGGGGTAGCGAAACCGGCCGAAAGGGCTATCTCCGTGACCGCTGCATCGGACTGGACCAGGCGTTGGGCAGCATTGTCCAGTCGCGCGCGCACTACATATTGCCATGGTGTAAGTCCAAAAGCTTCCCGGAAAGCGTCCGTAAATTGCCGGACGTCCATGTCGACAAGTGCAGCGAGGGCCCCGAGCGAATGGCGCGCATCGAGTTGGCTTTTGATTGCTTCGCCCAGCAAAGACCGGTCTTTTTCTGAAAGCCTGTGTTTTCGCGTGGAAGGCTTTGTGATCCTGAAACGGTCGAGCAAATGCGCGCTCAGCGCGGTGGAGATCGCCTGTACTGCCATGCCGGCAATCTCGTCCTGCGGGTGCTCCATCAGATCGTAAAGCCGGGACGCCGCGCCAAACAGAAAATCGTCGCGATATCCCACTCGGGCGGCCAAAGCTGCATCGGCCAGCAGCACTGTCGGCACAGTCAGTTCCACGAACTGAGCCCGTTCGCCTTGAGCGAGCGCGGCATAACGGCACCCGGCTGGGATGATCCATATGTCGCCGCGTTTGGGGAGGGTAGGACCGGACGGGCCGACCGAAAATGAACATTCCATCCGATCCAGCTTGCCATCGAGATGGATCACAATTTTATGGTTGTCTTCGGCAAAGAACCAATCGGTTGGCTCGGTGAGATTTTCCGAGGCAGCGATAATTCCTAACTGGCCGATCTGGGCTTCGTTGTACGTGACCACGGCGCGCTTCAGACGCGGCCGCACGCCATCCCAAGCCTGCAAGGGCATGTCTTCCAATTCACCACCTATTCAGAACGGCGTGGAGCAGGTTGCCAGATTACGAAAGTCGTCCGGAATTGGGAAGCGGATAAAGCATTAACACCATATTCGGGGTCCAGTAAGGCCGTCCCGGATCGACGGCCGAAAGCCGAGCAGGAGATACGCGCATGGCCGATCACAGCATTAAGGGAAAAACCGTTCTCATCGCCGGTGGCGCGAAAAACCTCGGCGGGTTGATTGCACGGGATCTGGCCAAGGCGGGCGCGAAAGCGGTCGCCGTTCACTACAACACGAGTGCAACGAAGGCAGCGGCCGATGAAACAGTGGCCGCGATCAAAGCGACCGGGACGGATGCCTTCGCCTTCCAAGCCGATCTTACTACTGCTGACGCGGTCGAAAAGCTGTTCACGGACGCCAAGGCGGCGATGGGCGGTCTCGACATCGCCATCAACACGGTGGGCAAGGTGATTAAGAAGCCGATCATTGAGATTTCGGAGGCCGAGTATGACGAGGCAACCGCAGTGAACTCCAAGTCCGCCTTCTTCTTCATCAAGGAGGCTGGCAAACACCTCAACGACAACGGCAAGATCTGCAACGTCGTGACGTCCCTGCTCGGCGCGTTCACACCCTTCTATGCAGCCTATGCGGGCACCAAGGCCCCGGTCGAACATTTCACGCGCGCGGCGTCGAAGGAATTCGGCGAGCGCGGTATCTCAGTGACGGCGATCGGCCCCGGTCCGATGGACACGCCGTTCTTCTATCCGGCTGAAGGCGCGGATGCGGTTGCTTACCACAAGACGGCGGCGGCGCTCTCGGACTTCTCCAAGACCGGTCTCACGGACATCGATGATATCGTGCCCTTCATCCGCTTCCTCGTGTCCGACGGCTGGTGGATGACGGGCCAGACCATCCTCGTCAACGGGGGGTACACGACGAAATAACCGGCAGGCGAGCCAAGGCCAAACAGAACGGGATCACTCCCATGCGGGTTTCCTGCTATACGACTGAATGGCAGCTATCGCAGATTTTACGCCTGAAACCCGCCGGACTGAAATCGGCCACAGAACGACAGCTTTACGGTCGACGCGCACTAGGCGCCGCAGGATTCGCGGACAATCAGATGTGTCGGCAGATAATCAAGATATTGCTCGGCATTCGGGTCCATGACCTGGGCAACGAGCCGTCGGCCTGCCTCCAGCGTATCCTGCTGGATGGTTGTCAATGCCGGCGTGCTGAGCCGTGCGAGCAGCATATCGTCATAGCCCGTTACCGACACATCTTTAGGTACCGACAGATTGGCCTTGCGCAGGGCACGGATCGCGCCGAGCGCAATGAGATCGCTCGATGCGACAATGCCGTCGAGCTTGCGCCGACGCGAAAGAAGTTGGTTTAGCGCTCGCTCCGCGGACTCGAAGCCGAAATCGACGCGTATGTCGAGCGCCGGTTCGGCCTCCAGGCCGTTCGCCTCGAGTGCCTCGAGATAGCCTTGCCGCCTCTGCATCGCCTCGGGATCGTTCGATCCGACGAAAGCGATCGCCTTTCGGCCGAGGCGCGCGAGGTGCATCGTCGCACGGCGGCCCCCCATGACATTGTCCGAGCCGACCGAAGGATATTTCTGCCCCGGCAAATGGGCGCCCCACACCACGAACTTGTTGCTCGCCTCGGCAAGCCGGTTGAACCCGTCATGCAGCATCGACTGGCCGAGAAAAATCACGCCGCTGGCGCGGCCGCTGTTCATAACCGTCATCAGATCGTCGAAGTCGCGTGGCGCCGTGTGGCTGACGGTAAAGTCGCAGTCGCGCGCTCGCGCTGCCTCGCCAATGCTGGCAAGGAGCTCGAGAAAGAACGGGTGCGACAAGGGCAGTGGACGGCCCTGCATATGCGGCGTGACGACGACGATCGACCCTTCCGCACCAATGGGCGCAGCCGGCATGGACGAGCGGAATGGGTAATTATGTTCGCGCGCGAGCGCCCACACCTTCTTCTTGGTCGTGAGGCTGATGAGCGGGTGATCGTTTAGCGCGCGCGAAACCGTCGAAATCGAGACGCCGGCCAACCTCGCCAGGTCTTCCAATCTCGTATTGTTAGTGCTCATAAGGGCCTATCCGTGTTCGACGACGCCAGACCGTTAGCACAATCAGGGGAGGGGTATGCAAGATTTGCATGCGATAGGCGGTCCGAAAGGTTCGGAAAGCGTCGAAAGACAACCGCCAACGACATCGCCTATGCAAATCTGGAGCATGTGCTTTGCACTGTTCGGCATCCAGATTGTCTGGGGGCTGCAGAACGCCAACACCAGCCGCATCTTCCAGGCGCTCGGCGCTGATGTCGCCGAACTCCCGCTCTTGTGGATCGCGGGGCCGATCACCGGGCTGATCGTCCAGCCGATCGTCGGCCATCTGTCGGACCACTCGCGGTCGCGCTTCGGGCGGCGCCGCCCCTTCCTGCTCGGGGGTGGGCTCGTCACCGCGCTCGCCTTGCTGGTCATGCCCAACGCGCCAACCTTATGGGCGGCGATCGGCGCGCTGTGGCTGCTGACCGCGTCGATCAATGTCGCCATGGATCCCTCACGCGCGCTCGTCGCCGACAATCTCCCCGAAGCGCAGCGTGCGCGAGGCTATGCGATCCAGGTCTTCTTCATCGGCATCGGTGCCGTCTTCGCCTCATCACTGCCATGGATGCTGGTCAACTGGTTCGGCGTATCGGGCACCGCTGCGGCAGGCAGACTTCCGGCAGCGGTGCGCTACGCATTCTATATCGGTAGTGCGTGTCTGCTCGTGTCGGTTCTGTGGACCGTCATTTCGACGCGCGAGTTGCCCCGGGTAAGCGGCGGAACTCCGGCTGTCGCGGAAGCAAGGCCGGTGCGCCGTTTCGGATGGCCGCTGGCGACATTCGGCGCCCTGCTACTCGTGACGGCGACGGCGCTAGGCTGGCAATGGGAGATATTCGTTCTCGCTGCCGCAGCACTGATCGTCGGACTAGCGCATGCGGCGGCAACGCGGCGGCAGGCGCGCGGCGATGCGTCGCTTGGCCTGCTCGAGATCGTCGAGGATTTCCTGTCGATGCCCGCCGCGCTCAGCCGTCTCGCTATCGTTCAATTCTTCACTTGGCTCGGCCTTTTTGCAATGTGGATCTATGCCGTGCCCGCGGTCGCACGCCGCCATTTCGGGAGCGCCGATCCCGCATCTGCCGCCTTCAACGCGGCCGCCGACTGGGTGGGGGTCCTCTTTGCAGGATATAATGGCGTTGCCGCGGTTTCCGCGCTCTTCCTCCCGGCCGTGGCGAGGCGCATCGGTGCGCGCGCAACCTATGCCGCTTGCCTGCTTGCCGCCGCGGGAGGGATGGCGGGTTTCGTGCTGATCGCCGATGCGCGCTGGCTCTGGCTGACGTCGCTCGGTCTTGGGCTCGGCTGGGCGGCGATCCTGTCGCTTCCCTATGCAATTATCGTCAATGCGGTGCGGCGTGAGAAGGTCGGGGTCTATCTTGGCATCCACAATGTCTTTCTCGTCATTCCGCAGCTTGTCGCAGCCGTGTGTCTCGGGCCGCTCGTCACTCGGCTTTTCGATGGCGATCCCGCGTCAGCGCTGGGAGTGGCTGCAGCCTTTCTTGCCGTTGCGGCCTTGGCAGCCCTGTTTGTCAGCGAGTCTGACAGCTAATGCAAAAGTTTGCATAGAAATACCGTTGTGCAAACGTATGCCATGTGCGGGATCGTCAGTGGCTAACGGATAGTGAAAATCTGTTATGCTATTGTAATATATGGCTTCTTTGAGAATCCTGCCCGCCGAATAATCGGGCTTGCCATTTCTGCAATAATACGCAAAATTGTGCAAAAGGATCGAACGGCAAGCCGGATCGCATCCGCGAAGAGTCCCGGACAAGGGGCGGACATGGGAAGGGGAGAACGATGAGGCTCAACAGTTTCACGAAGACTTGTGGCGGTCGCTTGCTGGGCGGCGTCTCGCTGTCGGTGATGGCGCTCGCGGCGGCGCCCGCATTTGCTCAGGACGCGCCCTCGGAAGGCGGTTCGGGCAATGACGAGATTGTCGTCACTGGCGTGCGCGCCGCGCTGGAGGACGCAGCGGGCCGCAAGCGCGACGCGCTGACCGTGGTCGATTCCGTGACCGCGACCGATATCGGGGCCTTTCCCGACAAGTCGGCGGCCGAGGCGCTGCAGCGCATTCCGGGCATTACGGTCAACCGCCTGCAATCGGCCGATGACTCGACACACCCGTCAGGTGAGCCGACCGATGTGCTCATCCGCGGCCTGACCAATGTTCGCACCGAAATCAACGGTCGCGACAGCTTCTCCGCCGATGCCGCGCGCGGATTGCAGTTCAACGATATCGCGCCCGAGCTGCTCGCCGGCATCGACGTCTACAAGAACCAGACCGCGGACCTGATCGAGGGCGGCATCGCCGGCTCTGTCGACCTGCGGACGCGCGTGCCGTTCGACCAGAAGGGGCTCGTTGTCACCGGCACCGTCCGGATAAACTATGGCGATCGTTCGGGGCGTTGGACGCCCGAATTCTCCGGGCTGATCAGCAACACCTGGGACACGGCGATCGGCCGCTTCGGTATCCTCGCCAGCTATGCGCAAAGCCATGTCGTCACGCGGACCGAGAGCGTGATCATGGACAAGATCGATACCTATTGTTCGGCAGGTTTTGGCACGGTGGGCGCCGATGGCGTCGTGCGCGCCACTCCGAACAGCGATGGCAGCCTGCCCTGTACCGCCAATCCGTTCGGAGGATCGGGCTGGGCCTATGCGCCCGACGGCATCCGCTATTCGCAGGTCGACTATGACCGCAAGCGGCGCGGCATTGCGGGCGCACTGCAATATGAAAATAATTCGGGCAGCCTGCGCGCGACGATTCAATATATCGACTCGCATTACACCAATGCCTGGCTCGAACGCGCCAGCCACGCCATTCTCGACGGCAATTATTTCGGCACGCGTGCCTATAATCCCCGCACGGGATCGGTTCTGGTCGGAAGCAGTGGGCTGACCTTCGGTCCCGACGGCATGCTGACCGGCGGGCTGCTGACCCAGCCGCATGGCAGTTTCAGCGGGACGACCGAGAGCGTGCAGGCCGCGATCAACGCGGGTTCGGCGGTGCCGGGCCAGCCGTTCGTCAACTATTGCGGGCCCGGCCCGGGCGGCGCCTGCGCAACGCAGCGCGACGGGCTCTATTTCCAGAACGAAGCGCGCAATTTCGATCATCGCGAAGGCACTCGCGATCTGTCGGCCAATATCAGCTGGGATGCGAGCGACCGGCTGCATTTCGATGTCGACGCGCAATATATCGATGCGTCGACCTATAATAACGACATATTGGTCGCGACCGGATCGATGGCCAATTACGATTATAGTGTGAACGGTGACGGCACGCCGCAAGTGACGTTGCTTCCGGGGTCGAACGTCAATTATGCGGCGGGCGGCCTCGCCAATCCGCACAATTACTGGATTCCGTTCATTCAGGGCCATGTCGAGGACAATGACGCAAACGAACTCGCGCTGCGCGGCGACGTCGAATATGATTTCCCGGAAAGCGACTGGCTCGACTCGCTGAAGGTCGGCGTGCGCTACGCCGACCGCAAGCAGACGGTGCGCTATTCGACGTTCAACTGGACGCCGATCGCTGCCAGCTGGAACTGCAACGGCCCGGGTTTCAACGCCGACAATACGACGGGCGGTGCCTATCCGACCAATACGGGCAATTGCGGCGGCAATGCCGGCCATGTGCCATTCCAGGGCTATGGCGAGGGCATCTGGGAATCGCAGAGCCTCGGCAATTTTTATAACGGCAGCGCCTATCCCAACGGGCCGCTCGTCTTTCTCAACCGCGATACGCTTCGCGATTTTCCGCGCCTGATCGACTCGCTGAGCGGTGCGACCACGGGATCACCGCTCGGCTCGGGCTATACCGCGATCTGCGATCGCCCCGAGGCGACTGTCGACGAATGCTTCACACCTGGCGAAAAGTTTCGCGTTCGCGAACAGACCCAGGCGGCCTATGCGATGATCAAGTTCGGTGGCGGTGACAAACTGATGCTCGGCAGCGTCAACCTGCAGGGCAATGTCGGCCTGCGCGTGGTGCGCACGAAGATCGCGAGTAGCGGCAGCGTAGCCTTTCCCGCCACGAACATCTTCGACAATCTGGTGCCGTGCAACACGCCGCTGACGGGCAACAATGTCGTCAACCCGCGTTGCTATCTGACGCCCGAGATCATCGCGTTTGCCAACGGCGCCGCAGCGGAGGACAAATACAAGACGACGCGCACCGACTGGCTTCCCAGCCTCAACCTGCGTTTCGGATTCGACGACAAGACCTTCGTGCGCTTCGCCTATTCGCGGGCGATCTCGCGGCCGCAGATGGGCTTCCTGCGCAACACGCTCGCGATCAATGCGCCGATCATCAACACGACGGCTGACTCGCCCTATATCGTCCGCAACGCGGCCGGGGCCATCACCGGCTATAATTTCGTGTTCCTCGCCAATTCGGGCAACGCGGCGCTCAAGCCGCTGCGCGCCGACCAGTTCGATCTGACGTTCGAACGCTATATGGGATCCAACAGCTCGCTGACCGCCGGCATCTTCTACAAGAAGCTGACCAATGCGATCTCCTTTGGCCAGTTCGGGCGCGACGTGCCCAACGGGGCATCGACCCAAACGGTGCAGATCAGCGGGCCGAGCAACGTCCGGAAGGGCGGCGAAATATGGGGCGGCGAACTGGCCTACCAGACCTTCTTCGACTTCCTGCCCGGCCTTTTGAGTGGCCTCGGCATGCAAGCGAACTACACCTATGTGCACCAATCGGGGATCAACAACTCGAACCTGTTCACCGCGTCGTCCAGCGGCGATGTGGGCGCGTTCGGCGCGGGACAGCAGTCGCTGGGCGGCTCCGGTTTTGTCCTCGACTCGCACCGGCTTGCCGGGATCTCGAAACACACGTTCAACCTTGTCGGATTGTATGAAAAGGGGCCGGTCGGGCTGCGTGTCGCCTATAATTGGCGGTCGCGTTATCTGACGCAGAACCTCGACTGCTGCATCGGTTTGCCGGTGTTCCAGAAGGCGGCGGGCTTCCTCGATGCGTCGCTGCGCTTCTCGCCGACGAAGTGGCTGGAGCTTTCGGTCGACGGAACCAACCTGCTCAACACCACGACGGTCTATGAACAGCAGGTGTTCGGCGACTCCCCGCAGACCCCGGGGGCGGCGGCCAAATATTTCGATTCGGCGTGGAGCCGCGTCGACCGTCGCTTCCAGTTCGGGGCACGTGTAAAGTTCTGATCCTCCACTGGGACGCGGCCGTTCACTTGCGGCGGCCGCGTCTTCGTTTTCAAAGGGAGTAAGGAGCCGGTCATGACGACGCACAGGCCCTATCGAATCGTCATATTGGGTGGCGGCACCGCGGGCTGGATGTGCGCATCGGGGCTGTCGGGTCTTCTGGCCGCAGCCGACTACGACATCACATTGATCGAGAGCGACGAGATCGCCACGGTCGGCGTCGGCGAGGCGACGCTGCCGCATATCAAGACGTTCAACGACATGATCGGCATCGAAGAAGCCGAGTTCATGCGCGAGACTGGCGGCACCATCAAGCTGGGGATCGAGTTCGTCGACTGGCTGCGCCCCGGCGTGCGTTATATCCATCCGTTCGGGACCTTCGGCGACAGGTGGACGAACGCCGATTTCCAGCATCACTGGGCCCGCGCACGGCTGGCGGGAACCGACAGCCGGTCGTTGCAGGACTACAGCTTCGCGGTCGCCGCGGCGCTTGCGAACGGTTTCGAGCATCCGAACAGTGATCCGAAATCGATCCGCTCGACCTACAGCTATGCCTATCATTTCGATGCCGGGCTCTACGCCGCTTATCTGCGCAAATGGGCGACCGCGCGCGGGATCCGGCGCATGGAGGGCAAGGTCGTCGATGTCGTCCGCGACGTCGAAAGCGGCGATGTCGCAAGCCTGACGCTCGCCTCGGGCGCCGAGATTTCGGGCGACCTTTTCATCGACTGCTCGGGCTTCCGCTCGTTGCTGCTCGGGCAGACGATGGGCGTACCATGGATCGACTGGAGCGAGTGGTTGCCGTGCGACCGCGCGTTCGCGGTGCCCTGCACCAATGTCGAGCCGCTGACGCCTTACACGCGCGCGACCGCGCAAAGGGGGGGGTGGACGTGGCGCATCCCGCTCCAGCACCGGACCGGAAACGGCTATGTCTTTTCGAGCCGCTTTTGCAGCGAGGAGGAAGCGCGGCAGACATTGCTCGGCGCGATCGACGGCGAAGCGCTCGACGAACCGCGCCTGCTCCGCTTTCAGGCGGGGCGCCGGCAAGTGGGCTGGGCGGGTAATTGCATCGCCGTCGGGCTGGCGAGCGGATTCCTCGAGCCGCTGGAGTCGACGAGCATCTTCCTGATCCAGGCCGCGACGATCGACTTGGCCGGGCTGATCCCGCGGCGCGGCGAAAAGGTCGATCCGCGGATGGTGCGCGAATTCAATCGGCTGTTCGAAACCCATTATGACCGGACGCGCGATTTCCTCGTGCTCCACTACACCGCCAACGAGCGCGTCGGCGAACCGATGTGGGATCATGTCCGCAATATGACGCTGCCGGGCAGCCTTGCACACAAGATGGCGCTGTTCCGTGAGAGCGCGGCGGCGCCCGAATATCGGCTTGGCCTTTTCTCGCGCGACAGCTGGCTGTCGGTGCTCGAGGGGCAGGGCGTTCTGCCGTCGGCGGCAAACCCGCTAACCCATCGCCTGTCGGCGGCAGATTTGCAGGCGCGGCTCGACGATCTGGCGGAACGGATCGCGGTCAACGCGGCCGATATGACGCCGCACGCCGAGTTCCTTGCAAGCTATTGCGCGTCGGAGGCGAGGGCGCGGCCGGGCGTTCCGGCGAACGCGGCATGAGCGACGTGCGCAACATCACCTTGCTCGGCCGCGATGCGCCGCTGTGGCTCGCGGCGGCGGCGCTGCGGCGTGCGCTGGCGCCGGCGGGGGTGACGGTCCGGGCGGTGGCGTTGCCCGATGAAAATGGCCCGGCGGATCTCTACGCGACGCTCCCCGCGATCGAGGCGCTTCACAACCAGATCGGGATCGACGAAGCGGCGTTGCTGCGCGGCGTGCGCGGCGCCTTCACGCTCGGCCAGAATTTCGTCGACGCGAGCGGGGCAGCGCAAGCGCCTTTCCTCCACAGCTATGGCGCGTTCGGTACCGGCATCGACGGCGGCGATTTCTTTCCGCACTGGGTGAAAGCGCGTCAGCACGGGCTCGGGGTCGGGCTCGACGATTTTTCGCTGACCGCGACCGCGGCGCACAATGGCCGCCTGTTCCTGCCCGACGAGGATAGCGAGATCTATGGGCGGAGCGACTATGGCTATCATCTGCCCGCCGCCGCTTATGCGAAAAGCCTGAAGGCGATCGCGGCGCACCTCGGGGTCGAGATTTTCCAGACCGGAGGAGCCGCGGTCGAGCGCAGCGATGATGGCATCGCCGCGCTGCTGCTCGACGACGGCCTCCGGGTGGGAGGCGCCTTGTTTGCCGATCTGACGCGCGAAGGCCTGCTGCGCGAGGCAACCGGCGGCGCGTTCGAAGCATGGGCGATGCCGGGTGACCGGATGCTGACCGCGCTGGCCCCGCGCTTTGCTGCGCTGCCCGTCTATGCCGAAATCCGCGCGGGCACGGACGGTTGGACCGGCCTGTTTCCCAGCCTGACCCACACGCATGTCGCGCATGTCTTTTCGAGCGCCGCGACGAGCGACGATGCGGCGCTGCAAGCCGCAGCGACGGCGAGCGGTCTGGCCCTCGACGCTGTGAAAATCCGCACGCTGGCGCCCGGTGTGGCAAGCGCGCCGTGGGCGGGCAATGTCATCGGCCTTGGCGAGGCGGCCTGTTCGTTCGACCCCATCCACGGCCTGGGGCTGCACGGACTGCAACTCGGCATCGTCCACCTGCTGGGCGTCTATCCGGCCGAGGGCGTCAGCTATGCGGCGCGGCGCGCCGAGTATAACCGGATCATGCGCTCGCATTTCGCGCGCGTCGCCGATTTCCAGGCTGCACACTATGCGCTGCAAAACTACGCCGGTCCCTTTTGGGGTGCGGCGCGGGCGCTGCCGGTTTCGGACGAACTCGCCCATATGATCGATTTCTTTCGGGCGCGCGGCGAGCTCGCGCCGATGGAAGACGAAAGCCTGCCGCCCGACAGCTGGCGCGCGCTGTTCACCGGGCATGGCATCGTCCCCGCAAGCTGGCGCCCCGCGGTCGACCGCGTGTCGCCCGACGAGGCGACGGTCCATTTCCGCAAGATGCTGGGTTTCGTGCGCGAACAGGTGCTGCGCCAGCCGACGCACGACGCCTATCTCGCGCGCATCGTGCAACGCCCGCATGGCTGAGCCCGCGCGCCTCGGTGTTGCTGCGGTTCGTCCGTCGCCGCTCGACACATTGCCGCGTGTCGCAGCGCGCAGTGCGCCTGCGCCTGCCGATTTTGCCGCGCTTGTCGCGTCCGAAACGCCTGTCGTCATCAAGGGGTTGTTCGACGACTGGGTCGCACTGGCGGCCGGGCGGCAGTCGCCCGGCCGCCTAAACGCCTATCTTGCGGGCATGGATCGCGGCGCAGCGGTGCCGGTGATGGAAGCGCCCGCGCGCGCCGGCGGACGTTTCGCCTATCGCGCCGACATGCGCGAGTTCACCTTCACCAAGCGGAGCGCGCCGCTGCGCGAGACGCTGGCGCGGATCGAAGGGCTGATCGGGCAGGAGAATGCGCCGACGGTCGCCATCCAGATGCTGCCGCTCGCCGACGCCTTGGCGGAATTCGTGCGCCAGAACCCGATGCCGCTGTTGCCCCCAGAGGTCGGCCCGAAGCTCTGGCTCGGCGGCGGGGTGAAGACGCAGACGCATAACGACCGCGACCATAATCTGGCGTGCGTGATCGCGGGGCGCCGGCGCTTCACGCTGTTCCCGCCCGACCAGGTCGCAAACCTATATATCGGCCCGCTCGACAATCCGCCGCCGCTGTCGCTCGTCGATCCCGAAAATCCCGACCATGATCGCTTTCCGCTTTTTCGCGAGGCGATGGCATCGGCGCGGGTCGCGCTGCTCGAACCCGGCGATGCGATCTTCATTCCCAAATATTGGTGGCACCATGTCGCCTCGCTCGATCCCTATAATGCGATGGTCAATTACTGGTGGGGCGACACCGCGCAGGGGATCGAAAAGCCGAACGACCTCTTCCTCGCGGCGCTGCTCGCGCTCAAGCGGCTGCCGCCGGGCGAGAGGGCTTATTGGCATGCAATGTTCGAAACGCATGTGTTCAGCGATGCCGAGGTGTCGGCGGGGCACATTCCCGCGGCGCTCCGCGGCGCGCTCGGCGATCTACGCGCCGACGAGCGCACCGCGCTTCTCCGGCAATTGCTCGCTGCCTTCCAGAAATGACTCTGCCTTCCCTCGAAAGAATGACACTCATGAACCTGAAGTTTTCCCTGTTGCTCGGCCTGTCGGCGTTGGCGATCGCATCGCCTGCGGCAGCGCGCGAATGTGCCCAGTCGCCGGGAAAGATATTGGAGCTGTGCG
This sequence comes from Sphingopyxis sp., assembly GCA_016463225.1. Classification (GTDB taxonomy): domain Bacteria; phylum Pseudomonadota; class Alphaproteobacteria; order Sphingomonadales; family Sphingomonadaceae; genus Sphingopyxis. The sequence goes on along the minus strand of JAEMRT010000001.1, from coordinate 133,270 downwards.
TTTCGGTCGAAGGCGGCGAGGCGCGGTACGAGGTCAGGCGCGGCGCCGTCACGGTAATCGCCCCGTCGCGGCTGGGGCTGAGCTTCGAGGGGGAAGCCGATCCGCGCTTCACAGGCCTCGGCAACGCGAAGCGCGCGGCGTCGGACACCATCTGGGAGCAGCCGTGGGGTGAACAGCGGCTGATCCGCGACAACCACAGCGAGCTCAAGGTGACGCTATCGGGCGACACCACGCTCAACAAGGCGGTCGGCGTGACATTCCGCCTGTTCGACGACGGGTTCGGCTTTCGCTACGACTATGCGGGTATTCCAGCGGGGCAGGCGGTGGCTGTGAGCGCCGACCATACCCAGTTCCGTACTGCCGGCCCCTATCAGGCGTGGTGGTACGAAGGTCTGGGGCAGGAACGCGACGAATATCTCTACAAGCAGACCGACGCGCGGCGGATTACTCTCGCCGAAACGCCGTTGACGCTGAAAGGCGAAAACGGACTGTATCTGAGCTTTCACGAGGCCGCGCTGGTGGATTTTCCGTCGATGCTGCTCGAGGGCAATGGTGCCGGCACCTACAGCGCGTGGCTGATGCCGTGGCCCGACGGGGCGCTCGCAAAGAAGACAGGGTCGTTCACGACTCCGTGGCGGACGGTACTCGTCGGCGACAGCCCCGGCGCGCTCGCAGACAGCCGGATCACGCTCAATCTCAACGAGCCAAGCAGGCTCCCCGACATCGGAAAATGGTTCAAGCCGGGCAAATATGTCGGCATCTGGTGGGAAATGCACCTCGAGAAATCGACCTGGGGCAGCGGGCCGACGCACGGCGCGAACACCGCCAATGTAAAACGCTATATCGACTTCGCGGCAAAATATGGCTTCGACGGGGTGCTGGTCGAAGGGTGGAACAAGGGCTGGGACGGCGACTGGATCGCCAATGGCGACAAGTTCAGCTTCACCGAGGCCTATCCCGACTTCGACCTTCCGGAGATCGCGCGTTACGGCAAGTCCAAGGGCGTGAAACTGATCGGCCATCACGAGACTGGCGGTGCGATCGAAAATTATGCGCGCCAACTCGATGCCGGGCTGAAGCTTTATGCCGACAATGGCGTCTCGCTGATCAAGACAGGCTATGTCCGCCACAGCGGCACGATCGTGGATGGCGACGGCGGCCTGCAGTGGTTCGCGGGCCAATATGCGGTCGACCATCATCTCGACGTCGTGAAACGTGCGGCGAAGCTTCACATCGCCATCAACACGCACGAGCCGGTCAAAGACACGGGACTACGCCGCACCTGGCCGAACTGGGTCAGTCGAGAGGGCGCGCGCGGGCAGGAGTTCAACGCGTGGGGCAATCCGACCAATCCGCCCGAGCATATGACGATCCTGCCCTTCACGCGGCTGCTCGCCGGGCCGATGGATTTCACGCCCGGGATTTTCGACATTTCGCGCGGCGGCAAGGAACTGACGCGCCGTGTCCAGTCGACGCTTGCGACACAGCTCGCCGAATATGTCGTAGTTTATTCGCCGATCCAGATGGCAGCCGATCTTCCTGAAAATTACGAGGCCCGGCCCGACGCGTTCCAGTTCATCCGCGACGTACCCACCGATTGGGAGACGTCGAAAACCTTGCAGGGCATAATCGGCGATTATGTTGTCGTCGCACGGCAACAGCGCGGCAAGGGGGATTGGTATCTCGGTGCGATTACCGATGAAGACGCGCGGACTCTGAAGCAGCCGCTGGACTTCCTCGAGCCGGGAAAGCGCTATGAGGCCCATATTTACGCCGACGGGGCGGGTGCGGACTATCGCACCAACCCCGAAGTGCTCGCAATCAGCAAGCGCGTCGTGACGCGCGCCGACAGCCTGACGTTGGCGCTTGCGCCGGGTGGCGGCGCCGCGATCCGCTTCCGACGGCTTGGAGAATGAGGGCGTCTTACCGCGAGACGCGTCTCAGAGGAGGGAGAGACAGGTGGCCGTTGTGGCGAATATAACCAGAACAGACGAAGTCGCGGCAGTAGGCGCAGGCGAGCATGTCGATGCGCCCGAACTGCGCCTTTTCGTCATGGGTCTTTTCTTCATCTTCGGCGGCATAACCTCGCTTAACGATGTGATCATCCCGAAGCTGAAGGAGCTTTTCACGCTCAACTACACCCAGGCGATGCTGGTGCAGTTCTGCTTCTTCACCGCCTATCTGCTGATCGGCATTCCCGGCGCGAAGCTGGTCAAGAAGATCGGCTATATGCGCGGCGCGGTCGCGGGCCTGCTCACGATGATGGTCGGCTGCCTGCTCTTCATTCCGGCCTCGCAGACCGCGACCTATGGCCTGTTCCTGCTCGCGCTCTTCGTGCTCGCGAGCGGCGTCGTGATCGTCCAGGTCGTCGCCAACCCGCTGATCTCGTTGCTCGGCAAGCCCGAGACGACGCACAGCCGCCTGACCTTTGCGCAGGCGTTCAACTCGCTTGGTACCACGATCTTTCCGATCGCGGGCTCGGCGCTGATTCTCGGCAGTCTTGCCGCGGTGACCGCCGATCAATTGTCCGGCGCCGAGCTCGACGCCTATCGCACTGCCGAAAGCCAGGCGATCGTCCATGGCTATCTGGGGATTGCGGTCGCGTTGGCGATCGTCGCGGCGGCGGTCTGGCTGTTCCGCGACCGACTGAAGGGCGAGAAGCACGAAGCGAGCGTGGGTCTGGCGGGCTTCGACCTCCTCAAGCGGCCGCGCTTCGGTTTCGGGGCGCTGTGCATCTTCCTTTATGTCGGCGCCGAGGTGTCGATCGGCTCGCTGATCGTCAACTATCTGATGCAGGGTCATGTGATGGGCCTCGAGGAACAGGCGGCCGGGAAATTGATCGGCCTTTACTGGGGCGGCGCGATGGTTGGCCGCTTCATCGGATCGGGCCTCATGCGCGTCGCCAGTCCGGGCAAGCTGCTCGCCTGCGTCGCGGTCGGCGCGATCGCACTGATCCTGATCTCCACGAACACGGCGGGCAATATGTCGGGCTGGAGCCTGCTGGCGATCGGCCTGATGAATGCGATCATGTTTCCCACGATCTTCAGCCTCGCGAGCGAGAGGCTCGGCAGCCGGGCCGCTGACGGATCGGGAATCATCAACGTCGCGATCTTCGGCGGCGCGGTCGTCCCGCTGGCGACGGGCGCGGTGGCCGACCTGACCGGCAGCCTTGGTCTGGCGCTATTGCTGCCCGCCGCCTGCTATGCGGTGATTGCGGGTTTCGGCTATTATGCGCGGCGCCCGGCCGCCTGAGGATATGGTATGTCTGACATGATGGATGATCTGATGCGGACGATCGGAGGGTTGCTCGACCCGCACGGCCCCGCGGTGCAATCGGCGCAAAGCTATACACCGACCGACTACAGCATCCATTTCTTCATGCAGATCGCGGCGATCCTGATCGTCTGCCGGATAACCGGATGGGCCGCGAAGAAATGGTTCGGCCAGCCGCAGGTTGTTGGCGAGATGATCGCCGGCGTCATCCTTGGCCCGTCGTTGTTCGGGCTGTTCTTCCCCGATTTCCAGGCGGCGCTCTTTCCGAAAGAGACGCGCAACGTCCTATACGTCGGCGCGCAGTTCGGCGTTGGGCTCTACATGTTCCTCGTCGGCACGACGCTCCGCCTCGATCATTTCCAGTCGAAGGCAAAGAGCGCTGCCGGCGTATCGGCGGCGGGGATCATTGTGCCCTTCCTTTTCGCGCTCGCGATCACGCCCTATCTGCTGACCATTCCCGGCCTCTTCACGCCGGGGGTCGGGCAAATGAACGCGACGCTGTTCATGGGCGCGTGCATCGCGCTCACCGCCTTTCCGATGCTCGCGCGGATCATCAACGAGCGCGGCCTTGCCGACACCTCGCTCGGTACGCTGTCGCTGACCGCGGGCGCGTTCGATGACGCCGTATCGTGGTGCGTTCTCGCGATCGTGCTCGCGACCTTCGGCGGCGGTCCCGGTGTCGCGCTGATCGCGATCGTCGGGGGCGGGGCCTATGTGGCCTTCATGCTGCTCGCCGGGCGGCGGCTGCTCGTGCCGCTCGGCAGCGCGGTCGAGGCGAAGGGCGAAATGACGCATACGCTCTTCGCGGTCGTGCTGATCCTCTATGCGCTGTCGGCGTTCGTCATGGACGCGGTGGGCATCCATGCCGTGTTCGGCGGCTTCCTGCTCGGCGTCTGCATGCCGCGCGGCCTGCTCACCGAGGAGATCCGGCGGAAGATCGAGCCTTTGACGGTCGTGCTGCTCTTGCCGATGTTTTTCACTTATTCGGGACTCAACACGCGCCTCGACATGGTTAACAATTGGCAATTGCTCGCCGTCGCGCTTGGCATCCTGCTCGTCTCGATCGCGGCGAAGTTCGGGGCCTGCTGGCTCGCGGCACGGCTGGCCGGCGAGAATAACCGGACCGCGCTGGGGATCGGCGCGCTGATGAATGCACGCGGGCTGATGGAATTGATCATCATCAATATCGGGCTGCAAAAGGGCATCATCGGCCCGACGCTGTTCGCGATGATGGTGCTGATGGCTATCGTCACGACGGTGATGGCGGGGCCACTGTTCGAGTTCGTCTATGGCCGCAAGGCGCGCGTGACGGGCGAACTCGGGTCGTTGTTTGCCGACGAGGCCGCCGGCGACGCGGCTCAACAAGCTCCGCTCGACAAGCTTGCCTAGAGCCAAAGGGGGGACCCGCCCGTCTTCCGGCGGGCGGGTTTGGATACCAGGTCCGATGACATTCTTCTCGGCAGCAACTTGATCATGAAAATTTCCAAAAGCCGACAGGCCGCTTCCGGCCATTTTTGACCGCGAACCCCACCACTCATTTCGTCGCACACGCTGGGGTTATTCCGTCATTGCAGCATCGATCATGGCTCGATAGATTCCGCCGAAATCACATTTGCCAATCTGGTCAGCTTTAAGAGCGGCGGCGTTAATGATCGCCATGTTGGGTTCGCGGAGAGCCATGATCGCCGCCCAAGCCTCAGGCAAATCGTCCTGCCAAAGCGGCTTGCCGTCCATCTTCGCGTCGGCACGATCTGGGTCAGCGGTGCTCAGCGCTGATCGCACATTCCGAGCAGTTGTGAAGGATCACGAAAAAAGACGCCCGTCCGATAAAAATCGGACGGGCGTCAGATGAAGATCTCTGGTTTCCTGAAAGGAAGAGCTCTCCTTGGGTCGCATGGCGCGGATAGCGACGCGGGCCGACCGATAATTGTACGGCAGCGCCAAAACATGCTCTGTCGTGCGAATGTTCGGGTAGTAGTCGTAGCCGTCCGCTGGCCGGCTGCCCGAAACCTGCCGTTCCCACATGTGGGTACAGAAAACGGCGAGGAACTGATCTCTTGATTTTTTCGGCGCCACAGCCCGCCTTTTCGCTGTCTACCGGTCTTCTCGGCCAGTGTGCGTCACTCCTAAGGCTCAATTTGCAGATGAACGCATTCGTGAAGTCGATTTGGCTTGTGCGCGTCGGTTATTTCGGCAGCCACTGCCACGCGACGATGCAGCGGGAAGATGTGGCGAATCCCTGCGATCGTCGCTATATATTGGCCATGGCCAAGCATAGCACTTCCAAGAGATCCTCGTCCGACGGCAAGTTTGTCGCAATCAAAGGAGTCTCCGGACAACGGAATGTGACGACGCGTCTGGGCAATGTTACGGTAAGCGGACGGCGGCCGAGCGCCGATGTTGTAAGTTCGAATGTGGCCGCCAGCACAGCAGCTTTGGAGCGCGTCGGAACCAAATTGACCAAGCCTGGCGTTCGTCTCCCGCAGAAGAAGGGTGTGCCGCGCTATTCCGCCGACGAGAATAACCCCGGCGTTTTCATTCGGCGGCTGGACGGGAAGGTCACGACAGGCAAGCTTCAAAACGGTCAGTTCGTCGAAACTAAGTGACCCAGCTTAGCGCCGCGGTCGAGCAAATCCTCGACGCCCAAAAGCGAACGAAGAAGCCGCTGGCGATTATCTTGGCGGGCCACAATGGTTCCGGAAAATCGACCATGTGGCGCAAATCGCTTTCGGGGCAATTGCAAATCCCTCTTCTCAACGCCGACCGCATGATGCTGTCGATTCTTCCAGAGGCGGACAGCAGTGGCGCGCTTGTCGATTGGGCTCAGGCTCTGCGCGACACCGATCTTGGTTGGATGCAGGTTGCACAGTCCGGCGTGAAGGCCTTTGCGGCGCATGCCATGGCGGCGAAGGTACCATTTGCTATGGAGACGGTCTTTTCTCACTGGGATATCCAGGAGGATGGCACTGTTAAATCTAAGATCGACCTAATCACCGACTTGCAGGATGCCGGTTACTTCGTCTTGCTGTTTTTTGTGGGTCTTGCAAATGTAGATCTGTCCGTTCTGCGTGTGATGTCGAGAGTGGCGGACAATGGGCACAACGTGCCGCAGGACAAATTGGTCCAGAGGTTTCCTCGGACGCAGCTCGCCATTCGTGAAGCCGCGAAGGTCGCGGACGCGACAATCTTCACCGACAATAGCAGAGACGAGAAGCGGGCCTTTACCGTATCTCGCGTTCAACTCGGCGAGGAGGCGATCTTTGACTTGCGCGCGGAAGGTCGCATTGTTGCGCCCGTCATTTTGGAATGGCTCGAGAAAGTCAGTCCGGTCGATGTCCCCTAGCGCCCATGTGTGTACGTGGCGTTGGGCTTCTTACCATTGAACCAACGGCGGCATTGCGCCTCGCAATTTATTTGCGGCCAGAGAAAAATGGCCAACGCTTAGCAGGCTTGGTCGGTGCCTCAGTCATTGTTGAGATTTCCGAGGAACTCTCAACCTCGAATTTCCCTATTAGCTGACTGATCTCCCACTTTTCCAGATCAATGTATGTAGGTGCTGGCACATCGATCATGGGCCGAGGACTTTCCTCATACCATTGGAGAGCAACTCCATCTTTTTTTCTTTTCCCTTTTTGGAAGATATCGCGATATCGGTACGGAGAAATGCCCAAAAATGGCAAGAACGAGACTCGTCCTGCGCTCTCTTGCTCTATCTCAATTTCATTCTCATGAAGCTCTTTGGCTTTGCTCTTCGGATAGGGCTCCATGTAAATCACTTTGGACAGCCCTGCTGCAAGGATGTGTTTTGTGCAGTTGTGGCATGGAAATGTAGTGCAGTAGAGGGTCGCTCCCTTAACGGACCGGCCGAGCCTTGCGGCGTCGCAAATCGCGCACATCTCCGCGTGAACGACTCTACCGTACTCGGTCAGATCCGTAATGGCAGCGCCGTACAAAGCGCCTTCGCCTGTCTTCGGGCTGGTCGATGGCTTCTGGGTCAAGCGGTCGACGATCTGAGATGAGCTTCCGATTTGTTGTGCTTCGGAGGAGAGCATGCCACCCCGATGCAATCGCTCAAGCAGGTCTCTTATTACCTCGCGCTTCAAGAGGTCGTTGGGATCGTGGCCGAGTTTGATGTCCCGGTGGTCCGGTTCCTCGCCGTCCCAATATGTTCCGCCAAACGCCTTTGGAACCTCGTTGCAACCTTGTGTAATCAGTTCGCCGTCTTGTGTGAAAATAGCGGCACCCACCTGGCGGGACAGATCGCTAGAGCGGAGTGATGCAGATTTCGCTGCATACATTCCATACTCGGCTTTCGTTGGCGCAATGTCAGCTTTGCCAAAAAGCGCCTCGATGAATCGAACAGTCTTTGCTTCCATTTCCTCTTTGTGGATGCCATCGATGAAGACATCAGCGCGGTGGAAGGCTTCCCGCAAATGCTGTCCGTGCGCATCGCCGTCTTCGTTCATGTCGCGATGCATAAGCTTGACAGCTTTTGCACTAATCTCGTGATCGGGCACATCGAGTTGGAGCGATCGCTTCAGCTTTTGCTCGATGATCCGTTTTCGGTTTTCCGCAGAGCCGTACGCAGAAACTAAGACAAATTGTTTTCCGTAAACCTTCCTGAGAAGTTCTACCTCTTCCGGACGCTTGAGCTGCCGGATGAGATAAGCAGTTTTTGCCAAAACTCGTTCGTTCGACGGCAAGTCGTCATCTTCGGCGCCGATGCGCTCGGACTGTGAATTTATTGTGTCTCGATGGCGGCGGATTGCTTGAATAGCGAAACGCATCAATGTGTCCGCCAAGGAATATCGGCGGCAAACGTCGCTAGCATGATCCATCTTATAAGACATGAGGGACTCGTAATCTGAGGTTCCAGATTTCGGCCTATCTGTGGGCTCGTCCTTAATCTCGTCGGTGATCCGTATGTTGATCGTCTTATAGTCGACAGCTTGCAGCGCATTGGTGAGCGTTTGAGAGATTGCATCGATATCGATGCCGATGGGGCCCGCGATCCCAAAAACCAATTCAGGGTGTGCAATCGCATTCGGTTCGTCGAACATTGGTACCCTCTTGTATGATTGTGCTGGAAAGGGGATCATAAATCGGGCATCAAATGCGCGCGGCAAATGGGAGGCAAAAAATGACAATCAGAGATCAGCGTACTCTAGATGTCATAAACGAAGTTTCTCGAACTGCTGATCGTCTTGCTCGTAGAATGGGCGGTCACTACGTTTTGAACAGGGATGTGAGAACGGCATTGGACGAGCGTCAAGACGTTCGGGCCCGAGCTGACGCGCAACAATTTCGATAAGCCTCCCAATTAATTTGGAGGATTATTATATCGAGCTGTCGGTTCGCGCAAGAAATTCGCGTGCCGCAATTCAGCACGAGATAATTTCCGGTGCGGATTTATCTTCGGTAAAATTGCTCAGGCTTATCACTAAGCGATACGCCGCTGTCAGCGCACAATTCGATGACACCTCGCCTCACCCAGAAATGCGCGAAGGAACCTACTGTCTGCCTTACCGAAGGGTAGATAGTTGGCCGACCGAGCAAATCCCATTTAACCCGCCAGCAAGGTCTATGCTTCTGCATCAACGATAACTGGATAATCTCCGTCTGATCCTCTGGGCAACGGAAATAGGCCCATTTCTGAAAATCCCGACCACCCACTACGTAAACAAATCCATCCTTGATCTCATCGTCCATCGGATGTTCATTCACCAGGCAAACCAGAAGTTGTGGCCTTGAAATGATTCCAAGAAAAATCAGAAGTCGGCGGGTTAGCTTTATCATCGTGGTCTGCATGTTCAACCAACCCGGCCGATAAACGGATCCGCATCCCCTCGGCCCCAGAGGCCGTCATCATCGCAGATGCGGCAACCCGTCCTCGGACGATAGCCGGGACGACGATCTTCGCAGAGATGGAACTTGCGAACCCGGTTTGCCGCGCTTCCCTCCAATTTCCGAAACCCCACCATCCTCTGCAGCAGCTCGTTAACCGCCATACAGGCGACCTCGGTGGTGAAGGTGACTACAGCCGGAGCTGGATTTCCTTCGCCGACAACATACGCTTCTCTCTTTTGCTTTTCATAATCATCTGGATTTTGGCGCTTCAAAGCTTCCGCGCGTGCAATTTCGGGATCGACGAGTCCGCTACATACCAGACACGGATTTTCAGGCCCGAGCACAGTTACTCGACCATCCATTGCCTCGATCTCGGGCGGATCTCCGTCTGAAACATCAATCGCAAGGCCCATATCTACTACCGGAACAAGATAGTAGTAAGCGAACCGGTTCAAAAACATACGGCCATCGTGATCGTCGGTGCAGCCGAAAATTACATCGCATGATCGGAGTGCATCACGATTCTCCTTCGCTCCGACCCATTCTTCGAAAGGCAATACCCTTACACCCAGCCCCATTTGTGCAATATGAGCCGCGACGACGTTGACTTTGGAATTCATACCATCGGCGTCGCACTGCGTGGCTCCGTGAAGCCGATTGAGATTACTGGCCTCGACGATATCGTTGTCGAACAGTGCGATTTGTCCAACGCCGAGCCTCGCAAGTAACATGGCAAGGGCGCTGCCGGTGCCGCCGCAGCCTACCACACCGACACGCATCCGCTTGAGATCACTATTGAGTGCATTCCCGAACGCCAATGCCTGGCGCGCTAGAACCGTAGAAGATTGGGCCGGGTCGGTGTCGGCAAACCAAAACCGAAGATCGCTTCCCCACGCCCGGATTGCGCGCAATTTTTCCCAACCCTTGTTAGCGGGACGCAGCCACACTCGCCCAAAAAGCTGGTTCTCGCCAGCGAGAACCAGGCTAATCAATTTTGTGCCGGGACCATTGCGATTGACAGCGAGTTGAGCAAGGTCTTGCTCGTTTTCATCGTCCTGGCCCGAAAACTCGGCGAAACCGGACGGATGAGAGTGGACGATGGCCACGATGTGATTATTCGCCTCGGCATCACGCAAAGCCCTCACATAGGAGTCCGTGAGCCAGCTCACATGAGTGCCGTCCGCGCTTACGATATCCTCGGGCGGAATCTCGCGAACGTTCACGGATAGGAACTTCTCGTGTGACTCCCGATCCCACGGATCGCGTCGAATATCGGCAGAACTGAAAAACACGTACGCCGCATGCTCCTTGCCGTCATCGTGGCGGAGCAACGATTTCAGGCGCTCGAGATGCCGTTGTTGTAGTGTGGCACTGTACTGGGTCATGCGGCAACCAATAGGGCGTGCTCAACACGTTTGAGCATCGTCCAAATGCCGTCGATGCCAGGCCGCCAATCGTCACAATGGCGTGACCAGCGCTGCCAATTCTGGCCATTAAATATTACGGGTTGGTCCGCCGCGTTTGGATATTTGTTCCCAGTCCTCAGTTTCACCCAAGGGATCAGGTGGAACATGTCGGGCCGAACGTCAGGATATCCGTTAGGAATGAGGATGAGGACATCCGCTCGCTCCGCGTCATACATCCCATCAGGTAATAGCCAGCCGCGAATGATAACGGCATTAGCATTACCCTCCGTGAGTTCTTCGAAGCTAGTGCCCCTTGCTTGAAGGTACTCTAAATCCTCTGGCGGCAGAAAGCTCATTCAGCCCTCCGTGGAAGTTTTCTTGCCGGTGAAAAATTTTTCAACGCCGGGCTGGGTGAGGTCAACGGATTGGTCATCCGCAATGGGGAGGTCTTCCGGTCCCGCGACGTCTTGCCAGACATTATAATTGGCAACGTCCACGCCGGCGAGATTTTTGATCTGCAGTCCGGTGATAGTGTCCTGGCTCCAGTCGTACTTTTTACGGTCGATAAAGATGTGGTCGGGCTTGTTAGGCTTGTTCGCCATCGGAGTTCTCCTGTTTCAGCCTTTGGGGGGAAGGGGGTCGTTGCCGTGGCTGTCGCTACTTGCGATCCGGCCGTCACGATTGTGAATGCGAAATTCGGTTGACTGATTACGGCTGATCTCGCGGCCCCGATCGATCGCCTCGCGCTTCGTGTCGTGATGGCTGCTAGCGCGAGCGCCACCACCACGTTTTACGTCCCATCCGCCATCCGGGTTGGGCACCACATGATGAGTCTTTGGTCCTTTGGGCATCTTGTTCTCCATCACTGAAATCCGTTATTCTGCGAATCCGCTAATTAGCGTACTTCGATTTATGCAAATACGCAATGAATTTTAATTTGATTTATTTCAATAACTTACCTGTTGAACAGCGATGGGCCAGCGTCGGCGGCACCAAGAACGCCAAGCTTCAACAGGCGAATCCTAGCTGCGTCCGCCGAAACCTGAAATGCGGTTTGGACAGTCTTTATCAAAGCCTGCCCATGGGGCCCATTTATGCCAATGGTACCGAACAGGCCGTTTGCTTCCTGATAATCGCCAACAATCCGACGAATAAAGGAGGCCGGCATCAGGAATGCGCCGCAGGCATAGCCAGCCTGCCACTCCATCCAATCCGATTGGGACGCGTCCAAAATGCCATCACGTTTGCAAATCTGCTTATTGGCGTTAGGACTTCTTCGAAGAAGGTCGGCTCCCGGCGGCTCGATTTCCCAAAGGTAGGCATGGAAGTGCACATGCCCATATTCGTGGGTCAAGGTAGTCCGGAGCCGATTTTCGCGACGTTCATCAACCGAAAGCGCTTCGGCAATCTTAACGTTGGGCTTTTTGCCCAGTTGAAATTCCGTAACCCCTTCTACATCATCCCCGTAGATTAAAAGGTCGGCATATGGATCGAAATCCTCCGTGTCCCTTTCGATCAGCAGGGTTAGATCGTCCGTAGAGACAGGGAATTCGATCTTCCCGTATCTGTCGCGAAGAAACTGGGTGATGATTGACTCGCATTCGCGATCAAGTTCTTCCGACTTGTAGTGGGGTCTTTGTGAGAAACGCCCTGTCATGTCCCGCACGTATCTCACCGATCGCTCCTAATGCCTATTCGGTTTGCCTCGGAACGCCATCATGGCCGTGGTAAACTGCGTTTCAGACAATCTTTCGTTTCGAACGTCCGCAGGAAATCGGCCGGCGAGGTAGTAAAGCCAGTCAGCCTTGATGTTGAGCACCTCGGCAAACTGCTGAACCATTCGATCGGATGATGGGCTACGCCGATCATGTTCGATATCGTTTAAATACTGTGGCGAAATGGGTTCCTCATCCTCACGGAAAATCCTCGACGCCAGCTCCTTCTGGCTCATACCCAAAGCCTTCCGTGCTTGGCTAATTGCTCGGCCAAAAGTCTGATCTCTATCCTTCATAACGCCCTTTGAAATGATACTTATACGCTAATTAGCGTACTTCGAATTTGAGTTTGCGTCAAGGTTGGTGGTTTGCCCTGCGTGCTGTGGCGTCCGCTCAGCCACCCTGAATGTCCGCTTCCCGCGATCTAGGTCCGAAAACGGACAGTCTCAAACCGGCCAATTGCTGCTGGCGATCTTCGCCGTGTCTTGACCCCTTTTCCTACGGGCGCCGCTAGCTTGGCTTCCCCTCCGGCCCGCGCCCAAGAAAGATCGCAGTCGCGCGGTCGGCGAGCTGTACAGCGTCAATCGGCCCGTCGGCGTCGAACCAGGTGTGTGTCCAGTTGATCATCCCGAAATAAAGCATCGTCGAGGCGCGGCGTTCGGCGCGCGTCGTGCCGTAGCGTGGGCCAAGCTCTCCCAGAATGTCGCCGACGCGGTCGATCAGTTCGCGCTCGATGCGGACGACCTTGCGGCCGCGGTCGCCGGGCAGCTTGTCGAGGTCGTTCACCAACACCTTGTGGCGATCCGAAGCGCCGACATAGGCGCCGAGGAAACCGCGCGTCAACTGTGCGAGGCGTTCGGCGGGGTCGGGCGGCGCGTTGGCGAGCACAGTATCGACCATCAGCTTCAGCGCTTCGACATGGTCAAGCATGATCTCGAAGAGGATATCCTCTTTCGAGCCGAAATAATGATAAAGCAGCGACTTCGACACGCCGCACGCGACCGCGAGGTCGACGATCGAGGCGCCTGGAAAGCCATGGCGGGCGTAGAGCGCGGCGGCGCTGTCGAGCATCGCCTGGCGGCGGTCAGCATAGTCGGGCGCTTGTGGTCGGGCCAAATTCTGTCCTTAGCCATCATAATCGAGGGTGACTTCCTCCGTCAGCGGAACCGCCTGGCAAGTCAATATATAGCCCTTGGCGAGTTCCTCCGCGGTCAGGCCGTAATTGGCGGCCATCGATACCTCGCCCTCGACCAGCCGCGCGCGGCACGTTGCGCAAACCCCTGCCTTGCACGCATAGGGCGCGGCGAGCCCGGCGGCGCGTGCATTATCGAGAATGCTGCCGTGGCGGCTGTCGAATTCGACGCGGCGGGTGCGGCCGTCCATCGCGATGATCAGCTGGCGCCCCGCGGCTTCGCTGCGCTGCCTGTCGAGCTCGATCGCCGCGGCACCGCTCGGGCGATCGGCGGTGAAGCGTTCGAGCAGGATCGCCTCGCGTGCAACGCCGGCTTCGCCGAGCGCGGCTTCGGCAGCGTCCATCATCGGCGCCGGGCCGCAGATGAAAGCGGCGTCGATCGATCGCGGGTCGACAAGCGTGCCGAGCAGTTCGGCCAGACGCTCGCTGTCGAGCCGCCCGTTGAACAGCGGCGCTTCGGCATCGAGCTCGTCCTCGAGGAAATGATAGACCGCAAGCCGGTCCATATAGCGGTTTTTGAGCGCCGCCAGTTCCTCAAGGAACATGATCCCGCCACTCTGGCGGTTGCCATAGAGCAGAGTGAAGCGGCTGCCGGGCTCCTCGATCAGCGCGGTCTTGAGCAGTGACAGCACCGGGGTGATCCCCGATCCCCCCGCGATGCCCAAATAGGAACGGCGCTGTACGGGGTCGAAATGCCAGGTGAAGCTGCCGTGCGGTGGCATCAGGTCGATCGCGCTGCCCGCGACCAGCTGCTCATTCGCCCACGAAGAAAAGCGCCCGCCCGCGATCCGCTTGATCGCGACGCGCAGTTCGCCGTCGTGCGGGCTGACGCAGAGCGAATAGTTGCGCCGCAGCTCCTCGCCGTCGATCATCGCGCGCAGCGTCACATGCTGCCCGGCGCGAAAGCGGAAGGCGCTCTCCATCTCGGGCGGCAGCGCGAAGCCGAGCGACACCGCATCGTCGGTTTCGCGGCGCGCGTCGAGGATGGTCAGATTGTGGAATATCTCGGTCATCTCAATGGCACTTGAAGCGGTCGAAGGGTTCGAGGCAGTCGTGGCAGCGCCACTGCGCCTTGCACGGCGTCGATCCGAAGCGGCTGACCTCTTCGGTGTGATCGGAACCGCAGCGCGGGCAGGTCGCGGTCGCGGTCTGCGAGGGCGGGGCGATGCCGTAGGCGCGGAGTTTCGCATGCCCCTCAGCGGTGATCCAGTCGGTTGACCAGGGCGGCGCGAGCGCGGTCTCGATCGCGACGCCGGTAAAGCCTGCGGCATCAAGCGCTTCGCGGATCGCCTGCTCGATTGCCAGCGTCGCGGGGCAGCCCGAATAGGTCGGCGTGATCGTCACCGCATCGGACCGCACTTCGCGCACGATACCGAGATCGACGACCGACACCGCCGGAATCTCGGGGTCGGGCACCGAGGCGAGGATGTCGCGGACCCTCGCGATGGCAGGATCGAGGTTCACCAGCGCGCGTCCGGATAGCGCAGCGGCAGATGCTGCATCACCGCGAGGAGATGGCCGAGATGCTCGCTATGGTGCCCGCTGCGACCGCCAGTGACGGCGCGCGGCAGCGCGGGGAGCGGGATGCCGGCCTCATCGAGCACCGCTTTCAGCCGTGCGTCGAAGGCAGGGCGGAGCGCGCTACGATCGGCAGCCACACCCTCGTCGGCGAGCCCCTGCTCGACCGCGTCCATCTGGAACAATTCTTCGACAAAGCGCCAATGCCAGTCGAGGCCAGCCTTCATCCGCGCGCGGCTCTCGTCGGTGCCGTCGCCGAGCCGGATCACCCAGTCACTCGCGAGCTCGAAATGATAACGCACTTCCTTGACGGCCTTCGCCGCGATTCCGGCGATGCGCGGGTCGCTCGATCCGGCCAGTGCGCCCAGCAGCAACTCATAATGGTTCGAAAACAGGAGCTGCCGCGCAATCGTCTGCGCAAAATCGCCGTTCGGCTGCTCGGCCATCAGGCAGTTGCGATACGCGAGCGCGTCGCGATGGAAGGCGAGCCGGTCGGCATCGCGCCCCGCGCCCTCGGCTTCGCCCGCGAGTTCGAGGAATAACGTCGCCTGCCCAATCAAATCGAGCGCGACATTGGCGAGGCTGAGGTCGACCTCCAGCGTCGGTGCATGCCCGCACCATTCGCCGAGCCGCTGGCCGAGGATCAGCGCATCGTCGCCGAGCCGCAGCAGATAATCGAAGCGCGGGTTGGTTGCGGACATCAGATATTCTTCACTTCATCGGGGATCGGATAGAAGGTCGGGTGGCGGTAGATCTTGCTCTCCGCCGGCTCGAACAGTGGCCCTTCGCTCGCCGGATCGCTCGCGGCGATATCGGCCGACCGCGCCGCCCAGATGCTCACGCCCTCCATCCGCCGTGTGTAAGTGTCGCGTGCATGGCGCAGCGCCATGTCGGCGTCGGGCGCCTGCACGCTGCCGACATGGCGGTGCGACAGCCCGCCGCGCGCGCGGACGAAGATTTCCCAGAGCGGCCAGTCGATCGTCATGGTCAAGCCGCCTTACGTGCGGCGCGCCGCGCCTCATGCGCCGCCGCGGCGTCGCGCACCCATGCGTTGTCGTCCCACGCCTTCCGGCGGGCCTCGATCCGCTCCTTCGCGACCGGGCCTTCGCCGGCCACGACGGCGTAGAATTCGTCCCAGTCGATCGCGCCATAATCATATTGGCCGCGTGCCTCGTTCCATGCGAGGTCGGGGTCGGGAATGGTGAGCCCGAGATAGTCGGCTTGCGGCACGCTGACGTCGACGAATTTCTGACGCAGCGCATCATTGCTGTCGCGCTTGATCCGCCAGCGCATCGACTGCTCGCTGTTCGGCGAATTGTCGTCGGGCGGGCCGAACATCATCAACGCCGGCCACCACCAGCGATCGAGCGCATCCTGCGCCATCGCGCGCTGTTCGTCCGTGCCTTTGGCCAGCACCATCATGATCTCATAGCCCTGGCGCTGGTGGAAACTTTCCTCCTTGCACACGCGCACCATCGCCCGTGCATAGGGGCCGTAGCTCGCGCGCTGCAGCGGCACCTGGTTCATGATCGCGGCGCCGTCGACCAGCCAGCCGATCGCACCGATGTCGGCCCAGGTCAGCGTCGGATAGTTAAAGATCGTGCTGTACTTGGCGCGCCCCGAGTGCAGCGCGTCGATCATCTCGCCGCGGCTCGCGCCCAATGTCTCGGCGGCGCAATAAAGATAGAGCCCGTGCCCGCCCTCGTCCTGCACCTTCGCGAGCAGCACCGCCTTGCGGCGCAGCGACGGCGCGCGGGTGATCCAGTTGCCCTCGGGCAGCATGCCGACGACTTCGCTATGCGCATGCTGCGAAATCTGGCGGATCAAGGTGCGGCGATACGCCTCGGGCATCCAGTCCTTGGGCTCGATGAAAGCATCCTCGGCGATCCGCGCCTCGAAAGCGTCGATCAGCGCGCGCGGCTCGTTCGCGATGGCCGCAGGGGCGGCGCCCTTCTGCAATTCGGTTGTGTACATCGTTCGGCTCCTTGGGGAATCGGCTATCATTAATCGACCAGTCGGTCAATCAATTATCGCATAGGCAATTATGGGCTTGCCAATCATTATCCGACCGGTCATCCTATTAATTAGGAGGATGCCCATGAGCTATGAGTCGATAGGCTATGAACGCACCGACGGCGTCGCGCTGGTGACGCTGTCGCGGCCCGACCGGTTGAACAGCTTTACCGCGGCGATGCATGGTGAGCTCGCCGACGCGCTCGCCTCGGCCGAGGCCGATGATGCGGTTCGCGCAGTGTTGATCACCGGCGCCGGACGCGGCTTTTGCGCCGGACAGGATCTCTCGGACCGCGCGGTCGCGCCGGGCGGCGAGGCGGTCGATCTCGGCGCGTCGGTCGAGCTTTATTATGCGCCGCTGGTCCGCCGGCTCGCCGAAATGCCCAAGCCCGTCGTCTGCGCGGTCAACGGCGTCGCGGCGGGGGCAGGGGCCAACATCGCGCTCGCGTGCGACATGGTGATCGCGGCGCGCTCGGCGCGCTTCATCCAGTCCTTCGCCAACATCGGCCTCATCCCCGATTCTGGCGGCACCTGGGTGCTGCCGCGGCTGATCGGGCAGGCACGCGCGCTCGGCCTCGCGCTCACCGGGGAGCCGCTGTCGGCCGAGAAAGCCGAAAGCTGGGGGCTGATCTGGAAGGTCGTCGACGACGACGCGCTGATGACCGAAGCCACTGCGATCGCGGCGCGCTTCGCGGCGGGCCCGACGCGCGGCCTCGCCGAAACCAAGCGGCTGATCCGCCAAAGCGCGCTGCGCTCGCTTGCGGACGAGCTCGTCCTCGAACGCGATGCGATGCGCGAGCTTGGATACAGCGCCGATTATCAGGAAGGCGTCGCCGCCTTCATGGCGAAACGCCCGCCGGTGTTCACCGGCCGCTGACCCCCGAAGGAACGAAAGATGACACGCATATTGAGCAACTATGCCGCCGGCACCTGGCGCGATGCATCGCGCGGTCTCGCCGACATCCGCTCGGCGCTCACCGGCGAAACGGTCGCGCAAACCGGCAGCGAAGGCCTCGATTTCGCCGGCATGCTCGAACATGCCCGCACCATCGGCGGACCCGCGCTCCGCGCGATGAGCTTTCAGCGCCGCGCCGCGATGCTGAAAGCGCTCGGCGCCGCGATCATCGAACGCAAGGAAGAGCTGTACGCGCTGTCGTCCGAAACCGGCGCAACGCGGCAGGACGGCTGGATCGATATCGAGGGCGGGGCGGGAACGCTGCTCGCGCTCGCCTCGCGCGGGCGCAAGGAACTACCCGACGACGTGATCCTCACCGACGGTGATTTCGAACCGATCGGCAAGCGCGGCACCTTCGCCGGCCAGCATGTCTATACCTCGCTCCACGGCGTCGCGGTGCAGATCAACGCCTTCAACTTCCCCGTCTGGGGCATGCTCGAAAAGCTCGGCCCTGCGCTGCTCGCGGGCGTGCCGGTGATCGTCAAGCCCGCGACCGCCACCGCCCAGGTCGCCGAGGCGGCGTTCCGCATCCTGATTGAAACCGGCGTGCTTCCCGCGGGCGCGGCGCAGCTGATCGTCGGCCCCGTCGGCGACCTGATCGACCATCTCGGCGGACAGGATCTTGTCTCTTTCACCGGCTCGGCCGAGACCGCGGCGCGCATTAACGGCCATCCGGTCTTCGCGCGCGAAGGCGTGCGCTTCGTCGCCGAGCGCGACAGCCTCAACGCATCGATCCTCGGCCCCGACGCCGCGCCGGGCACCCCCGAATTCGACCTGTTCGTCGCCGAGGTGGTCAGGGAAATGACCATCAAGGCGGGGCAGAAATGCACCGCGATCCGCCGCGCGATGGTCCCCGCCGCGCATCTCGATGCCGCCGAAGCTGCACTCGTCGCCGCGCTTGCCAAGGTCGTCGTCGGCGATCCGGCGACCGAGGGCGTGACGATGGGCGCGCTTGCCAGCGAAGGCCAGCGCGCCGACGTGCTCGCCAAAGCGCGCCAGCTTGGCGAGGCCTCGCGGCTTGTGTTCGGGACGCTCGATAACGCAGGCGGCGAAGGCGCCTTCGTCGCCCCCTTGCTCTTCCGCGCCGACGATGCCTGGGCCAGCGCGGCGCACGATGTCGAGGCCTTCGGCCCCGTTGCGACGCTGATGCCCTATCAGGATCTTGCCGAAGCCGTCGCGCTCGCCAATCGCGGCAAAGGCGCGCTCGTCCTCTCCTGCTTCACCCACGACCCCGCGGTCGCGCGCGAACTGGTGACCGGCGCGGGGGCGTTCCACGGGCGCATGTTGTTCGTGGACCGCGACAGCGCACGCGAGTCCACCGGCCATGGCTCGCCGCTCCCGATGCTGATCCACGGCGGCCCCGGCCGCGCCGGCGGCGGCGAGGAGATGGGTGGGCTGCGCGGCGTGAAACATTATATGCAGCGTACCGCGCTGCAGGGGTCGCCGAGCGTCCTCTCTGCGATCGTCGGCCGCCACCTGCCGGGCGCGGCGCAAGAGACCGGCGATGTCCACCCCTTCCGCCTGCGCTTCGGCGATCTTGCGACCGGCTACACGCTCCACACCGGCGCGCGCACCGTGACGCTCGACGATATCGAGCATTTCGCGCATTTCACCGGCGACACCTTTTACGCGCATATGGACGAGGAAGCCGCGGCGCGCAGCCCGATTTTCGGCGGGCGCGTCGCGCACGGCTATCTGCTTTTGTCTTTCGCCGCCGGGCTGTTCGTTTCGCCCGAGGAAGGGCCGGTGCTCGCCAATTACGGGCTCGAAGGGCTTCGCTTCGTCAAGCCGGTGAAGCCTGGCGAGGCGATCAAGGTTGCGCTGACGGTCAAATCGAAGACGCAGCGCTCGCCCGACATGGGCGAAGTGCGCTGGGCCGTCGCGATCACCAATCAGGACGAGGATCTGGTCGCGACCTACGACCTCTTGACGATGAACGCGGTCTGACAGGATGGCGGGCATCGACTTCGGGCCGACCGACGCGGGTGCGCTGAAGGCGCTGCAGCTCGACCGGTTGCGAGCGACCGTGGCGCACGCCTATGCCAACTCGCCGCATTATCGCGCCGCCTTCGACCGTGTGGGCGTGAAGCCCGGCGACATCGGATCGCTCGCCGACATCGCCAAGCTGCCTTTCACGACCAAGGCAGACCTGCGCGCCAACTACCCCTTCGGTATGTTCGCGGTGCCGACCGAACAGGTGTCGCGCATCCACGCCTCGTCAGGCACGACCGGCCAGCCGACCGTCGTCGGCTACACCGCAGAGGATATCAAAACCTGGAGCGGGCTCGTCGCGCGGTCGATCCACGCCGCCGGCGGGCGGCCCGGGATGAAGGTGCATGTCGCCTATGGCTACGGCCTGTTCACCGGCGGGCTCGGCGCCCATTATGGCGCAGAAGCCTTGGGTTGCACCGTCATCCCGATGTCGGGTGGCCAGACCGAGAAGCAGGTGCAGCTGATCCGCGATTTTGCCCCTGAGGTGATCATGGTGACGCCAAGCTATATGCTCTCGATCCTCGACGAATTCCGCCGCCAGGGGCTCGACCCGCGCGCGACGTCGCTGCGTTACGGCATTTTTGGCGCCGAACCCTGGACCGACGCGATGCGCGCCGAGATCGAGGGCGCCTTCGATATCGAGGCAAGCGATATCTATGGTCTGTCCGAAGTGATGGGGCCGGGTGTGGCGCAGGAATTTGTCGGATCGGCGTCGGGTCCGACGATCTGGGAGGATCATTTCTATCCCGAGGTGATCGATCCCGACACCGGCGACGTGCTCCCCGACGGCGCGGAAGGCGAACTGGTCTTCACGTCGCTCACCAAGCAGGCGCTGCCGATCATTCGCTACCGCACCCGCGACCTCACGCGCCTGCTCCCCGGCGAGCGCACCCCGATGCGCCGGATGGCCAAGATCACCGGCCGTTCGGACGACATGCTGATCATCCGCGGGGTCAACGTCTTCCCGACCCAGATCGAGGAACAGATTTTGAAATGCCCGGGCCTCGCGCCGCATTTCCTGCTCGAAATCAGCCGCCCCGACCGCATGGACGAACTCTGCGTCCGCGTCGAGGCGCGGGGCGAGTGCGATCGGCCCGCGCAAGCCAGGCTGCTCGGAAGCCTCATCAAGGATGCGATCGGCATTTCGGCGCACACGGAAATCATGGCGCCGGGGGCGATCCCGCGCTCGGCAGGTAAAGCGGTGCGTGTGCTCGATCGCCGGACCAAGGAGATAGCCCAATGAAGAAACTGATCGCGCTCTACACCATCCCCGACGACGCCGACGCCTTCATGGCGCATTACACCGGCGTCCATCTTCCGCTCGTCGAGAAGATTCCGGGACTTGTGCGCGCCGAGGTCACGCGGATTGACCGTACTTTCGTCGGTGAGGCGGGCAATTTTCTGCTCGTCGAAATGGCCTTCGCCGACGCCGACAGCTTCAAGGCCGCGATGAAGAGCCCGGAAAATGCCGCGGTCGGCGCCGACCTCGCCAATTTCGCCGCCGGACGCGTCACCGTGATGGCAGGCGAGGCGCTTGCCGGCTGACAATTAGCGCTGCTCGCGAAAGGCGCGCGGCGAGCGGCCGATATTTTTCGTGAAGAAGCGCGAGAAATAGGCGGGATCGGCAAAGCCCAGCGAATAGCCGATCTCGCTCACCGGCAGCGTCGAATAGAGCAAGGCGCGCTGCGCCTCGAGCAGGCTGCGCTGGTCGATGATCGCCGCCGGCGGCAGGCCCGCGACCTGCGTGCATGCCGCCCGCAGGCGGCTTTCGCTGATGCCCAATGTTGCCGCGTAGGTTTGGACGCTCTCGCGCAGCCGGAACCGTTGCTCGACGCGGCCCCGAAAGCGCGCAACCAGCGCCGCCTGCGGGCGCGGCGACAACATCGGCGCCGCCGCGATCCCGCGCAGCGCCAGGACGAACAGGTCGAGCACTGCGGCGCGCAGTGCGGTGAGCTGCCCCGGCAACGCCCAGCCAAGCTCGCGCGCCATCATCGCCATATGCTGCTCGGCGCGCACGGCGTCATCGGCCGACAGCGGCACCGCACGCGCCGCCCCGAACAGGCCCGCCAGTTCGGGATTGGCGGTTATCAGCCGTTCGCGCTCGGCCTCGGCGAGCGTCGCGACCCAGCCATGCGATTCATGCGTCCAGCTGAAACCATGGATCAGCGTCGCGGGAACGACGAGCAGCGCGGGTGCATCGAAGGTCAGCTCGCGCTCGTCAACCTGCATCGTGCCGCCACCACCCATGATGAGGAAGACATGATTGAGCTCGGCGTGCGAATGCGGACGAATTGTCCATTCATTGGGCCGCGACCGGTCGTCGAGCGTCTCGACATGGATAAACTCCGGATCGACCGCCCGACTCGGCTCGCCGTAAAGGTAGAAGCGCGGGATCGGCTGATGTTCCATCGGGGTCAGGGTAGGTCGCTTCACGCGAATTGTCCAAGTTTTTGCGCAATTGCTTCATGGTCGATGTGCGCAACGACAGGCAAATTGCGATCCGAAACCGCAAAGGTCCGCAAGAGAGGATGCCCGTGCGTACACAGGTCGCCATCATCGGCGCCGGCCCCGCCGGTATGCTCCTCGCGCATCTGCTCGCCGCAGAAGGCATCGCCGCCACCGTCATCGAACGCCGCGATCGCAACTATGTCGAAGGCCGTGTCCGTGCGGGCGTGCTCGAGCAGGGCACGACCGACCTGCTGCGCCGCCTCGGCGTCGCGGCGCGCCTCGATCGCGAAGGCCTCGTCCATGAAGGGACGAGCATCGCAATCGACGGTGCGTCGTTCCGCATCGACTTCGCCGCGCTGACCGGCGGCCGCTCGGTCACCGTCTACGGCCAGCAGGAAGTGATGCGCGATCTGTTTGACGCGGCGGCGCCGCGCGGCATTGAGATCATCTGGAATGCCGAAGAGGTGACGCTCGAGGACATCGACAGCGCACGCCCGGTCGTCCGCTGGCGGCAGGACGGCGAGGAGAACTGGCTCGAATGCGATTTCATCGCCGGCTGCGATGGCTATCATGGGGTCAGCCGGGCGAGCATTCCAGCGAGCGTCCTCAAGAGCTTCGAGCGCATCTATCCCTTCGGCTGGCTCGGCATATTGGCCGACGTGCCGCCGGTCGATCACGAACTGATCTATGCCAATCACGAGCGCGGTTTCGCGCTCGCCTCGATGCGGTCGGCAACGCGCAGCCGCTATTATATCCAGTGCGGCCTGGACGAGCAGATCGAGGACTGGCCCGACGAGCGCTTCTGGGACGAGCTATGCCTGCGGCTCGGCGAGGAGGTCGGAGGTCGGGTCACGCGCGGGCCGAGCTTCGAGAAGTCGATCGCGCCGCTCCGCTCCTTCGTCGCCGAGCCGATGCGCTGGAGCAGGCTGTTCCTCGCGGGCGATGCTGCGCATATCGTGCCCCCGACCGGCGCGAAGGGGATGAACCTCGCGGCATCCGACGTCGCGATGCTCGCCGAGGCGCTGGCGGATCATTATCGCCGCGGTTCGGACGCCGGGCTCGACGGCTATTCGGGGCGCGCGCTCGCGCGCGTCTGGAAGGCCGAGCGCTTTTCCTGGTGGTTTACCTCGATCACCCACCGCTTTCCCGAACTCGATGGCTTTGCGCGCCGGATCCAGCAGGCGGAGATCGACTATATCCGCACCTCGCCTGCGGCACAGCGCAGCCTTGCCGAAAATTACGTCGGACTACCGCTGGAGGCAGCATGAGCAGGAAGATCTACCCAACCCCGGCGGCCGCGCTGGGCGGGCTGTTGTTCGACGGCATGACGATCATGTCGGGCGGCTTTGGGCTGTCGGGCAATCCCGAAAGCCTGATCCCCGAAATCCGCGCGGCAGGGGTGAAGGGCCTCACGGTCATCTCTAACAATGCCGGCGCCGACGGCTTCGGGCTCTGGATGCTGCTCGAAAGCCGGCAGGTCAAACGCATGATCTCCTCCTATGTCGGTAAGAACAAGCTGTTCGAAAGCCAGTATTTGTCGGGCGAACTCGAACTCGAGCTCAATCCGCAGGGCACGCTCGCCGAGCGCATTCGCGCCGGCGGCGCGGGTATTCCCGCCTTCTACACGCGCACCGGCTATGGGACGCAGGTTGCCGAGGGCAAACCGGTGGAGGAATTCGACGGTCAGATGTATGTCCGCGAAACTTGGCTGCGCGCCGATCTTGCGATCGTCAAGGCGTGGCGCGCCGATCCCGCCGGGAACCTGATGTTCCGCAAGACCGCGCGGAATTTCAATCCGAACATGGCGACCGCGGGCAAGGTCACCGTCGCCGAGGTGGAGGAGATCGTCCCCGAGGGGACGTTCGACCCCGACTGCATCCACACGCCGGGGATCTATGTCGACCGCATCGTCACGGCGACGATAAATGAGAAGCGGATCGAGAAGCTGACGACCCGCGCGAGGGAGGCAGGCTGATGGCGTGGACGAGAGACGAGATGGCCGCACGCGCCGCGCGCGAGCTTCGGGATGGCTTTTACGTCAACCTCGGCATCGGCATCCCGACGCTGGTCGCCAATCATGTGCCCGATGGACTTGAAGTCACGCTTCAGTCGGAAAACGGCATGCTCGGGATCGGCCCCTTTCCCGATGAGGGCGAGGCCGATCCCGACCTGATCAACGCGGGCAAGCAGACGATCACCGCGCTATCGACGTCGAGCTTCTTTTCGTCGGCCGACAGCTTCGCGATGATCCGTGGCGGGCATATCGACATGGCGGTGCTCGGGGCGATGGAAGTCGCTGCCAATGGCGATCTTGCGAACTGGACCGTGCCGGGCAAGATGGTGAAGGGCATGGGCGGCGCGATGGATCTCGTCGCCGGCGTCCAGCGCGTCGTCATCGTGATGGACCATGTGACCAAGGCGGGCGAGCCGAAGATTTTGGAGCGCTGTACACTGCCGCTGACCGGCGCCGGCGTCGTCGACCTGATCATCACCGACCTTGCAGTCCTCGCGTGCGAAAAGGCGAAGGGCGAACTCGTCCTTCTCGAACTTGCGCCGGGCGTCGTGCTCGATGAAGTCCGGCGTCTGACGGGCGCGCCATTTAGCGCCGAGGGCCTGGAGACGACGGCATGATCGATATTCCAGCCTATCGCCGCGACGACGCAGGCGCGCCGCCGACGCGCTTTGCCGATTATCGCTCGACGGCGCTGCGTTCGCCATCGCTGCCGCCGATCCGTGCGCCGCAGACACTGACTGAAATCACCGGCCCGGCGGATTGCTGGGACCGGTTGATGGGTCCATCGCTCGCCGACCTCACCGCCCAAAAATCCGGCGCGCCGATCGGACAGCGGATTGTCGTCGCGGGGCGGGTGCTCGACGAGGACGGCCGCGCGGTGCCCAGCAGCGTCGTCGAAATCTGGCAGGCCAATGCCGCCGGGCGCTATATCCACGCGAAGGACAGCTGGGACGCGCCGATCGATCCCAATTTCACTGGTGCGGGGCGTGTCGTTACCGATGCCGAGGGGCGCTATCGCTTCGTCACTGTCCGCCCGGGCGCCTATCCCTGGGGCAATCACAAAAATGCGTGGCGGCCGTCACACATTCACCTGTCGCTGCTCGGACCGGCGTTCGCGACGCGGCTCGTGACGCAGATGTATTTCCCCGACGATCCGCTGATCGAGATCGACCCGATCGCCAATGCGGTGCCGATGCCCTATCGCCAGCGCATGGTCGCGCGCCTCGACATGGCGACGACCGAGCCCGACTGGGCGCTCGGCTATATTTTCGATATCGTGCTGAAAGGCCGCGACCAGACACTGTTCGAGGAGGGGCATGATGACTGACGTACCAGACGATCTGGGGACGCGTGAGCCCGCGCAGCGGCTGGATAATCGCGACGCTTCCCTGTTCGGACAGACGCCGTCGCAGACCGTCGGTCCCTTCTTTCACTATGGCTTGCCCTGGAAGGGCGGTGCCGACCTTGTGGGCGTGTCCGAGCTCGGAGCGCGTGCCGACCTGTTTCCCGCCGAACATTATATCCTCGCGCAGCCCGCGGAACGCGCGGCGCCGCGCGGTGATGTCGTCGAAGTCGCCGGGCGTATTCTCGACGCCGAAAGCAGCCCGGTTCCCGATGCGATGGTTGAAATCTGGCAGGCGAACTCCGATGGCCGCTATGCGAGCCCGGACGACCGGCGCGAGGTTGTGCCGCTCGACCCGAACTTCATCGGCTTCGGCCGTTCGTCGACCAACGCCGACGGCAGCTGGCGCTTCCGCACGATCCGCCCCGGCCGGGTGCCGGGGCCCGGCAACAGCCTGCAAGCGCCGCACGTCGCGCTTTCGATATTCGGGCGCGGCCTTTTGAAGCGGCTCCCGGCGCGGCTCTATTTTGCGGGCGACCCCGCCAATGCCGAGGATCCGATCATGGCGCTGGTTCCCGAGGAACGCCGTTCGACACTGATCGC
This sequence comes from Sphingopyxis sp., assembly GCA_016463225.1. Taxonomy (GTDB): domain Bacteria; phylum Pseudomonadota; class Alphaproteobacteria; order Sphingomonadales; family Sphingomonadaceae; genus Sphingopyxis. Next base: position 106,952 of record JAEMRT010000001.1, on the reverse strand, counting down.
CGAGCAGCAGTCCGACGGCAGCTGGTGGCTCGACATCCGTCTCGGCGGCGCGGGTGAAACGGTGTTTTTCGACTTATGAGCCATCACCTCGGCACCCGGTCCGGCGGGACCCCTGACATGGCGGAAATCTACTCAGATGCCGCGACGATCGGCCACGCGCTTGCTTTCGAGGCGGCACTCGCGCGGGCGCAGGGCGACGAGGGGCTGATCGTGCGCACCGCAGCCGATGCGATCGTCGCTGCGGCCGGCGGGTTGCATATCGATCCCGAGGAACTCGCCGACGAGGCAGAGCATGCGGGTACGCTCGCGATCCCGCTGGTAAGGCGGCTCCGCGTCGCCTTGCCCGAGGACGTGGCGGCGAAGGCGCATCTCGGCGCGACCAGCCAGGACGTCGCCGATACGGTGTTGACGCTCCAGATGAAGGCGGGCGCCAGGCTGCTCGACCGCGACGCGGCGCGGCTGTGCGTGGCGCTCTGCGCGCATGCCGAGCGCCATGCGGGGACGCCTGCGATCGGGCGCACCCTGCTCCAGGATGCCTGCCCGATCGGCTTTGGCTTGCGGTTCGCGCAGGCGGCCGCAGGAATCGACGACGCGCGGCGGCGGCTCGCGGACGAAATAGGCACCGCCGCGAGGATCCAGCTCGGCGGCGCGGCCGGGACCCGCGCTGGGCTTGGGGGCAAGGGCGCGGCGATCGCCGCACGCGTGGCGCGCGAACTCGATCTGGCAAACAGCGAACCCTGGCACGCGCGGCGTACCGGCCTCGCGGCCGTCGCCAGTGCGCTTGCGATATTGATCGGCGCGGCGGCGAAATTTGCGCGCGATATCGCGCTGCTGTCGCAGGATCGGATCGCCGAGGCGCGCGAGCCCAGGGTTGCGGGACGCGGCGGCTCGTCGGCGATGCCGCACAAGCGCAATCCGACGGGATGCCAGGTTGCGCTGTCGGCCGCGTACCGCGCACCGGGCCTTGCGGCATCGCTGCTCGGCGGGCTGCCGCAGGAGGCCGAGCGCGGGCTCGGCGGCTGGCAGGCCGAGGGACCGGTCCTCGCCGACTTGTTCGGGCTTGCTGCTGCCAGCCTTGCCGCGATGACGATCGTTGCCGAAGGGCTCGAAATCGACGCGGACGCCATCGCGCGCAATCTCGCCGAAGCGGGTCAGGGCAGCGACATTGGCGAGAGCGAGGCGCTCGTCGCCGCGCTCGTCGCGCATATCGGGCGGAGCTGAGCCATGGCATTCACGCACCGCGACGGAATAAGCCTCTATTGGCGTCTCGATGGCGCCGAGGATCGCCCGCCGCTCGTGCTGCTCAATTCGATCGGCACCGACATGGCGCTGTGGGATGCGGTGGTCCCGCTGCTCCTGCCGGCCTTCCGGCTGCTGCGCATCGATACGCGCGGACATGGCGCTTCGGATGCGCCCGCCGGCGACTATGATCTCGCGACGCTGGCGAGCGATGTCGCCGCAATCATGGAAGATGCAGATATCGCACAGGCAGCGATTGCCGGGGTGTCGCTTGGCGGCATGATTGCGATGCAGCTTGCGCTCGACCATCCCGCGCGCGTCGGGGCGCTGGCGCTGATCTGCACATCGGCCGCGATGGACCGTGACAGCTGGACGGCGCGGATCGAAACGGTCCGGCGCGCAGGAACCGGAGCAATCGCCGACGCTGCGCTCGGCCGCTTTCTCTCTCCGTCTTTTCAGCGCTACCACCCCGAGATCGCCGATGGCCTCAAGCGCGGGATCGTCGCGCAGTCAGATGCGGGCTATGCAGGAGCCGGGGCGGCGATCCGCGATATGGCGCTGCTCGATCGGCTGGGAACTGTCGCGGTTCCGACGCTCGTGATCAGCGGCAATGCCGATGTCTCAACACCCTTCGCAGGCCATGGCGAGGTTCTCGCGAGGCGAATACTCGGGGCCCGGCATCGTTCGCTCGATTGCGCGCATCTGCCACCGATCGAGGCACCTGCGGCGCTGGCGGCAGTGCTGATTTCATTTCTCGACGATCGGAGCGACGTGGCCGATGCCAATGACACCCTGTTCGAGGAAGGGCTGGTCAACCGGCGCCGCGTGCTGGGCGACGAATGGGTCGATCGTGCGCTGGACAACCGGACATCGTTCAATGCCGATTTCCAGGCCATGATCACGCGTATTGCCTGGGCCGAAATCTGGGGACGGCCCGGGCTCGACGACCGCACGCGGCGTCTGCTCGTCGTTGCGATCACCGCGAGCCTTGGCCGCTGGGAGGAGTTTGCGCTCCACGTTCGCGCCGGGCTCGAGCGAAATGGCTTCACGCGTGACGAGCTGAAGGAAGTGCTGATGCAGACCGCCATTTATGCGGGCGTGCCGGCAGCGAACCACGCCTTCGTCGAAGCGGGGGCGATCATCGCCGAGATCGATGCGGCCGCCGATGCTTCAGGTTGACGCACTGTCATTTTGACAGGATAGGAATCGGAACTGCCTTTTGCGAAATGACCGATGGAAGCTGAAGAGAATTTCCGAACCCGAAATGCCCGAGTGAAGCGGGCAAAGACGCGCACGCGCATTCTCGCGGCGGCGTTCGGCCTGTTCGAGGCGCGCGGGATCGATGCGACGACGATCGACGATGTGCGGATCGAGGCCGGGGTGTCGCGCGGATCGATCTATAATTATTTTCCGACCTTCGACGCGATGCTCCGCGATATGGCGGCGCACATGGTCATGCAGCTCAATGCCGAGCAGTCGGCGCATTTCGACGGGCTGGGCAGCCCGATCGAGCGGATCTGCTGCAATATCCGCTATTCGATCGGGCGGATCGCGTCGGACCGCGTCGGCGCCGAGGTGCTGCTGCGCGTCCTGCCGCTGATCGGACCGCCGACCGAGGCGATGCGCAAGCATGCGGTCGCGAATATCGAACAGGCCCAGAAGCTCGGACTCGTTCGGGTGCCGTCGCTGCAGATCGCGCTCGAACTCGGCTACGGGTTGGTGACCGCGCTGGTCCAGCGCGGCATGAACAGCGGCATCACGTCGAAGGACATCAACGCGGGCGCGCAGATGTTGATGCGCGCCTTCGGTATAGACGATGACGAAGCCGCGCGGCTTGCCAAAATTCGCCTGCCGGTGCCGCCAGCGGGGGAATTGCGCGACGCCGTGCTCGCCAATGGGTTGGACGGCTAGCCGGCGAGGCGGCGGTACGAGGCGAGACCGGCAAGGAGCAGACCCCCGATCAGCGACAGATGTTCGGTCGCTATGCGAAATTCCTCGCTGCGCCGCGGTTCGTCGAACATCCACCAGGCATGACCATAGGGAATGGTGATCGCGGTGAAGAGCGCGAGCACGAGCGCCGCGAGCCAGCCGAAGCCGCGAAAGTCGAAGATCAGCACGAGCGGGGCGGCGAGATTGATTGCGATTGCCGCGGCCGCGGCCGCGGCGGGCAAGGGCACGCCCATCTGGCCGATGCCATGGGCAAAGCCGAGCGGCGCCATCGCGCCCGCGATGCCGGTGGCAAGGAATAGCACCGACAACAGGGTGCGGCAGGCAAGGTCGACCCCGCCTGCCGCCAGGTATTGGACGGCCGGATGCCGTACCGGGGAGTGGCTGCTATTTGGACTCACGCAGGAACCGGACGATGATGTCCATCGCCTCGTTCGTCGACCAGGGCAGTCCCGCCGCCGGATCGCCGGCAAAGGCGAGGTCGCCATGGCCCGCGCCGTCGAGCACATAACGCGTGCTCTGCCGGCCGGCGGCGCGCAGCGCCTCATGCAGTTTCAGCGTCTGGCTCGGCGAGACGATGCGGTCCTGGCTGCCGTGGAAGATCAGAAAGCGCGGGCTGTCAGCTCCGACATGGGTGAGCGCGTTCGACGCCGGCGGGAAGGTCTGGCCGCCTTCGGTCATATAGCGCGCGATCGGCGAACCGGGCGCCGCGAACATCGCCATTTCCGGATTAAAATCCTCGGCGACGCCCGACGTATCCGACGTGCCGAACTTATCGATCACCGCCTCGACGGCACTGCTCTGGTCGGCATTGCTGCCTTGGTCGAAATCCTTCTGGCCGTTGGTGAGGCCGACCATCGCCGCCAGATAGCCGCCGGCGGATTCGCCCCAGACCGAAACATGCGCGGGGTCGATGCCATAGTCGTCGGCATGCGCGCGCAGGTAGCGGATCGCCGCTTTCACGTCGGCGATGCCGTCGCGATAATTGGCGCCGTCCATCGCGGTGCGATACTGGACGCTGGCGACGACGAAGCCCTGCTCGGCGACGAAACGGCGCAGGTTCAGGCCGTTTTCCTTGGGCGCGATGACGAAGCCGCCGCCGGTGATATAGATTACGAGGGGATAGCGGCCGGACTTCGCCGGCTTGATCATGTCGAGGGCCAGCGGCCGGTTGCCGCCGCCAGGCGCCGGGACTTCGGTGAAGATGACATTGTCGAAATTGCGGATCTCGGTGCGGCCGCATTTGATCTGGTCGGCCGGATCGGGTTTGATCATAGTGCTGCTGCTTGTGTCGCTAGGCTTGATCGACGTCGCCATCGGGATCGGCGGCATGCTTGGCATCCCCGGTGGCGGGGGCGTTGGCGGGCAGGCGATTTCGGTCGCGGACGCACTGTCCTTGCCGTCGGCGCACGATGCCACCCCCGTTCCCAACAGCGCTCCTGCCACGATCAAGCCCTTTCCATATCGCTTCATGAAATTCTCCAAAATTCTAGAAATTGGCGCTGAGCGTGATCCCGTAGGTCCGCGGCGCGTCGTACTGGATGATCGCCGAGGTATCGGATTGGCCAAGCGCGGTCGCGACCGCCTCGTTGGTCAGATTCTTGCCCCAGAGGCGCACGCCGTAGCGGTCATCGGGGGAACGCCAGCCGATCGAGGCGTCGAGCAGGAAATAGCCGTCCTGCTTCAGCACATTGTCGGGCTGACCATAGAAACCGCTATTGTAATAGCCGCCGAGGTCGAAGGCCAGGGTGCCGCCCTTCATCTCATGGTCATAGTGGAAGTTGAGATTGAAGGTCGCATCGGCCGTGCTCGGCAGGCGGTTGCCATCGGCGGGAACGGTCGAGCGGATCGATCCGCCCAGCGGGTTGGGCGTGTAACGGTCGGCATCGGGGAAGTCGGTGAAACGATCGTGGAGGAGGCTCATTCCCGCCGAGATCGTGAAGCCACGGGCGGGTTGCAGCTCGACATCCATGTCGATGCCGTAAATCTCGGCGGCCGCACCATTGTAGATGATGATGTTGTTGAGCTGGAAGCGGCTGACCTGGATGTTGCGATAGTCATAATAGAAGACCGCGGCGTTGACGCGCAGCGTGCGGCCCGCCAGATCCGACTTGATCCCGAGCTCATAGGCGTCGAGCTTTTCCTGCCTGAACGCGGGTGTGCCGGGCAGGCGCGCATTATAGCCGCCACTCTTGAAGCCCCGGTTGTAGGAGAGATAGACGAGCGTATCGTCGTTCAGCTTATGGTCGAGCGACACGCGCCAGGTCGGCGCCGAGAATGTCTCCTTCTGCGCAACATCCGGTCCGAAGGGATCGATCACGAACCCGTTGATCAGCGTCGCCGCGGCGGTGGATGCGATCGACCGGCGCTCGCTGCTGTAGCGGAAGCCGCCGGTGAGCTTGGTGCGTTCGCCGATCGGGATGGTCGCTTGCGCATAGCCGGCCCATGCCCGCGTGGTCAGCTTGCTGTAGCCGGTGATCATCGTGATCGGCGGCGCGGGCGGCGGCGGTATGGCCGGGCCCGAGAGCATGATGATATTGGGGTCGAGCTCGGCATGCGCGTCGAAATAATAGACGCCAGCGACCCACTGGACCGCCGAATCCGCGGCCGACTGGAGTTTCAGCTCCTGGCTTATCTGCCGGTCGTTGAGGCGCGAGAAGGTCAGTGTCTGCGCAGGGGTCGGCGTCAGGTCGGTGTCGAAGCCGATGTCGTAGCGCGATTTGCGGTAGGCGGTGATCGACTGGAGCTGGACGCCGCCGAGATCCTGTTCGATGTTGAGGCTGACGCCGCCGCCCTTGAGCCGCTGATAGGGGTCGAAATCAGCATTGATGTCCCATGTGTCGATATCATAGGCGGGGCCGAACAGGGGTTTGATCCCCGGCACCTGCGACGAGCTGATCGACGCATTGCCCGTGCGCTTGGCATAATCGAAGGCGAGCTGGACCTTGGTTGCGTCGGTCGGGGTGAAGACCCATTTCGAGCGCAGCGCGAGGTCGAATTTGTTGCGGTTGACGTCGTTGCCGGTCGCGATGTTGACGCCATAGCCGTCACCCTGCGCGGTGACCTGCGCGGCGATGTCGGCAGCGAGGTTCTCGGCGATACCGCCCGCGATATAGGCGCTGCCAGTCAGCGTGTCGTAACTGCCATAGCCGGCCGAAAAGCGCGCGGTCAGCTCCTGGGTCGGCTCGCGCGTGATGACGTGGATCAGGCCGCCGGTGGCGTTGCGTCCAAAGAGTGTGCCCTGCGGCCCCTTCAGCACTTCGACGCGCTCGACATTGTTCAGCGCGAGGAGCGAGCCGGGGCCCGAGGCGAGATAGACGCCGTCGACATAGACCGCGACCGAGTTTTCGAGGCCCGCGCCCGCCGCCGACGTGCCGATACCGCGGATGCGCGGCAGCACAAAGCCGGTCGACGCCTGGATATAGAGCCCGGGGGTGATCGTGTTGAGCTTGGTGACGTCGGTGACCCCCGCAGCGGCGAGGCGTTCGTCCGACAGCGCGGTGATCGCGATCGGGACATCCTGCATGCGCTCGCTGCGCCGCTGCGCGGTGACGATGATGTCCTCGACGCCGCCCGGCGATGCGGAATCCGCTGCCGGTACCGCATCTTGCGCGTGCGCCGCGCAGGGCGCGAAACAGCTCCATGCGGCGGTCGCCGCCAATAGCGCCTTCTTCATATTCCCCTCCTCAATATCGGCCGTTTGCCAGCCTTCGTTATCAAGAGTGGAATAATGTCATAATGAAAATATGTCAATATGATAAAAGTTGCATATTTCGCCATTTTTGGCGAAAAACCAAGCGCTCCACCTCCCATCGGCCGGCCATCGCGAGGACATTCGCGACCGGGAATCGGGGTAAAGTCGGCGCCAGAGCGGCGCGTGCGCTTGTCAGGCCAGACGCGGATATTCGATGTGCGTGAAGCCAGGTATTTCGACGCGCTCGGGCCGGTTGCCGTTGGCGCAAAGCTGATCGATCATGAACTGCGAGCCTGCCATCGCGATCTGCTGGGCGGGATCTTCCATGACATAGCGGAGCCGTGTCACGATCGCGCGCCGGTCGTGGACCGAGCGGACCTTCGGGATTTCGCCGAGGGTGCGTGTCTCGGGGTCGACGACCGGCGGGCTCTCGACCGATTTTTCGTAGGCGGGATAATCCGTCCACATCAACCGGCTCATCTCGACGGACGAGCGGCTGTGATACCAGATGCGCCGATACTCGGCCTCGGTTGCTGCCGCACCCGCGGGTTCGGCGAGATCGGCGAGCGTGAGCGCCGGCGCGTGCGGGGCGATCAGCAGCCGTTCGGGGTCGAGCTTGCGGCCCGACGCCTGATAGAGGAGGTGACACATGCTGTTTGATTGCCACGTCACGCCCGCGGTCGGGCGGCCGGCCCGGCCCGAGATCATTACCATCAGCCGTTCCCAGTCGATCGTCTGCGCGTTCAGCCAGTTGATGACGCGGTAGCCGGTGTCGAGGAAGACCAGCGCGAACGTCGCCGCCATCATGTCGTTCATCGGAACGGGCGGCGCGTCGGGGCCATGGCCGTCGAGCAGATTGGCCTGGAGATAATCGAAATCGAACAAGGCCGGGTCGGCGAGCGCGCGGCCGAGAAAATCGATCGTAAGCGCGCAGCTATAGTCGACGAGATCGGCGATCTTCTCCTCGAGCCCCTTCCACGCCTCGACCGCGACCTCGTCGCGCCAATAGGCGGTGCTGTTTGCGGCGCGGACGGTACGGCACTGGTCGATCAGCGCACGGGCGTCGGCTTCCCACCCGGCAAAGCCGGTCGCGCGGAGCTGCGCGATATAGGGGATGGCGATGCCGAGATGCGAGATTCCGGTGAGTTCGAAGAAGCCGCGCGTCGAGAGGCGGAAGCTTTCGGTTACCGGTGGCAAGCCCGAGCCCGGGAACAGCACGAGGTCGCTGCCGGTCGATACGAGCAGCGGATCGGCGGCGTTTATCGCGCCAAGTTGCCGCTGCAGATGCGTGCCGATGCTCGCCTCGGTCGAGGTGAAGAGCTCGAAGAGCGTCTGGAAATCGGGATGGGGCTTGTAACGCGTCATGCGGCGCGGCTCCTGAGGGTTAGGCGCGATCGAGCTGGAGTTTATATATCACCATATCCTGGCGGAAGCGGACATCGGGCGTGAGGCTGTTCGACACGGCGAGATAATCCTTGCCGTCGGCACGGAAATGCGAGGCGTCGGTGGCGCCGAAGGTCGGAAATTCCTCGACCAGTTCGAATTTGCCATCCTGCCATTTGAAGATCTGCGATGCCAGATCGGTCTTCGGGGCGGCGGGGGTGCCTTCGATGAAGCAGATGCGTATGAGGAACAGGCCGTGCGGGCTGTCGATCAGCTCAAACTCGCGGCCGCCGGTGCCGCCGAGCGACTGGTGATGGACGAACAGTTCGCCGTTCCAGCGATAGAGTGTGGAAGCGCCATCGATTGCGGCGAAGGCCAGCCAGTCGTCGCCTTCGTGCGCGAAATAGTGGAAGCTGCGTCCCGATTTTTCGGCGAAACTCTGGTAGGGGATGAAAGCGGTGCCGTCCCAGCGATAGATGAGGCTCGGCGAGACATGGTCGGCATAAGCGAGGAAACGGTGCCCGCCAGCCTCGAAATACTGCCAATTATAGCCCCAGCGCCCGCCCAGGACCTGGATTTCCTCCCACGCGCCGTTCTTCCATTCGAGGATCGCCGATCGGCCATGGCCCAGCGGCTTGTAGTGCGGGACCGTCAAACCTTGAGCGAGGGCAAGGAATTGCCGGCCGTCGAAGCTGAAGTGATGCCATTGCTTGGCGCCATAAGTCGGGATCTGATGCGCCAGCGCCCATGCACCGGCTTCGCGGCGGTAGATGAGCGAGTTGGTATTCGCTTCATAAGGACCCTTGCCCGTGCGCAGATTGGCGAAGGCGAGAAATGCCTCGCCGTTCATATGGAAGATTTGCGCATCTTCGCCCGCGGGGCAGGCAAGCCGGTTGTCGTCGACGAAACGTCCATCGGTCCAGCGATAGATCGGCGCGTCGATGTCGGAATTGCCGGCGTTCATATGGGCCGCCTGGCCCTCGATATCTTCCGAGAGCTGCGGCACCGCCAGATAAAGTTCATCGTCCAGCGAAAAGACATGCGCGGCGCGCGCGCCCGACGTGGCGAGGCGCTGGTGAAGTGTCAGCAGCTTCGGGTCGGCGGGCAGAAAGTCCGCATCGGACTGCATGGTCATTCCTCTCTATATCGTTGCGCGGCGCGGCGCGCGAGGTCATTGGCGGCCGTCGCCCGGTATGAAGCGGCCCCGGCCGGAACCGGGGCCGCTCGCGCTTCCCTCCCCAGGGAGAACCGGGAGACGGCCGCCTTCGGCGTCAACCGCCGAACGACAGTTTGACTGTGACCCCGGCGCTGCGCGGGTCAGAGACCAGCCCGACGCGCGTCGTCGTCTTGTTGAAGTCGGGGATCGCACCGCCGCCGACATAATAGGTTTCGTTCGTCAGGTTGCGCACCCAGCCCGAGATGTCCCAATGGCCGTTGGCCGAAGCCCAGCCGACCCGCGCGTTGACGACCGTGTGCGAATTGGCGCGAAGCGTCAGCTCGTTGGTGAGCGTGTTGCCCTTGAACGCCGCGTCGGCACCGAGATAGATTTTCGATCCGTTGCCCATCACATATTGGTAATTGGCACCGACGGTCGCCGAATATTTCGGGATATTGGGCAGGCGCTCGCCGTTGAGATTGAGGATGAAGAAGGGCGGCCCGCCCTGGATCGTCGGATCGAACACTTCGATCGCATAATCGCGGAACGTCGGGTCGAGCAGCGACAGGCTGCCGTTGAGCGTCAGGCCCTCGAACGGCTGGATCACCGTCTCGATTTCGACACCCTTGATCCGCGCGTCGGCGGCATTGTTGGTGATGATTGTGCCTGCTTCGCTGACGCCGGTGACCTGCAGATCGTTGAACTTGATATAGAAGGCGGCGAGATTGATCCGCAGCCGACGATTGAAGAAATCGGTCTTGAGGCCGAGTTCGAAATTGTCGGCGACTTCGGGTTCGAAGGGCTCGGTATCGGCGATGACGCTCGCCTGTCCGTTGAAGCCGCCGCTTTTGAAGCCGCGCGCATAGCTTGCATAGGCGTGAATATCGGGGGTCGGTTCATAGGCGATCACGACTTTGGGCGTGAAACTCGTCCAGGTCTTTTTCCGGACCGTCTGGAAATCGCCTTCGGGCAGGAAGAGCGAGAAGGGGTCGCCGCCCGGAACCGCGGCGACCGAGGTGGCGTCGAGCCCGAACTTCTTGGTTTCGTTGGTATAGCGCAGGCCACCGGTCAGGCTGAGCCGGTCGGTGATGTCGAACTTGACCTCGCTGAACGCCGCGAAGCTGTCGGTGTTGATGCGCTGGAGGAAGCTCGCGGTGCTGTTCTGATAGTCGGGCGAGCCGGGTCCGATCAGGCCGTCGTCGGGGTTGTCGGGCGTGCCCGCATCGCACGGCTGGCTGCCGGGCGTGCAGCCAAAGAGAAAGATCTGCTGGTCGCGCCAGCCTTCCTCGTGGAACCAGTAGAGACCCGCCGACCAGTGCAGCCGTCCGCCCATTGAGAGTGGTCCGGCATCGTCCGAGACGAAGCGCAGTTCCTGGCTCGTCGCCCAGGTCTTCTGCGTCGCGACGAAGTTATTCTGCTCGGCGGCGGTGCGGTCGACATCCTCGACATTATAGCTGCGCTCGCCGCGATAGGCCGACAGCAGCGAGATCGTGCCGGCGCCCGTGAAGCGGTCGATGCGCAGCACGCCGCCCCACTGGCGAATGCCTTGCTCGCCCTCGACATTGCTGCGGCCGCTGCGGATATTCTCTTCCTGCGTCGGGTAGGGCGCCTGGAAGAAATCCTTGAGGATGAGCTGGGTACCGGGAACATCGACGATCGCGCTCTTGAGCACGCCGTCCTGGTCGACCTTGGAATAGTCGGCGACGAGGTTGATCTCCCAATCGTCGCTGGGAGTGAAGCGGAGCGAGCCGCGTAGCGCCTGCGTGTCGATGCCGTTCGCGCGGTTGCCGGTCGTCAGGTTGCGGTAGGCGCCATCGGTGTGGAGCGAGAAGCCGGCGATACGCGCCGAAAGCGTGTCCTCCACGATCGGTGCGCTCGCTGCGGCCTCGAACTGGCGCCGCCCGAGCCCGCCGAGCTCGGCGGTGACATAGCCATCGAGCTTGTCGGTTGGCTTGCGCGTGATGATATTGACGACCCCGCCGACAGCATTTTTCCCATAGAGCGTGCCCTGCGGACCGCGCAGGACCTCGACGCGCTCGATGTCGAACAGCGCCGCATTGGCCTCGCCCGACTGCGCGATATAGGCGTCGTTGATGTTGACCGCGACGCCGCTGTCGGTCGTCAGATCCTCGTTCGACTTGCCGATGCCGCGGATGATATATTCTTCATTGTTGATCTGTTCGGAATAAATCTGGAGGCTCGGCGCGATCTGGGCCAGCCCCTCGACGCTGGTGATGCCCTGGGCCGCAATCGTGTCGCCCCCGAAGGCGCTGATCGCGATCGGCGTGTCCTGCACCGAGCTTTCGCGGCGCTCGGCGGTGACGACGATGTCGGCGATGCCCGTCTGCTGCGCTTCGGCTTCGGCGGGCGGCGTATTGGCGGTCTGCGCCTGCGCGACCGCCGGCAGCGCGCAGCCCGCCAGAAGCAGGGCGAGCGATTTGGCGCCCGAACGAGTCATAACTTGCTGAAGCTTGCGCATCTTTCATCCTCCCCAGAATATTTTATCTGTTTTTGCGGGGGCGGCCAGCCGCTCCGAAGGCGCCACGGCGTTTCCCGGCTTCTGGATAGAGAAGAGCCGTTGATCTATGCCAATTCAATTTGAGGGCCCGATTGATTTAGAAATCAAATCGATTGGCCCGAATAGACCCCTATCGCGCAGCGGCGGCGACGGCGGCTTGCGCGAGACGGCGAAAATTGGCGACGAGCGCGCTTTCCTCGCCGGCGCGGCAACCGAGCAGGAGATGCGTGACGGCCCCGTCGTCGGCCAGCGGTTTGAAACTGATGTTGGGTACCTTGATGCATTGCAGCTCGGCGGGAACGATCGCGACGCCAAGGCCCGATGCGGCGAGGCTGATGATCGTCGACGACTCCTGCGCTTCCTGGACGATATTGGGGGTGAGGCCGCGCTGCGCGAAAAGCTGCACCACCTGGTCGTAGATGCCGACCCCCGATTTCTTGGGGTAGAAGATCAGCGGCGTATCGCCGAGCGCTTCGATGGTGAGCGGCTCGACGCGATTGAGGCTGTGGTCGGCGTGCATCGCAACAACCAGCGGGTCCTCGACCAGATGGGTGAAGCTGATGTCCGAGCGGTTGGGAAAACTGTGGGTCCGCAGCAAGCCGATGTCGATCGTCCGGTCGGCAAGCGCCGCGACCTGCTCCTGCGAGGTGAGTTCGTGCAGCGTCAGCTTCACCCGCGGAAAGCGGGTACGGAACTTGCGGACGATCTGGGGAAAGAAAAAGAGCAGGGCCGATGCGGCAGTGAAGCCGATCCTGAGCTGCCCCGCCTCGCCGCTGACCATCTCTTGCACATCGTCGACCGCGCGTTCGATCTGTGCGAGAATCGCATTGGCGTGGATCCGGAAGGCGTCGCCGACCGCGGTCAGCGACACCCGGCGCTGGGTGCGGTGGAAAAGCTGGGCGCCTAGATCGCGTTCGAGCGACTGGATCGCCAGCGAGAGCGGAGCCTGGGTGATATTGAGCCGTTCGGCGGCGCGGCGGAAATGCAGTTCTTCGCAAAGAACCGAGAAATAGCGCAGCTGGCGAATGTCCATTGATATAATTCCCCCATCAATCCCTGCTCTTCAATAAATTAGCATAAATCGATGGCGCGCGGCAAACGGGACGCATGCAGCCGACGCAAGACGCTGCTCCGACAAGCAAGTTTCCGCTCGGCGCCCGGCTCAAGTCCCGGAAGTAGCCGCCGCCGCGGGGGGAGGAGAGAGACATGCGCTATCGACAGCCAAGCTCCGTCGAGCGGCCCGGCCGTTTGATCGAGCGGCTGCGCGCCGGCGAGCCTCTCCTCTCCCTTGGTATTCGCTACAGCCGCACCGCCGATATCGTCCGCATGGCATCGGCGTCCGGCTACGACCTTGTGTGGATCGACCTCGAGCATAGCAGCATCGCGATCGACGCCGCCGCGCAGATCGCGGCCTCGGCTCATGACATCGGTCTCGGCGTGTGGGTGCGCGTCCCCGAGCGCGATTATGGCGTGATCGGCCGGCTGCTCGACGGCGGCGCCACGGGCATCATCGGCCCCAAGATCGAAACGGGCGACGAAGCCGCGCTTCTGGCCGCGGCTTGCCGCTTCCCGCCGCACGGACAGCGCTCGATGATCGCCCGGCTGCCGCAATCGGGCTTTGCCCGCATGCCGGTCGAAGCCTTCGTCGAGGAGGCCAATGCAGGGGTCGTGGTGCAGGCGCTGATAGAATCGTCGCTCGGGATCGCAAACGCCGACGCGATCGCCGCGACGCCGGGCGTCGATATACTTGCTGTCGGGACGAACGATCTCACGGCCGAAATGGGCTGCCCCGGGCGTGTGAAGGATCCGGCGGTGATGGAGGCCTGCGCCGCCGTCGCCGCCGCCGCACAGCGCCACGGCAAGGTCGCGATCATCGGCGGCGTCGCCGATGCCGGTCATTTCATGGCGCTGCAGGCGCTGGGGTTCGCCCCCTTCATCTTCGCCGGCATCGACACCGACGTGATGGCTGACGGGCTCGCTGAGCGCGCGGAGGCATGGCGCGGGAAATTCGGCTGACGCCGATCAAAGACACATATCGAAGGAACAGGACTGACATGGAAGAACCGCTTGTCTCGCAGCCGATGCGGCCGGCCGAAACGCTTGAACGCCCAGGCTTTGTCATGCCCGGAGACGCCGTCGATGCGCATATGCATATCTTCGGGCCGCTCGATCAATATCCCTGTGTCGCGCATCCGCACTATACGCTGCCCGATGGTACGCTCGCCCAGTTCCAGGATGTGATGCGCATTCTCGGCCTGCGGCGTTTCGTGATCGTCCAGCCGAGCTTCTACGGCACCGACAATCGCTGCCTGATCGACAATTTGAAGGCGGCGGGCCCGGCAGCGCGCGGCGTTGTGATGATCGAGCCTGACACGAGCGACGAGGTGCTTCGAGACTATGACGCGGCCGGCGTGTGCGGGGTTCGGCTCGACCTGTTCAAGCGCGCGGCGCTGCCGCTTGCGGAGATCCAGGCCTATATCGACGCAATGGCGGCCAGGGTCGCGCCGCTCGGCTGGCACCTGCAATTTTACGCGCCGGGCTATATCGTCCGCGACCTCATCGACTATCTCGCGACGCTCGAGGTCGACTATGTCATCGATCATATGGGCTATATGCTCGAGGAGGACGGCCTGACCGAAGCCGATTTCGGCCGCCTGCTCGCGCTGATGACGCAGGGGCGCTGCTGGATCAAATTATCGGCGCCCTACCGCCTCGCCAAGAAGCGCGGGATGGACGCGGTGAACGAGATTGCCAAGGCGATCGTCGCCGCCGCGCCCGAGCGCGCGATCTGGGGGTCCGATTGGCCGCATATTCCCGAGGGCGGACGCGATACCGGCGCGCTCTTGAACTTGCTTGCTACCTGGGCGCCGGATCCCGAGGTGCGCAAACTGATATTGACCGACAATCCGAAAAAGCTTCTCGGCTTTGCGGAATGACCGGGCAGGAGGAGGAACAATGATGACCGATACCACCGATCGCCGCACCCTTGCCAGGGTCGTCGCGCTGTCGTTCCTGATCGTCATGGTCGACGGCTATGATACGCTGATGATCGCGTTTATCGCGCCGCTGCTCGCTGAGGAATGGGGTCTTGCCCATACCAATATCGGGCAATTGTTCGCCGCAGGCTATCTCGGCGCCATCGTCGGGGCCGTGTCGATGGGGCCGCTGTCGGATCGGGTCGGACGCAAGCCGATGCTCGTCGGGGCGCTCGCGCTCGCGACGATCATGACCTTTGCCTGTTCCTTCGCCCAGTCTTTCGAGCAACTCGCCCTGCTCCGCTTCTTCGCCGGTATCGGCCTCGGCGGCGCCTTGCCTGCCGTCATTTCGCTGACCGCCGAACATGCGGGGCCGCAGCGGCGCAGCGGCACGGTCACGCTGATGTATATCGGATTTCCTATGGGCGCGGTCGTTGGCGGCGCGGCGACCGCCGCGATACTCCATGTCGGTTGGTCGACCGTGTTCCTGTGCGCGGGTATCGCCTGCCTTGTCGCCACCTGTGCGGCGCTCGCCATCCCCGAATCGATGCGCCCCGCCGAGGCGGCGGCCCATGCGCCCGCCAAGGGATTGGTGAATGTCGTCAAGGCACCGCTCGGCGAAGGTCGGCTCTGGCCGGCGCTCAGCCTGTGGTTCGCACTCTTCTGCCTGCTCATGCTCACCTATGCGCTCGTGAGCTGGACGCCGACGCTGCTCGTGTCGCGCGGCGGCACGCCGCAGGCGGCCGCCTTTGCCAGCGTCGCCATCAATCTTGGCGGCATATCGGGCGCCCTGTTCAGTATTCCGCTCATCAACCGCTTCGGCCCCTATTTCCCGATCGCGACGATGATTGGGCTGGGATCCTTCATGGTCGCGCTGATCGCGGTACCGGGGGTGTCGCAGACCGCGACATTCGCCATCCTGTTTGCCGCAGGCTTCTGCGTGCTGGGCGGCCAGATCAATTTCCCGGCGATGATGGTCGATCTGTTTCCGCCGCCGGTGCGCGGCGCCGGCTCGGGGATCGGAATGAGCGTCGGCCGGCTTGGGTCGATCCTTGGCCCGCTGATTGGCGGGGTGTTGCTCGCCGCGCAGGTCCCGGAATCGCGGCTATTCCTTGCCGCTGCGGTTCCGGCGGTGATCGCGGCGCTGGCGGTATTCAACGCCGGCCGCTTGCGCCGCCTCGCGATGGCCGCCGCCTCCGCCGCCTGATAGCGATCAGGCGCGGTAGGCAAGCTCTGCCGCGCCAATCCCTGCGATCGCGCACAGCTCGTCATTGTCCGACGTGTCGCCGGTGACCCCGACTGCGCCGAGTGGCTGGCCCGCGACATCAACAACGATCAGCCCGCCCGCGGCGGGAACAAGACCTCCCTCGGCAATCGCGCCGAGCATTCCAACGAAGACCGGACGATCTTCGGCCATGGCCGCGATCTGCCGGCTTGAGACGCCCAGCGCCAGAGCGCCCGCCGCCTTGCCCGATGCGATTTGCGGCCGCAGCGTCGAGCTGCCATCCTGTCGCTCGAACGCCAGCAGATGGCCGCCCGGATCGAGCACCGCGACGCTGAGCGGCTTGAGGTTCAGTCGCTTGCCTTCGGCGAAGGCGCCGGTGATGATGCTGCGCGCTTGTTCGAGGCTGATCTGGCTCATCTGACTACTCCTTGTTGCTGATCGGAAGAATGGGTTTCGCGGGCATGATCCGCGCCCGGCATTCGCCGAAGCCGATCGGGACATAGCCCGGAGCCTCGGCCCGGCCGGTCAGGACGATCTCGTCGCCATCCTCGAGAAACCGGCGTTGCTCGCCGCTCGGCAGCTCGACCGGCTCGGCGCCGCCGCGCGTGATTTCGAGCAAGCTGCCCCAGGTCGATCGTTCGGCCCCCGAAATCGTGCCGGTGCCCAGTAGGTCGCCCGGATTGAGATTGCAGCCATTCGAGGCGTGATGAGCAACGATCTGCGCGGCGGTCCAGTACATGTCCACCGCCGAGCCCTGGCTGAGGACGGCTGGTTCCATCCTTGCGGCGCGCATGTGTGTGCTCGTCAGTGAAACCTTTAGCCTGATCGCGAGCGCGCCATGCGACTGGTCGCCTTCATCCCACAGATAGGGCAGGGGCGCAGGATCATCGGGATCGCGCACGGCTTGCGCGGTACGGAAAGGTGCCAGGGCTTCGGGCGTGATCACCCATGGCGAGATGCTCGTGTGGAAATTTTTGGCAAGGAACGGGCCGAGCGGGACATATTCCCATGCCTGGAAGTCGCGCGCCGACCAGTCGTTGAGCAGGCAGTAGCCCGCGACATGGCGTGGCGCTTGTCCGATCGGGATCGGCTCGCCGAGTTCGTTGCCTTCGCCGATCCAGATTCCAAGCTCGAGTTCATAGTCGAGCCGCGCCGTCGGGCCGAATTTCGGCGCGGCATCATCCGGTCCTTTGGCCTGCCCGGATGGCCGCACCAGCGGCACCCCCGACGGGCGGATCGACGAGGCGCGGCCGTGATAGCCGATCGGCACATGTTTATAGTTGGGGAGCAGCGGATTGTCGGGGCGGAACAATTTGCCGACATTGGTCGCATGATGGATGCCGACGTAGAAATCGGAATAATCTCCGATCGAGGCGGGGAGATGGAGCGTGCAATCGCGCTCCGCGATAAGCCCGGGCTCAACCCTGCTGCGATAGCTGTTGTCAGACAGGAGCTCCGACAAGCGGCGACGCAGGTCACGACGGGCCGCCGGGGGCAAGCCAAGCAGTGCATTGAGCTGTCCGCCATCGAGCCACCAGTCTGAATCGCGCGGCAAGAGCGAGCGGATCGCGAAGAGATCGATGATATGGTTGCCGATCGCCACTCCCGGACGCGGTTTTTCGCCGGGGCGAGAAAATATCCCGAGCGGCAGGTTCTGGATCGGAAATTCGGGATGCTCGTTCGCCTCGGCATGCCAGCTCCGGCGTTCGGGGGCGTGGGTCTCGTCGATCTCCAGCCACGCCATCTATCCATCTCCATGCCCCGTGCCCCATCGCGATCTCGGCGGCGGCGACAGAGCATGTCGGCGGCGCGGTCTCAATCGTCCCATTGATTTGCGAAGACCATCAATTGGGCGCGGCGATCCAACTGGCGCACCGCCGCGCCGCGGACCCAGGCTCCTTCTGAGAAGGACCGGGAGAAGAGGTCCTGTCTTCGGCTGGACAATCGCGCTTTGGGCTAGTCGCCGGCCGCCCCTGGCTTCGGTTAGCCAGATAGCCGCCCGGTCACGCGGGACCGGGCGCTGTCAGCGCGGTGCGGAAGCGTTGCACCTGTTCGTTGAAGGCGATCATTTCGGGGATCGTCAGCTTCGAATGTTCGAGCAGTGCATCTGTGAGACACCCGACCTCCCGGCGCAGCCCCTTTCCCTTGGCGGTCAGAAAGACTTCGACCTTGCGCTCGTCGGCGGCGTTGCGCTTGCGGTCGACGAACCCCGCCACTTCGAGCCGCTTGACCAGCGGCGTGATCGTGCTCGGCTCGAGCGCGAGCCGTTCGGCGATCGCACCGATTGTCTGCCCGTCGCCCTCCCACAGGGTGCTGAGAACGAGGTACTGCGGATAGGTCACGCCGAGCGAATCAAGCATCGGTTTATAGAGCCGATTGATCGCGATCGTCGTCGAATAGAGCGAAAAGCACAGCTGCGCGTCGAGCGGCAGCGGCTGGCCATTGGGTCCGGACATAAAAACATTCCTCTTGAATCAATGCGTTATCGAAATATCACTTATCGCGATAAATTTTATCTTTGACAATATGTGATGTCCAGTCCTATTAACGTTTATCGCGATAATGATTATCGTGAACTTAGATAGGAGATGCACCATGATCAAGAACACTCTCGCCGCCGCTGCCGCCTCGCTCGCCCTGGCTGCCGCTCCCTCGGTTTCTGCTCAGCAGGCCGAACCCGTGAAATCGGTCGTCCTCGTCCATGGCGGCTTCGTCGACGGCTCGGGCTGGGCCGACGTCTATAAACTGCTCAGCAAGGACGGCTACAAGGTGACGATCGTCCAGAACCCGACCAACTCGCTCGAAGACGATGTCGCGGTGACCAGGCGCGCGATCGCCGCGGCCGAAGGCAAGGTAATCCTCGTCGGCCACAGCTATGGCGGCGTCGTTGTCTCCGAGGCCGGCACCGACCCCAAGGTTGCGGGCGTGGTCTATATCGCGGCCTTCGCCCCCGACAAGGGCGAGTCGGTCGGCTCGCTGATCGCCAACCCCGCGCCGGGCGCCCCGGTGCCGCCGATCCTCCCCCCGGTTGACGGCTATCTTTTCCTCGACCGCGCCAAGTTCGCCGAAGCCTTCGCCGCCGACGTCGAACCCGGCCTCGCCGCCTTCATGGCCGCCTCGCAGCGCCCCTGGGGCGTCAATGCCCTCGGGGGGGCGGTCACTGCCCCGGCATGGCGTGCCAAGAAGAGCTGGTACCTCGTCGCCAGCGACGACAAGATGATCCCGCCCGCCGCACAGCGCGCGATGGCCGCCCGCGCCGGTTCGACCGTCAAGGAAATCGCCGCCAGCCACTCGCTCTATGTCTCGCAACCCGCCGCGGTCGCCAGCATCATCGAGGAAGCCGCAAAGGGCGCCGAATAACATCAGACGTCCCGGCGTGCCACCAAGGCGCCGGTCCCCAGCAGGGGGCCGGCGCCGACTTTATGCGCCGGGGCGGGGAGGGAGCTTCCCGTTCGCGTCATTCGGCCCGACCGTTTCGAGCACCATGTCCGCCAGTTCTTCGATTTTGACAACGCCCTCGGGATCGTACCAATTGTGGGTCCAGTTGATCATGCCGAACAGCAGCATTGTCTGGACGCGCGCCCGCGCCGGATCGCCCGCGAGGCCCGGGTTGGAGGCGAGAAGCAGCTTTTGCGTCACATCGACGATGTGCCGCTGCTTCGAGACGATCTTGTCGCGAAGATCGCCCGGCAGATGCGCAAGCTCATTGAGAGCGACCTTCTGCCGGCTGGCCGCGCCGACATAGTGGCGAAGGAAAGCGCGGATCAGCGCGTCGAACTGCGTGCCCGCCGCTCCGCCTTGCTTCGCGACCTCGTCGATATCGTTGACTAGCTCGTCGATGTGCGAGGACATCACTTCGTAGAGGATGTCCTCCTTCGACGGGAAGTAGTGATAAAAGAGGGATTTGGACGTGTTGCATGCGGCCGCCAGGTCGGCGACCGACGCGCCCGTGAAACCGCGCTTCGCGAAGAGATCGGCCGCCTTGTCGATGATCGCGGTCCGGCGCTCTTCATAATCTGGAGCCTGCGTCCGCGCCATTATCCGTCCTGTCCGATCCCAAAATCGCTATCCGGGCCGTGCCTTTTCAGAAACGGTCCCCGTTCGCTGATGAATGGGTGGCGGAGGGGAAGGCGTCAAGCTCGGGCTGGCGACGCGCGCGTGCGCGGGCAGCGCATTATCGGCATTTGGCGCCATCGCCTCGGTGGGGGAGAGTGGCTCGATCCGTGAAATGCCGATCGCATAACGGCTGAAACCGGCGCTGATTGGCGCCAGCCGCCTGAAAAACTTCGTGAATATATAAATTGACCGTTCGGTCGATCATATATTGCCCAATGCTGTTCCTTATTATAAGACCGACCGGTCGGATAATTAAAAATGGGGAGGTTGATATGAAAGCCGTTTTAGGCGCCGGAGCCGCTTTGGGGTCCTTGTTCCTTGCCACGCCCGCGCTGGCCCAGGATGTCGATCGGGACGACCCGCAAGTTGCCGCAAACGAGATCGTCGTCACCGCGAACCGCCGCGAGGAAACGCTGCAGAAGGTTCCCGCCGCGATCACCGCGATCACTGGCGAGACGCTTGCTCGCGACAATATCACCAGCCTTGAGGGCGTTGCCGACCGGACGCCGGGTTTGACCTTCGCGGCCTTCGCCGCCGGCCAGCCCGAGATCGCGATCCGCGGCGTCGGGACCAAGGAAGATGGCCCAGCGGCGAGCGATTCGACGGTGGTCTCGATCGACGGCGTCTATATCGCCGCGCGCTCGGCGCAGGTGTTCGACCTGTTCGACCTCGAACGCGTCGAGGTGCTGCGCGGACCGCAGGGCACCCTGTACGGGAAGAACTCGATTGGCGGTTCGATCAACTTCGTGACGCTCAAGCCGTCCGAGGATTTCCGCATGAAGCTGCAGGTCAAGGCCGGCAATTACGGCCGGATGGATGCCGCCGGGCTCATCAGCGGGCCGATCGCCGAGAACCTCTTCGCCAAGGTCGCCCTGAGCTATCGGTCGAGCGACGGCTATTTGCGTAACGTGCTCGCTGGCAGCCCCCAGTTCGGCGAGCGCTGGGGTGAGACCGAATCCTTCAGCTATCGCGGCAGCCTGCGCTGGACGCCGTCGGATCGTTTCGAGGCGATCGTTACCGTCGACGGGGTGCGCGACGACAATGGCGCCACCAACCGTGAACCGGTCGGCAGTCAGGGGCCGCTGCACAACTGCGCCTGCGCATCGAACCCGGTCGCGGTGAACGTCGCCCTCGGCGGTGCGGCTAGCCCCTATACGACGCTGGCGTCGGTCGAGGGCTATACCAAGCGCACGATCTTCGGTGCCAATCTCCAGCTCAACTATGAATTCGACTTTGCGACGCTGAGTTCGATCAGCGCCTATCGTGAGACCGATTATGACTATCTGGAGGACTCATCGGGGCTGCCGCCGTCGTCGGTCTTTACCGATCTGACGGGCGCCTCGGGCAGTCCGAACAACGTCTTGCTCGGGCCCGCGACGAACGGCTTCACCTTCAAGATCACCGACGCAGTACGGGAAAAGCCGACCCAATATACGCAGGAAATTCGCCTCATCTCGCCATCGGGTGACGACTTCGAGTGGATCGCCGGTCTGTTCGTCAGCAAGGAGAAGAATAGCCGGACCGAGGGCTTCAATTTTCCGGCGCTTGGACGGACCGACCGGCTGCCGAGCGTCTCAGACTCGATCCAGACCAGCGACGGGCTTGCCTATGCTGCCTATGCCCAGGCGAGTTATCGGCTGGCGCCGGCGCTGAAGATCACCGGCGGCGCGCGCTATTCCTATGAACGCAAAAAAATCACGTCGCAGGCGATCATCCGCAGTGGCCTGCCGCTGCTGCTACAGGGCTACCCGCAAGTCGCCGCGAAGGACAGTTGGCGCAATTTTAGCTGGAAGCTGATCGCCGACTATGAGCTTCGGCGCGATCTGCTCGCTTATGCGAGCGTTTCGACGGGTTTCAAGAGCGGCGGCTTCACCGGCACCGCATCGACCGCGCTGACCGCTACGACGCCGTTCGATCCCGAAAAGGCCGTGAACTATGAGCTCGGGACGAAGGCGCAGCTCTTCGACCGGCGCGTGCGGCTCAACATCGCCGCCTTCTATACCGATTATCGCGACCTCCAGGTCACGCGCTTTTTCCAGCCTGCGGGAACGACCTTCGGCCAGTTCATCACCGAAAATGCCGGCAAGGCGCGGATCAAGGGGGTTGAGGTCGAGGCGTCGGCGAACCCGTTCCGCGGCTTCGAATTCGGCGGCACCTTTGCCTGGCTCGACGCGAAATATACCGAGTTCACCGGCACCCCGTCGCAGATCGTCACCGGCGATTTCGACGGCAACCGGCTACGCCAGGCGCCCAAATATGCGGTGAGCGGCTTTGCGGGCTACACCCATGATTTCGCCGACGGGTCGAGCCTCGGCATTCGCGGGACGTATAAATATCAGAGCCTGAGCTATTATGATCCCGACAACAATCCGATCACCGTCATTCCCAGCTATGAGCTGGTCGACGGCTCAATCAAATTCACCTCGGCCGACGAGCATTTCGAGCTCAGCCTGTGGGGCAAGAATCTCACCAAGACCGAATATCGCACCCATGTCTTCTCGCAGCGCGACAGCCGTGTTGCCTTCGCGCTGTTCGGTGAACCGCGGACCTATGGACTGACGGCGACGTTCAAATATTGAGTTCGGACAAAGGGGGAGAGGCCGATCGGGGCGCGGGGGCTTAAAACGCCGCGGCCGCCCGGTCGGCCTTCCACCGATTGAACAAGGGAATGAAATGACACAAGCGGCGCGTGCCCTTATCGACGACCGGCCGATGTCAGCCTTCCAGTGGCGCGTCGTCGCCATCATGATCGGCCTCAACGCCATCGACGGATTCGATGTTCTCGCGATCAGTTTCGCCTCGCCCGGGATCGCGCGTGACTGGAGCCTCAACCCCGCCGCGCTCGGCATCGTGCTGTCGATGGAACTGATCGGCATGGCCTTCGGATCGATGGCGCTTGGCAATCTGGCCGACCGGATCGGCCGCCGCAAAACGATCATCGGCTGCCTCGTTGCGATGTCGATCGGCATGCTCCTCGCCGGTCAGGCGAGCGACCTCACCATGCTCTGCCTTTTCCGCGTTCTCACCGGCGTCGGCATCGGGGGTATGCTGGCCGCAACCAACGCGGCGGTGTCCGAAGTCGCCAACGACAGGCGCCGCGATCTCTGCGTCCTATTGATGGCGGGGGGCTTTCCGCTTGGTGCGGTGATCGGCGGGTCGATCTCGGCGACGTTGCTCGCCGACTATGGCTGGCAGGCGATCTTCCAGCTAGGCGCCTTGGTCACCCTGGCCTTCATCCCGATCGTCTGGTGGTTCGCACCCGAATCGATCGCCTTCGAACTGCGCCGTCGCGACCCGAAAGCTCTGGCCTCGATCAATGCGACGCTCATCCGAATGGGGCATCCCACGATCGATGCGCTGCCCTCGGCGGCGCCTGTCGATAGCAAACTGCCGTTCGCGCGCCTCTTCTCGCCCGAATTTGTCCGCACGACACTGCTTCTGACCACCGCCTATCTCGCGCACATCATGACCTATTATTTCATCTTCAAATGGATCCCGAAGATCATCGCCGACATGGGCCACGCCTCTGCGGCGGCAGTCGGCGTTCTCGTGTGGGCGAATGTCGGCGGCGTTTGCGGCGCGCTCGTCATTGGTCTGTTGACGGCGCGGATCAAATTGCGGCTGCTCACGATTGCGGTCATGGCGCTATCGGTTGTGCTCGTTGTGCTTTTCGGACGCGGTGCTGGCGACATCGCCACGCTGACGCTTATTGCGACGGCAACCGGCTTCGTGACCACCGCGAGCGTCGTCGGCCTCTATGGCCTCCTCGCCAGTTCCTTTCCGACTGAAGTGCGTGCGACCGCGACTGGGTTCACTATCGGGGTGGGGAGGGGCGGTGCCGTGCTGGCGCCGATGCTTGCGGGCGGCCTGTTCGCCGCGAACTTTGGTCTGGCAGTCGTCGCCCTGATAATGGCGCTGGGATCGCTCGTCGGGGTGTTTGCATTGCTAGCCTTGAAGGACGCGTCGAAGCGCGAAACGCTGGTGCCCGCATGAGCGACGCGAACGCCCGCATGATCGCCGATCATCTCAAAACCAGCGAAACGATGGGACGCGAATGGGCGATCGACATAGAGGAAGTTCGCGAAGGCTATGCGCGGATCGCGGTCACCGTGAATGACCAGATGCTCAACGGCTATGGTACGGCGCATGGCGGGGCGCTGTTCACGCTCGCCGACCAGGCCTTTGCTTACGCCTGCAACAGCTATGGATTGCAGACTGTCGCGCAGTCGGCATCGATCAGCTTCCTGACCCCGGCCCGGCCCGGGGATCGCATCGTTGCCGAGGCGGAGGCGGTCATGAAGTCCGGGCGGAGCGGCGCGTTCAACGTCGCGGTACGGACAGTAGATGGAATTGACATCGCTTCGTTCCAAGGACTTTCACGTACTGTCGGCGGCGCGATCATGGATGCGGAGACGTAGCTCGCATTGGAGCGCTGGCTCAGTGCGCGCCGAGAACGCGAACCATGTCAGCTTTAACGCAGTTTAAGCGTCGCCAGCATTAAGCGCCACCAGCGACGCGTACGGCGCAGTCGCGTCGTCGCTGGGGTCAGATCGCTTGTTGTTTTAAAGCTCGATGCTCCCGAACAGCATTTACTAAAGCCTGTCTTGCAGCGCCGTTAGCCAAAGCATCGGTTGCCTGATCGGAAAATTGCGCATGATCTCGCCAATCACGGGGTCGGGATTGAGGTCGTTCCAAAGATCAAGCCAGTCGCTGCGCTTTGCGGCAAGGCCGCCGAAGAGCAGGCTGGGCTGCCGGACCGGGAACCCGTCCCAATATTCAATGTCTGGTGGCAACGGCCAAGCCGACGTTTCGGCGATATAGGGCGCCATATAGGCGATGGCGCCGCCAATTGAACGACCGTCGGGGGTTTGCCAACCGATCAGCGCGCCGGTGTCGTTGCCGAGCAGCCACGCTGATGTTGCAAGGACGTCAAGGTTGAAAAGCGAGTAGGCATAGGGCTTGGTACGCGCCAGTTCGAGCGTCTGGCGTCCGTCGGGCTCGATCTGGGTCGGGATAATGACCGTTTTCAGTCGGTTGCGGGCGTCATCGAGAACATCCTCTCGCCCGATCAGCGCCGCGAACGACGCGGCCTGCAATAGCCAGCACGTGCCGTGGTTATTCTTTTCGTCGCGCTCCGTCGTTCCGAAGGGTGACGTCGTCAGCCAGGTCAGATAGTCGGCGAACCAGCGCTCCACCGTGGCACGAATGGATGCGTAGCCCGGTGCATTTTTGCGTGCGAACAGCGTTGCAGCGCGCGCAACCTCGACGATTTGCAGCGTGTCGATAACGCCGATCGCGCGCCCGCTGTTCACCCCGATGATCGCTTGGGCATGATTGAGGTTCGGGTTCATCCGCGTTGCGGGGTCCACGAACCAGGCCGCGAGATGGCGCATCGCGGCGTCGGCGAAACGCACTTCCCCTGTAAGATCCCACAGTGCCGCGAGCGCGGGAACGGTGCGGCCAAAGGCGATCAGCGCATCGCGATGGCCGTCGAACTTCTCCGGGTTCGAGCGGCCGTCGCGGCGGATATAGGCCCCGCCGGGGTTCGCCGGATCGGGCCACCAATAATCGCCCTCGGAATAATAATCCTGTCGTCCTCCCGGGCTGCGCGGCGCCGAGATGCTCGCGATCGTTCGCGGTTGGGTCATGAGCAGCGTGTCGGCTTGCGGTATCAGGCGGCGGCGCTCGATGGCGCGGATATCAAGCGGACCGGTGCGTGGACAAGCCCAGACCACCGGTGCGGAAAACAGCGCGGTGAGCAGCAGGGAGCGGCGCGCGATCATCATGAGCCCTCTTGGTGTGTGTAGTAGCGCAGCAACAGGTCGCTGCTGATGGCGCGCGGGTAGGCGTCCGGACCCCAGGCATTGTCGGCACGCACGAGCAGGGCATCCAGCGCAGCGGTGGGCCAGCCTTGCTCGTTGTGGGGCCAGTCGGCAGCGCGGCCGCGATAGGCGGCGACAAAGTCGGTTGCCTTGCGCAGCGAGCGGCCCTTTTCCTCGGCGGCGAAAAGGTCGATGCCGAGGCACGCTGCGCTATCGGCGACGGTGTAGGCGGCGGCGAGAGCATAGAGCGAATAGTGGAAGCTTCGTGTCCGCTTCATCTCCTCGGGCAGCGCACCCGACGTGTCGATCTGCCGGACGAGACGTGTCTTGGGAAAGGCCTCGACGATCTGTCGCGCCACATCGGGCTTGCGCGCGAACAGCGCGAAGCGAGCGGCCTGTGCATCGAACCAGAGGCCGTGATTGTTGGACGCTTTGCTCTCGGCCTTGCCATTCGCGCTTGTCAGCATCCAGTCGGTGTAGCGCCCGAACCAGTTTTCGAGCGCCGCCGTCTCGCCCGCCGTCAGCGCACCCGATGGCGCGATAAGTCCCACGGCGTCGATGACGGCGATGAAGCTGACCCCATCCAGCACGCCTTCGGGGCGGCCATTCGATACGCCGGGAACCGCCTGCGCAAAATCCATGTTCGGGTTCATCGCCGTCGCGGGTTCGATGAACCAGGTGCGGATCACCCGCGCGGCGCCGTCGGCATATTTGCGGTCGTCGCTGTAATAATAAGCGAGCGCGAGCGTGTCGGCGTCGCGCGCCATGTGGCTGAGCGCGGCGCGATCGAAGCGAGGGCTGTCGATGTCGGGATTCGTGTCGCCGTCGCGGCGGATATACGCGCCATCCGGATCCGCGGGGCTTGGCCACCAGTAGCGCGCCAGGCTGACATAGTCGTGGCGGTCGCCCGATATGGGAATGCTGCGCTTGTCCATCACCGATGCAGGCTTGGCGGCAAGCGCCTTGTCGGCCCGCACGATCAGGTCACGATAGACGCTGCCGATCGCGGCGTCGGTCGGCAGTGCAGCCTTGATCGCAACAAGGTCTGTTGGGCGAAGCGTGAAAGTACGGCGACCGTCGAAAGCGGCAGAATAGCCTTCGCTAGCTTCGCAG
>JAEMRT010000001.1:0-79754 GCA_016463225.1 Sphingopyxis sp. | reverse complement strand
AAAAAGCCGCCGCCGCGGACGGATCGAACGCGGCGGCGGCCAGGTAAGCCCAAGGGAGGGCTAGGGCGTTTTGCTTCACAGGCGGACCCGGAAGCCGAAGAAATATTGGGGGCCGCTTCGCGACACCTCGGCGATGCTGTCGTATCCACCCTTGTACATGATGTCCTGGGTGTTCGTGATGTTGAGCGCCTGCAGCTTGACCTGGACATTCTTGGTCAGGTCGTACTGCGCCGACAGGTTGAGGTAGGTGCCGCCGCGGATCTCGCGGTTGGTGCCGCCGTTGGGCTTGTAATAGCCCGAGCGGTAGCGAAGGTTGGCGCGCAGCGAGAGGCCCCATTTTTCGAACCACACCGATCCGCTGGCGGTCCATTTCGACAGGCCCACCAAATTGGCCGGATCGACGAAGGCGGCGATCGGCGAGGTGTCGGGATATTCGAAATTGGCAAAGGCGCGGTTGACCGACCCCTGGACGCCCAGGCCGTCGAGCGGATCGGGAAGCCAGGTGAAGGCGTGGCTGGCGGTCGCCTCGACCCCGTAAAGATGCCGTGTTTCCAGATCGTTCGCGGGGCCGACCGGATTGATCGTGAAGGTCTCGGTCACCGGTGCTCCGCCGTCGCGGATCGTCGTCACCGTGATGTCGGTCGGGACCGGCTCGGAGCGGCCGATCACCGTGCCCTTGGCCCATTTATAATAGCCCGCGACCGACACCAAAGTGTCCTTCGACGCGTAAAGCTCGAGGCTGGCGTCGACGTTCCACGCGCGCAGCGGTTTCAGGTTCGGGTTGCCGGTGGTCGCGTTGAAGATGATGTTGCCGACCCCGGTCCCGGTCGAGGGATTGAGGTTCACCCCCGCGCCAAAGCTTTCGATGCCCGAGCGCGCGAGCGCGCGATAGGCGGCGAGGCGCAGCTTGACCTGTTGCGACAGGTCGAAGGCGATGTTCGCGCTGGGCAGGAAATAGTCATAGCTGCCCTTCAGCGTGTTGGTCTGGAGCTGGCCGGTCGGATCGACCCCGACGGTATAGCTGTCGCCCGGGGTGTCGATGACGATGCGGTAGGGCTGGCGGAAACCGACCGAGGTGATGTCGGTCTTGACCCAGCGCAGGCCGATATTGCCGCTGAACGGCACTTGTCCCAAGTCGCTCTCGAAATTGGCCATCGCATAGGCGGCATAGATGCGCTCGGTGACGTCAATGTCGCTGGGGTCGCGGCCGTCGGCCGGGGTCGGCAGTGTGTCGTCGCTGCCGGCAAAGGTGCGGAACAGGCAGTCGTTGTCGAAGCTCGCCCATTTGGTGACGTTGGTTCCCATGCCCTTCATATAGGATGTGGTGGTGAAGGGGACGCGGCAGTTCTGGTTGGCCTGGGTGATCAGCGCGGTGACTTGCGCCGCGGTGCCGGGGATGGTGTTCAGATCATTGTTGCGGGCATTGTCGTTGGTGCGGTGATGGTCGGACACCCGGCCGCCGAATTTCACCCCGGTGATGAAGCCGTCGAGTTCGCGGTCGATGTCGAGCCGGCCGGCCCAGATCCGGTCCTGGCGATCGGTGACGAAACGGTTGCGCGCATAGACCGCGTTGTTGGCGGTCGCCAGGAACAGGCTGTGATCGGTGATGTCGAAATTGTCGAAGACGACCACCGGCACGACGTCATCCTCGACATAGGTCAGCGTATAACCGACGCGGCGGGTCGATCGCATGCGCGTCTGTTTCTGCGTCTCGGTGCGGTGGCTGTTCGAGTATGAGGCGTCGATGGCGATGTTCCAGCGGTCGGGCGACCAGATCAGGCTCAAACCGCCGCCCAGATATTCCTCGTTGCGCTGGCGCGTCTCAAGCTGGTTTTCGAGGTTCGAATTGCCGCGATAGCTCATCAAGGCGCCGGGCGAATAGCCGTTGCTGCCATCGCCGATGACCAGCGGCTGGACGCCGCGCAGCCCTTCGGTGATCTGCAGGACGTTGCGGTCCTCGAGGCTGGCGCGTTTCGAATATTGGCCGTCGATCGAAATTTCGAAATCGGACGAAGGACGCCACTGGATCGCACCGATCAGCCCGTCGCGGACCTCGGAGGTCGTCTGGGTGCGAAAGCTGCGCGACGAATTGGCGAAATAGGCGGGGCCGCGCGTCTCGCCGACCAGCACTGGCGGGGTGCCGACGCTGCGCGGCGCGGCCGTGTTGACGCAATTCTGGTTGGCGCCGGCGCCGGTCTGGGCCGCGGTGGTGCCGGTCAGCAGGAAGGAGTTGTTCGCCGACGTGTTGCACAGCTGGAAGGTCGCATTGGCGTTGTAATAATCCTCGGGCGCGGTGGTGTCCTGCCGCTGATAACCGATCGAGATGCCGATATCGCCGATCCCGGTCGAGAACTGGTCAGTGTAGGAGATATTGGCGCGGTAGCCGAGGCCATCGTGCTGATAGACGTCGTTATCCTGCGGCTGGAAATCGCCGCGCACTTCGAACTGGATCCGCCGCTTGCCATAATCGAGCGGCTTCATCGATTTGAGCTCGATGATCCCGCCGACGCCGCCCTCGAGGAAGTCTGCGCGCTGGGTTTTATAGACGAGGACGCCGTTGACCAGCTCCGACGGGAATTGCTGGAAAGCGACCGAGCGGTCGGGGCCGGCGGTCGATACTTCGCGGCCGTTGAAGGTCGAAAAGCTCAATGTCGGGCCAAGCCCGCGCACTGACAGTTCGTTGGCGTTGCCCTTGAAGCGGTCGGCCGAGACGCCGACGATGCGTTCGAGCGTGTCGCCGACCGAATTGTCGGGGGTCGCGCCGATCTCGTCGCTGACGAGGCCGTCGACGACGACATCGGCGGCGCGTTTGAATTCGATCGAGCTGCGCTGCGTGGCGCGCGTGCCGGTAACAAGAATCTCGTCGCCGCCATCGACTGCCGACGCCGCGCTTTCGGCGGGCGCTTCCTGCGCCCAGGCTGGCACCGCGGCAAAAAGTGCGGCGGAGGCCAGCAGGGCGGCGCGGATCGGCAAGGCCGATGTGGACTTCATTTCCCTCTCCTTTTGACGCCGCCCTCGATTTGCGGCGATGACCCGGTTGATACCGGTGTCAATAATATATGTAATACAACTTGCAATATGTATTACAACTTAGATCTGGGAAGTCAACCCGCCGCCACGGCGCGCCGGTGGTGCGCGGCGGACCGATACAATATCAACGAGTTGTGTGCCTTCTCGACAGATCGTACATCGCCGTGCCGGCAAGCAGATAGGCGCCGCTACCGTAAAATTGCGTCTCCTTGGCCGACACGCTTTCGGGTCGGTCGCCGACCTGCTGGACCCAGCCGAGCATCCCGTCGGGCTGGACCGCGCGCTGGAGGGCATGCCAGCCGCGTAGCGCCGCGGGTTCATAGATCCGCCGGTCGAGCAGGCCACTGTCGACCCCCCATGCAAAGGCATAGGTGAAGAACGCGGTACCGCTCGATTCGGGCGGCGTCCCCGGGTCATTGTCGAGCAGCGAGGCGGGCCAATAACCGTCGGCCTTTTGCAGCGTGACGAGTTTGGCCGACATTTCGCGGAACAATTTCTCGTAAATTGGCCGCTTTGGATCTTTCTTGTCCATCACCTGCAGCATCCGCACGAGGCCGCCCATCACCCAGCCATTGCCGCGGCTCCAGAACAGCTTGCGGCCCCTGGCGTCGCGCATGTCGAAAAAGCGGCTGTCGCGGAAATAGAGCTGCTCGGCCGGATCGAAGAGATAGTCGGTTGTCGCCTTGAATTCCGCGTGGGCAAAATCGGCGTAACGCTTGTCGCCGGTGGCCTTCGCCAGTTGCAGCAAGGTCGGCGGAGCCATGAACAGCGCGTCGCACCAGCACCAGCGATCGGTGCATTTCGACGTTCCCTTGCCCGGCGCGACAGGAATGAATTCGAGGCTGATCGTCGGACGGCTGGCAAGAACATTGTCGAAATAGGCTTTGGTCGGAGCGATCACATCTTTGCCCGCGCCACTTCGCGCCGCCCACATCCATGCCTGCCCGATAAGCTGGTCGTCGGCATGATAGGCGAGGTTGCCAAGCTGCCATTTCTCGGCGCGGCCGAGTTCCAGCAGCGGCCGCGCATAGGCCTTGTCGCGGTTTGCGAGTTCGGTCAGCGCGACCCAGAAAGTCGCCTGCTGCCAGTCGCGTGGCTCCTGAACGCTCTTGCGCGCGGCGGGCATCGTCGCCCAGTTCGTCCGGTTCGCAAGCTGCCAGTCGGCGACGCGGCGCGTTTGCGCGAGGATCACCGCGGGCTTTGGCATGACGGGTTCGGCCGGGGCCACTACTGCGGCCGGGGCGGTCAGCATCAGGGCAAAGAGGCTCAGCGGCATGGCGTTTCCTTTACGGGCGTGAGCGCGATTGAAGACAGGGTGAGGCGCATCGGCGCGCTCGACGAAAGGGCGAAGGGCGCGGTGACATGTTCGAGCCGCGCATCGGGCAGGCAACCGAGCGGAATTGTCACCGCCAGCCAGCCCTGCCCAGCGATCGCCGCAAGGCGCGGCGCGATATCGAGGCGCGCGGTGCAGCCGGGGCCGCAGCGAAGTTCGAGCATTGCCGGGGCGAATGGCGCCTGATCGACTTTGACGGCGAGCGTCAGCGCCAGCGGCCCCGCGCCCGACAGGTCGGCCGCGCGCGGGTCGGCGATGATCAACGTCCCGCGCGACTTGCCCGACCAGCTGACCTCGCGGGCATCCTCTTGCGCATCGCGATCGACCGGACGTACCGCGATCGCGCCATTGTCGGCGGCGCCGCTGATCGCCTGCGGACTGTCGTTGGCTCCGTCGATTTGCAGCAGGCGCGTGCCCACCGCGCGGCCGCGTGCGAAAATCAGGCCGGTGAGCAGCTGGTCGACGACGATGCCGGGGTCTTCCGGCAGGGTCGGGGCGGGCGTGCGATCGGCCAGCGTCAGGC
This sequence comes from Sphingopyxis sp., assembly GCA_016463225.1. Taxonomy (GTDB): domain Bacteria; phylum Pseudomonadota; class Alphaproteobacteria; order Sphingomonadales; family Sphingomonadaceae; genus Sphingopyxis. Next base: position 74,868 of record JAEMRT010000001.1, on the reverse strand, counting down.
CGAAGCCGTAGCGATAGAGCGGCTTGTAATCCGCGTCGCCGACATTGAGCGGCGCACCCTTGGCCTCGGCAGGCCAGGAGAAGGGCAGCGTGCCCTTGAAGTCGGCCTTTCCGAACAGCAGGTCAGCGACCCCGCCGCCCTCCGACCCCGGCAGCCAGGCCGCGACAAAGGCATCGGCGGCGTTGATATGGCGGTTGACCCACAGCGGCCTGCCCGACAGCAGCACGGCAACCACCGGAATACCTGCCGCCTTCAGCCGCTTCATCGTGTCGAGGGTGCCGCGCGCATCGTCGAAATAGAGATCGGCCCGGTCGCCTTGGAATTCGGCATAGGGGTCTTCGCCGAAGACGACGATCGCGGCGTCGGGCTTGGCCGTGAAGCGCCCGTGGGCTGCAAGCTCTGCCGTTCCGCCACCGGCCTTCACCACGTCGCGCACGCCCGCGAAGATCGACGTTGCGCCCGGAAAATGCTCGGGCCGCGTGCCCGTGCCCTGCCAGGTCAGCGTCCAGCCGCCCGACTGTTTGGCAACATTGTCGGCGCCGTCACCCGCAACGAGGATATGCGCACCCGGCCTGAGTGGCAGCACGCCATCATTTTTGAGCAGGACGAGCGATTCGCGCACCGCTTGGCGCGCGACGGCGCGGTGATCGGCAGCGCCGAGCAGCTCGTACCGACCGGCCAAGGGGCGTGCCGACGGCTTTCCCGTCTCGAACAGCCCGGCGCGCAGTTTGACGCGCAAAATGCGGCGCACCGCGTCGTCGAGCCGGTCCATCGACAGCCCGCCCGATTGAACGGCCGAAAGCGTCGAGGCATAGAGTCCCTTCCAGCTCGCCGGTCCCATATACATGTCGAGCCCCGCGGCGACGGAGGCGGGGCAGTCGGTCGGGGTGCAGCCCGGTACCTTGGCATGGCCATCCCAGTCGCCGACAACGAGCCCGTCGAAACCCCAGCGCTGCTTGAGGACGCCGGTCAGCAGGCTGGTATTGCCGTGCATCTTGACGCCATTCCATCCCGAAAAGCTGGCCATCACGCTTTGCACATCGGCCTTGAGCGCCGCGACATAGGCGGGGGCGTGAAGGCGGATCAGATCGGCTTCGGCGAGCGTCGCCTCGCCGCGATCGCGACCGCCGTCGGTCCCGCCATCGGCGAGGAAATGCTTGGCGGTGGCAATGATATGGGGACCCTTGAGCCAGTCGGTGTCGCCGCGCCGACCCTGTAGCCCATGGACGAGCGCGGCCGCATAGCTTGTCGCAATCGCTGGGTCTTCACCAAAGCTTTCATAGGTCCGGCCCCAGCGGTCGTCGCGCGCCACCGCGATCGTCGGCGCAAAGGTCCAGTCAAGCCCGGTCACGCGCATCTCGATCGCAGTGATCTGGCCGATCTTTTCCATCAAAGCGGGGTTCCGCGCGGCGCCGAGGCCGATGTTGTGGGGGAACAGCGTTGCGCCGACGATATTGTTATGGCCGTGGACCGCGTCCGATCCCCACATCACCGGGATGCGCGGCAGATTTCCGTTTGGGCGCATCGATGCGTCGTAATAGGCGTCGGCGGCGGCGACCCACGCCGATGGCGGACCGAATTCGTCCCCGCCGGGCGACGAACTGCCGCCGTTGAGAATCGAGCCGAGATGATATTGCGCGACGTCGTCGGGCGTTGTGCTACCGATGTCGCCCTGGATGATCTGTCCGACTTTCTGTTCGATCGACATCGCGGCGAGCAGCGCATCAAGGCGTGCTTCGATGGCGGGGTCAGAATTGGGCGCCGTGATGGCGGGCCAGTGGGCGGGGCGGGCAACGCCTTGTTCTACGGCGGCGGCGGGCGACGCTTGGCCGGTGCACAGGCCTGCCACGATCAGGGCGCGCCAGGCGTTTTGCATCACCATAACCTCTCCGCTTGAACTGGCTCGGCTTTTTGCCTTGACACCGGTGACATATCTCTTTCCTTTTTGCGCGAGTGTCAATAAGGTTGTCACACAACTAGCTCAAAATGGCGATGAGGGGACGGAATGCCGAAGATCGTGTCAGCCCGGGTGATATTAACCTCGCCCGGCCGCAATTTCACGACGCTCAAGATCGAATGCGACGACGGGACGACCGGCGTCGGCGATGCGACGCTCAACGGCCGCGAGCTCGCGGTCGCGGCCTATTTGTCCGAGCATGTGGTCCCCTGCCTGATCGGGCGCGATGCGCACCGGATCGAGGATGTCTGGCAGTATCTCTACAAGGGCGCCTATTGGCGACGCGGTCCGGTGACGATGACGGCGATCGCGGCGGTCGACATGGCGCTGTGGGATATCAAGGGCAAGGTGGCGGGACTTCCGGTCTATCAGCTGCTCGGCGGCGCCGCGCGCGAGGGCTGCATGGTCTATGGCCACGCCAACGGCGCGACAATCGAAGACACGGTCGAGGCAGCGCTCGATTATCAACGGCAGGGTTACAGGGCGATCCGGCTGCAATGCGGCGTACCCGGCATGGCGTCGACCTACGGGGTCAGCAAGGATCGCTATTTCTATGAGCCTGCGGACAATGATCTGCCGACCGAAAACATCTGGTCGACTGCCAAATATCTGCGCGTTGTGCCTGAATTGTTCGCCGCGGCGCGCGCGGCGCTCGGCTGGGACGTCCATCTGCTCCACGACGTCCACCACCGGCTAACGCCGATCGAGGCGGCGCGGCTGGGCAAGGACCTGGAACCCTATCGTCCTTTCTGGATCGAGGATGCGACCCCCGCCGAGGATCAGGATGCTTTCCGCCTGATCCGCCAGCATACGACGACGCCGCTCGCGGTCGGCGAGATTTTCTCGTCGGTCTGGGATTGCAAGGCGCTGATCGAGAACCGGCTGATCGACTATATCCGCGCCACGGTGCTGCATGCCGGCGGCATTACGCATATGCGCCAGATCGCGTCGCTGGCCGACCTGCACCAGGTTCGCACCGGCTGTCACGGCGCAACCGACCTGTCGCCGGTGACGATGGCGGCGGCGCTTCACCTCGGGCTCGCAATCCCCAACTTCGGTATCCAGGAATATATGCGCCATACGGCGGAAACCGACGCCGTTTTTCCCCATGCCTACAGCTTCGATGACGGCATGCTCCACCCGGGCGACGCCCCCGGTCTCGGCGTAGAGATCGACGAGCCGCTTGCCGAGCGTTATCCCTATGACCGCGCTTATCTGCCGGTAAACCGGCTGGAGGACGGGACGATGTGGAGTTGGTGATGCGCGGTTTGGCGCTGGCGTTTGCCCTGCTTGTCTTGCCAGCGAACGCGCAGGATCATCCGCCGCTGCGTCCCGCGACGGAGGACGAGCAGAAGGCGAGGGCGGCGGTGGTCATCGCCGGCTATCGTTACGACGATCTGCTCTGGGAAAACGATCGCATCGCGTATCGTATCTATGGCCGCGCGCTCGAAAAGGCCGAGCCGCCATCGTCGTCGGGGATCGACGCGTGGGGTAAGCGGGTGCGCTGGCCCTTTATGGACCGGCAACTCAGGACCGGCGACCAGCATCGCGACCATGGTGAAGGGCTCGATTTCTACAATGTCGGTACAGGCCGCGGTACCGGCGGGCTGGGTATCTGGTACGACAACAAGCTTTGGACGTCGCGCAACTATGCGCGGCACCGCATTTTCGACGCCGGACCGCGGATTGCCGATTTCAGCGTCGATTACGACCCCTGGCCGGTCGATGTCCTCCGTACCGTGTGGGAGACGCGGCGGTTTACGCTGCCCGCCGGGACCAATTTCACGCGCCTGACCTCGACCATATGGTCGAACCCGAGCGGGACGCTGATCGTGGGGATCGGCCTTTCCAAAAGGCCAATCGCTGGGTCCGGGCTTGGCGAGATCGAAAAAGACGGCACACACGCGCGGATGACCTGGTGGGGGCCTGCCGACCCGGAAAGGGGCCGGATGGGGGCGGCGATCATCGTCGATCCGCTCGCGTTCGCCGGTTTTGCCGAGGATGCCGACAACATTCTCATTCTCGTGCGCGTCGAGCCCGGGCGCCCTTTTATCTATTACAGCGGGGCGGCCTGGGACCGAAGCGGCGATTTTGCCGATCGAGCGGCGTGGCAAGCCTATGTCGATAAGCAACAACCGGATTTCCGGCCCTAGCCACATTCGCGGCGCGGTGATAACGACCGCTGCTATGGCGGTAACCAAGGCAGCGTCGCTGGCGGACGATCTGGTCCAGCGCTTTGAAGAGCAGATCGAAGCGGGGGAAATGCCCCCGGGATCGCGCTTTCCGACCGAGAAAGCGATCACCGAGACGTTTGGCGTCAGTCGCACGGTGGTCCGCGAAGCCTATTCGCGGCTCGCGGCTCGCGGCCTCCTGTTATCGCGGCGCGGTTCGGGCGCCTATGTCGCCGACGGCGCACAATATCGCGCTTTTCAGGTGACGCCTGCCGAAAGCGGCAAGATTGAAGATGTCCTCCAGCTGCTCGAAATGCGGATGGGGTTCGAGGTCGAGATGGCCGATCTGGCGGCGCAGCGGCGTAGCGCGGCGGACCTTGCCAATATCCGGCTGGCGCTTGACGCCATGGATGCGAGCACCGATGTCGACAGCTCGGTTGCCGCCGACGCCGCCTTTCATACCGGCATCGCGCGTGCGACCGGCAATGCCTATTTTATCCGCTTCACCCATTTTCTGGGCGTGCGACTTGTTCCCTCAAGGCAGCTTTATCTGCAGGGCAGTGACGCGTCGCAGCATCAAAAATATGCCCGCTCGATCAATCGCGATCATCACGCGATCTACGCCGCGATCGACGCAGGCGATGCCGCTGCTGCACGGCGTGCCGCGCGGCGCCATATCCAAAAATCCATCGAGCGCTACCGCGCTATGGAGACGGTCGTTTCTCGCGAAAAGTGAGGGCGGGCTGTCCGGCGTTCCGGCCGCAGCTTTACGAAAGCCCGAGTTCCGCGCCTTTATCTTGCTTACGAGCTGACCTTTTAGCGCGCCGCTGCTTCGCATATTAGTTGTCATACAATTTACTTGACACTGATTCAGAGGTGCATTAGCTGTCAATGACACCGGTGTCGCAACCGGCATCGATAATAGAAAGAGGGTGCTTGGGCCAATTGCAACCGCGATGGTCCGCGACAAACTCTCAATAAAAGCTTCTGGCAGACGGTCGGTTGGACGGCGTGCCGTGAGGAGGAACCCGCATCATTTCTTGCTTAGCGGAAATGCAATGCGAACAGGGAGGATCAGGATGGCTATTCTAGCAGCGCGGAGCATTTACGCCTTGGCAAAGCTGGCCGGCGGCGTGTCGTTGGCGGTATTGGCGACAGCGCCGACTTATGCGCAGGAGGGTGTCGCCGCCGACGAAGTCGCGTCGGATGACGAGATCATCGTCAGCGGCATTCGTGCGTCGCTGGAACAGGCTGCCGACATCAAGCGTGAAGCCCAGCAGGTGATGGACGTCATCACCGCCGAAGATGTTGGCAAGCTGCCCGATGCCAACGTCGCGGAGGCGCTGCAACGCGTCACCGGCGTCCAGATCACCCGCGTCTTCGGCGAGGGCCAGTCGGTGTCGGTGCGCGGCTTGCAGCAGGTGCGCGTCGAGGTCGATGGCCGCACCCTGCTTGGCTGGTCGGCGCGCCTGTCACCGCCAGAAAACGACCAGCTTGGTCGTTCGTCGGGCCTGGATTCGGTGCCCTCGGGGCTGTTCGGACGGCTCGAAGTGCGCAAGTCGCCGCTCGCCAACCAGGCCGAAGGTGGCCTCGGCGGGACGGTCAATCTTGTGACCCCCAAGCCGCTGAGCTTTAAAAAGCCCACCGCGTCGTTGCGTGTCCAGGGTGTCTATTCGGAAAATTCGGACAAGTTCGAACCGGCGATCACCGGCTTTGCAACAACCAAATTTGCCGACGACCGCATCGGCATCATGATCGCCGGCGAATATCAGAAGCGCACCTCGACGACGCAGACGTTCGAGCGCAACAATTTCCTTAACCGCACTTACACCGGCGCTGGCGGCGGGGTGTTTCAGACCCCGGTGCTGCTGCAATATGAGCAGTTCACCGTCGATCGCTCGCGGCTTGGCCTGAATGCCGCGGTGCAGTTCGAGGTCACCCCTGAATTCACGATCACCGCCGACGCGCTTTATTCGAAGCTGAAGACCGGGCGAAAGCAGGATTTCTTCGCTTTCCGCCTGCCCACCGGCACCAATCCAGTCACCAACCGCGTAGTCGAGGACGGGGTGGTTGTCGCGGGCAACGCCAACGGCACCGTTACCACCGCCGGCCAGATCCGCAACGAGCCGACCGAAAGCTTCCTTTATGGTTTGAACGGCAAATATGAGAGCGGCGGGCTAACCATCGAGGCCGATGGTTATTACAGCAAGGGGACAATCGACCAGACGATTCAGATCATCACGTTGCAGGGTACGGCGCTTGTACCCGGCGCGTTCGATTTCCGCGACACAACCATCCCGTCGCTGACGCTGTCCGGCCCGTTCAACCCGGCTAACTATACGTCGTACAATCCTGCAACAAATGGTGTCCGGAGCAACCGATTGATCGGGCTGCTCGAGGAATGGACCGGCAAACTCGACGTCAGTTACGAAACCGGCGGCGGCGTGACGATTTCGGCAGGGGTGCGCTATACCGACCTCCATGCGCTGTCGAACGCCTATCGCAGCCAGGTGACCCCGACGCGGGCCGAGATCGAGCCCTATCTCAAGCTCGTGGACGCGGGCGGTTTCCTTTCCGACCTGCCCGGCACCTTCCCGCGCAGCTTCCTCAGTACCGCGCCGACTTTCGACTATGTGTTCACGCGCGCGCAGGCCGCGCAGCCCAACCCCGACCCGAACGACAAATCGACGCTGCTGCCCAATCTTCAACGCGACTATGATTTCAGCGAAAAGACGATCGCCGCATATCTGATGGTGTCAGGGGAGGGCGAAATCGTCGGCATCCAATACCGCGCCAACGCCGGGGTAAGAATCGCCAGCACGCGCCTGTCGGTGGATAGCTATGTCAACGTCGGTGCCGTCAGCACCTTGGTCACCGATAAAAATCGCTATACCAATGTGCTGCCCAGCGCGAATGTCGCGTTCAATATCAGTGACAATTTCTTGATCCGCATTTCGGGGTCGCAGACGATGCAGCGCGCCTCGATCGCCGACCTTGCGCCCTCAACTTTCTTTAATGCAACTAACCTGTCGGTCACCGGCGGCAACGTCAATCTCGAGCCGCCGGTCGCGACGCAGGCCGACGTCAGTTTCGAATATTATATGGGCAAGACGTCGCTGATCTCGGGTGCTGTCTTCTACAAGGACGTGAAGAATTTCATCGCCAGTTTCGTGACGACCGGGATCGACACCAACCTTGACCCGCAGGGCCGCGAGCTGACCTTTTCGCGGCCGGAGAATTTGGCGAGTGCAAAGATCAAAGGCTTCGAGATCGGTATTCAGCAGTTCGCCGATTTCCTGCCTTCGCCGTTCGACGGCCTCGGGATCATCGCCAACTACACCTATTCGGACGCCGAAGATGATGCCGGGTTCCCGTTGGTCGCGGTGTCGAAGAACAGCTACAATCTCATCGGCCTCTATGAAAAAGGCCCTTTCTCTGCGCGCCTTGCTTATAATTACCGCGACGAGGCGGTATTCGAATTTTCCGAGGGTCGGCCAAGCTTCGTCGGATCGCGCTCGCAACTCGACGCCCAGATCGGGATCGACATTACGAAGAATATCGCGCTGTCGCTGCAAGCGCAGAATTTGATGCCGAAGAAATCCGCGACGAGTGAATATAGCAATTTCAATCCGACCGCGCTTAACAGCTATGCTCTGTCGGAAAGGCGCTTTTCGGTCGGCGCGCGCGTGAAATTTTGAATCTGCGACACGCCGCCGCCGTTGACGGCGCCGTGCCGCTCAAAAGTCCCAGGGAGTGGTTGAGATGATAATGGGCGATCGGCGCAAGCGCCTTGCTTTGGTGTTGGCGCTGGGGGCAGCCATTGCTCCGATGGCGCAGGCCGAAGAGCCCAAGCTGCCCAGGATCCTGTCCGACCGCACCGTGGCGGCGGCCAATCCATTGCCCGATTTCAGCTATGCGGGCTATGGCTTCGGCCTGAAGACCATTCCTGCCGATGCCGGCACGGTCATCGATGTCACCGACCATGGCGCAATCCCCGACGATGGGCTCGACGATACCCAGGCGGTGCTGCGGGCGCTTGCCGCCGCCCACGCGGTGAAGGGGAGGGTGACCCTCCGCTTTCCCAAGGGACGAACACAGATTACGAACGTGCTCCGCGTCACGCGCAGCGACATAATATTCGATGGCGCGGGGTCCGGCGCGGGCGGCAGTGAACTGTGGTTCTCGCGCCCGCTGAAGTTGATCGACCAGAGTCGAGACTATGACGAACTGCGCCAATATCTTGTCCGCGAGAAGAAGCAACAGATCGAGCCCGAGCAGAATATTGACTATTTGTTCACCGAATATAGCTGGGCTGGCGGGATGATTTTTGTTGCGCCCGAAGGAAGTCGACCCGTATCTTATGACGGTAGCAAGGATGTGCGCGACCCGGTGCTCGCGAAGGTTGCCTTGGGCAAACAATTCGGCCGCACGCTCAGTGTCGACGATAGCGCAAAGTTGAAAGTTGGCGACGTTGTGCAACTGCAATGGTTCGCGGCAGACGGAGCCAGCAGCCAAATCCTGTGCTCGCTCTATGGTGATACCGACCTTCCCATCGGCTCGCATCACTGGAGTTCGCCCAACCGACCGGTGGTCGTCCAGTCGACCCGTATAGCGGCAATCAAAGGCCGGAATGTGACGCTCGGCGACCCGTTGCTGCACGATGTCCGCGCTGACCAACCTGCGGTTCTGGCTGCGTGGAAGCATCTGACAAATGTCGGAATTCAGAATCTGCGGTTTCAGTTCCCGGATTCGCCGTCCTTCGGGCATCATCTGGAACAGGGGTATAACGGCATTTACATGACCGGGGTGTTCGATGGATGGATCAGCAATCTTGTAGTTGACCAGTCGGACAGCGCGATTCTGACGGATAATGCTGCCAGTCTTACGATTGCTGATGTCGTAACGACCGGCGCGCGGCGCGCCCATTATTCGGTCCATATTGGCGCCGTGCACAATGTCCTGGTGAAGGATCTGACGGTCAAGAACCCCGTCATCCATCCACTCAGCGTCAACACGCGCTCAACCCGGTCGGTCTATCTTCGATCGACGGTATTGCACGAGGCCATTCTGGACCAGCATAGCGGATCGAACCACCAGAATCTGTTCGATCAGCCAACGATGCATATCAATCCAGTGCGGGATAAGGGCGGCTGGAATTATCAATTGTGGGTCGGGGGCGGCGCGCCCTATTGGAAACCTGGTCACGGGCTTTACAACACGCTGTGGAACGCCAAGCTGCTCATGCCGGAAAACGTGTCGGCAACGGCGACTGTGACGATTAACAGCGGACTTGAGGGCCCGGGCGAACGGATTGTCGGTCTGCACGCGAACCGCCCGATCGAGGTGCGGTATAACCCCGCGCCCTATCTGGAAAATACAAATTCGATGATTGCCGCGGCACCCTCGCTCTACGAATATCAGCTTGCCCGGCGCCAGAGATAGCGGGGGCGGGGCGATCGAGATAGCTCGGCGTCTGTCCGCATCGCGAGGGGTCAGGCGCTCCTTCTCTCACTAAAAGCGGCAGCGAACACATGAGGCCGCCAAAATTGTGGCAACGGCTATCCCGCGCGCCGCGAACGTCTGCTCGGCTCATTTTAGCGCCAAAAGCGGAGTGGCCGTTTCCGGCCAGCTCGGAAGCGCGGCTTGACGACTGCGCGCCTCAACACCGCCATCCCGGCTGCCGTATCGATGACCCGAAAGCGGCTCTTCGTTCTGCTTTGCGGTACTGGCGGCTTATCGCGCCAGTTGCGGTTTTTCAGACGACCTTAGGGCAATCCCGACAGCCGCAGTGCTTCCACCAAGCTCGTGGCAAGCTCGCGGGCAGCTTGCGCGATTGCCTGACGATCCGTTTCGTCGCCAACCTCGTAGGTATAGGCGGGGATGGCATGGGTGGCGTGGAACCAGTTCTTTGCGGTTCCGGTACCGGAGTTTGCGTTGCGACGTTCGATGGAAAATGGGTAACCGGCGATCAGATGTTCCTTGCCGCCAAGCCAGCGCGCCAGGAACCGCTCCTGATCCGCGCTCGCTTCATCGCCTTGCACGTAGAACAGGTTGCGCGAGGTCGAGTGGAAATCGACCATCGCGACAGGGCGAACCTGGCTTGGCAACCGATCGAGCCACAGCGCGACGGAGCGGGTCTCGGGCTGGGCAAAGGATCCCCAGTCGCGATTGAGATCCTCGCCGCCCAGATTGGCCCGCCAATGTCCCCGCGCGACGCCATCGGGATTGAGCAGCGGAACGGCGAGGACCTGCAGATCCTGCGCGTCGAATTTTCCGGCGTCGGCAAGCGCGACCAGCGTTTCGAGGAAATGTTCCATCGCAATCGCACCGCTGACCTCAGGCGGATGCTGCCGCCCGAGCAGGATCACCAGCCTCGGCGCGGTCGGCTCGCCGATCCGGAGCGCTTCGATGGGCCGCCCGCTGTGGGAACGGCCCAGCGTTTCTCGTGTGACTGCGGCGCTGCGATCGAGCCGCGCCATCAGCGAAGCATATTCCTTTGTCCCGATCAGTTCCTGACCGCTGACAACAGCCTCACCCGATGGCAAGACGAGGGTCGCGGTTCTCCCGTCGTCGCGCAGCGAAGCGGCCAGCACCTTCATATGGGTCTCGCTTTGCCATTTCGGAAGGTAGCGATGCTTCGCCGCGAGATAGCGAAGATGGACGACAACATTCGCGGACCCATTCGCCTGATAGCGAAATGCGTACCACGGGCTGGGATTGATCGGCGGGGCGTGCTCGGGCGACACCAGCACCGAGAACTCCCGTTCGCCCTCGATTGTGCAGCGCGAGGGCGGAGCCCCGTCGAAATCGAAACTGATGCTTACCGTTGCGGTGGAGCAGCCCGACAAAGCTGCCCTGGTCCCGGTGTCGAGGGGAGGTAACTGCGCGCACGCTCCGAGGAGAAAGAGCGCCCCCCCAAACGACAACCGGACCCGATGCATTCTCACAGCGTCAGAACTTCTTCCTGATTTCAATGGCGAACTGGCGACCGCGCGGACTGTGCAGATCGCTGTAGAAGCCATAGGTCTCGTCGGCGAGCGGCGGGTCGGTATCGAACAGGTTGTTGATCGCAAACCGCAGCCGGGTTCCGTCGAGCGCAGTGTCGTTATTGATCGTATAGGCGACCGACACGTTCATCGTGAAGACGTCATCGACGGGGAAGAAGTTGGCGTTGGGATCGTCCGATACGACAAGGACATCGCGAACCACGCTGCTATCGTAGAATTTGCCGACGTAGCTGCCGAACAGGCCAACCGAGACCGGTCCTTTTTCCCAGTTAATCGAGCCACTGGCGCGCCATTTGGGCCGACCGTCCACCTCAAGAAGTTCGCCAAGCCCACCGACGGTGACGTCGAGCGGCAGCGTTCCGGCGGCGATCGCATCGACGATTTCCTGTCCGTCAGAACCGGCGCTCTGCACGAAGCTGTCGAGCCGTGCGGCGTTCAGCCGGATCCGGAAGTCGCCGGCCCCGAAGTCGGGCACGCGATAGACAAGCCCGAGATCCCATCCTTTCGACACGCGGCTGTCGAGGTTGACATAGGGGTCGATCACCCGTTCGATCCTGCCCGCCGGGGCCAGGCCGGTTCCGGCGAACAGGGCAATGTCGTCTGCTGTCGGCGCCTGACGGATGACGTTGGGGTTGGTGCTGCCTGCCAGACGGCGCAGCAGGTCGAGCGCGATGGCGTTGTCATCGCCGAAGGTGCCGACGAGGCCGGTCTGCTTGACCCGCCAATAGTCTGCTGTAAGCGTCAGGCCTGGGATGAACCCAGGCTCTAGCACGATGCCAAGATTGATGCTTTCGCTGTCTTCCGGCCGCAGGTTGCGGGCGCCCGAGCGGAAGCTGATCACGCCCGCGCCAGGGCAGGCGGCGAGGCTGGCGATGATACCCTTCTGGACCTGTGCCTGGCAGACCACGAAGTCGTCGCGGGTGTTCGACCGCGTGGTGCCGTCGTCGTTCACCTGCACCAGGTTCGGGGCGCGGAAACCCTGCGACCAGGCGCCGCGGAACGTGACGCCCGGGATGGTCGTCCACGATGCCGCGATCCGCGGCACCTTGGCGGTTGCGCTGATGTCGGCGAAACGCTCGATCCGGCCCGCGAGCTGGACGTTGAACGCCTCGACCAGCGGAATGTCCATCTCCGGGCTGACCAGCGGAACGAACAGCTCGGTGAATGCCGAATAGACGTTGCGGACGCCGTCCGAATCCGGAGATTCGCTGGTGCCGGCGACGTCGCTGCCGTTGAACACGCCGGTGACGCTGTCTGTGAAGGTGATGGTCCCGTCGAGCCGGGGATCGCGGTCGTCGTAGAAGGTCTCACGCCGCCACTCCAGGCCCGCTGCAATGCCGACATTGCCGCCCGGAAGGGTGAACAGGTCATCGCGGCTGATCTTGAAGTCGGCGAGCGCCAGGCTCGTGCCGCCCTTGCGGAACACGTCGATCCTGAACGGCGCGATCGAAGCGGTCGGGTTGGGCGTACAATCGCCGAGGCCCGGATCGTCGAGACAGCCACCGTTGAACGGATTATAGGCATCGGGCGTGGTCAGGTTGATCTGGCGCTGCATGGCGGTGAGCGAAACCCGGTTGCGTTCCAGGTCGATCGTATCGGCTTCCGAATAGACGAAGCCGGTATCGAAGTCCCACGCGCCGAAGTTGCCGCGCAATCCTGCGACGAGCCTGTAACTTTCCTTCTCGACATCGATGATCCGGTTGCCGACATCGACGAAGCGGTATCGTTCCATGATCAGGTCGGCGCCGTCGGCCGCAATTGTGGTGCCCGGCAAACGCTGCGGGTTCGGCTGTCCGTTTCGCGTGGTGGGGCCGAACGGGTTGTAATAGGCGTTGCGCGAGATGCCGACGGGGACCGCGCTGAGGATTGCCGACGGATCGAAATTCCGCACACTCTCCGACCGATAATAGCTCCCCTCGAAATAGGCCTCGATATTGTCGGTCAGCTCGTAGCTGAGCAGCGCCATCGCATTGTAGCGATCTTTTTTGCTGATCAGGCTGTTGCCGAATATAGTGTTGTAACGAACGGCAGCGACCGGCGTCTCGCCGTTTCGGGCACAGATGCCGCCGCCGAACTGGAGACGACAGCCGGTGAACGTGCTCGGCTGGAGGTAGAAGTCGTCGTCGGCGATCGGCGTACGGTTGGAAGGCGCCTGGATATCGAACTGCCCGAACGGGCCAAATGTATTCCGGTTGTTGAACGAAGCATCGCCCTCGAAATCCGTCCCCGCGACCAATGGCAGGCGATCGTCGTCGCGCGCGTAATCCCGCTTCGTGACGGGAAGGCCGTTTTCGTGGAAGTAGCTGCCGTACACGGTCACATTGCCGCGGCCGCCACCAAAGTCGAACCCGTAGCCGCCGGTCAATGTGTAGCTGTACAGACTCGTCCCATCGGACATGCGGTAGTCGCCTTCGATGAAGCCGCCTTTCATGCCGCCCCTGAGGACCGTATTGACCACGCCCGCCACGGCATCGGCACCATAAAGGGCGGATGCGCCATCGCGCAGGACTTCGATCCGCCTGACGCTCCCGGGCGCGATCTCGTTGGTGTCGGGAGAGACGACCGGCACGAGCAGTTCGGTCTGGAAGCCGGGGTGCAGGTTCATGCGGCGGCCATTGATCAGCAAGAGCGTGTTGCCAGTGCCCAGGTCGCGCAGATTGATCGAGCCGACATCGCCGCGCACGTTGTTCTGGGTCGTCGCGTTCTGCTCGTTGAAGGCGACGGTCCCTGCCTGCGGGATGGCGCGGAACATCTCGTCGCCCGACGATGCACCGCTGTTCTCGATCGACTGTTCATCGATCACCGTCACGGGCAGCACGTCGTTGATCTGCGCGCCCTGGATTTGCGTGCCGGTAACGACGATCTCCGATTCCGCGACAGGGGCTGAAGCGGTCACGTCCGCAGCATTGGTCGCCGGTTGGTCCTGAGCCGAGGCGATGGAGGTAGCGAGAAGGCTCGTGCCGCCCAGAAGCGCCAGTCTGACAATGGTTGCGGTGATGCGCATGTTGGTGATCCTCCCGATCATTTCTTTTGGGTAATTGGCTGGGTAATTTGCGTATCGAGCCAGGCGGTGAACAGCGTCGGCCATTGGCTCAGGGTCTGGTCAGGCGTGCCGAGACCCCATCCGTGGCCTCCGGCTGAAAAGATGTGCATCTCGACACTCGCGCCCACCCGGTTGAGCGCCTCGAACAACGCGATGTTGTGGCCGGGGGGCGTCGTCTGGTCGTCGGCCGAGGAAAACAGGATCATCGGCGGCGCGTCCTTTGACGCATGCGTATCGAGCGACCACAGTTCCTGTGCGGCGAGGCTCGGTTCGCGACCGACGATCTCGCGCCTGGTGCGGGTTGTGTCATATGGCTTGCGCAGCGTGACTACCGGGAACAGCAACACGGCAAAGTCGGGCCGCGCGGACGCTGTCTCGAACCTGTCGTTCCCCGTGTAGAACGCCTGGTCCGGTTTCAGCGCGGTATAGCCAGCCAGATGCCCGCCGGCCGAGAAGCCCAGGATACCGATGCGGTCGGGGCGGATGCCGAATTCGTCGGCACGATGGCGAACGATCTTCATCGCGCGCTGCGCATCCATGAACGGGGCGGCGGCTTCCCAGCCATCGCCCGGCAGGCGGTGGATCAGCTCGAAGACGGTGTAGCCGTTGCGCTGCAGCCATTGCGCCGCCGGTGTGCTTTCCTTCCAGAGCTGGATGCGGAAATACCCGCCCCCGCCGATGACCAGCACCGCCCGACCGTTGGGATGGCTGGGGCGATAGACCCGCAGGCGCGGGTTGGAAACATTGGACACTGCGCCAAAACCCGCGCCCTTGCTCCCGATCAGCTCCGGTCCGTTGACGTCACCCTTGCCCGGTGGCTTGCCCGGCCACAGGGGGATTTCCTCGAAATTCTGCGCCTTCAGCGCAGTGCTGCCCAGCAAGGTCGATGCGGCGAGCAGCGTAGCAGCGCCCGAGATCAGCGTGCGACGGGCAATCATGGCGTCTCTCCGATCGCGGCTGCCATGCCTTCGCTATAGGGTCCGGTGCGTTCGTGATGTTCGATGTCGGGTTCCGGAAGCGGCATCGGGCTGCCCGCCATCGCGGCGGCGAGGCGCTGGGTGTCGAGCGCATTCTCCCACTTTGCGACCACAATCGTGGCGACCGCATTGCCGATAAAATTGGTGAGTGCGCGGCACTCGCTCATGAACCGGTCGATGCCCAGGATCAGCGCCATACCGGCCACCGGAACCGAGGGGACGACCGACAGCGTTGCCGCGAGGATGACGAAGCCCGCCCCGGTGACGCCTGCCGCACCCTTTGAGCTGACCATCGCGACCAGCACCAGGGTCAACTGCTCGCCGAGGGACAAATCGATGCCCACGGCCTGCGCAATGAACAGCGCGGCGAGCGTCATATAGATGTTGGTGCCATCCAGATTGAAGGAATAACCGGTCGGCACCACCAGTCCGACCACCGTCTTGCGACAGCCGGCAATCTCCATTTTTTCCATCAGGCTGGGCAGCGCGGCCTCGGACGAGGACGTGCCGAGAACGAGCAGAAGCTCCTCGCGCAGATATTTGATGAGGCCCAGGATGTTGAAACCTGCCAGTCTTGCGACGAGACCGAGCACTACGAGCACGAACAGCAGCGAGGTAAGGTAGAAGGTCGCGATGAGCGCAGCGAGGCTGGCCAGCGACCCGATTCCGAATTCGCCGATGGTGAAAGCTATCGCCCCGAATGCGCCGATCGGGGCGAGCTTCATCAGCATGTGGACGAGCTTGAAGATGACCTTGTTGAATGATCCCATCACGTCGAGCACGAGGTCGCTGTGCGGTCTCGTCGTGGCAATCGCGACGCCGGTCAGGATCGCGACCAACAGCACCTGGAGAATCGATCCGCTGGTCAGGGCGCTGAACAGCGTCGTGGGAATCATGCCCAGCAGGAAGGCCGAAATGGTCTGTTTTTCGGCAGTCTCTGCATATGCCGCAACGGCCGCCGTATCGAGCGATGCGGGATCGATGTTCAGGCCCGCACCCGGCTGCACCACGTTGGCGACGACCAGCCCGATGATCAGTGCGAGGGTGGAGAAAAACAGGAAATAGACTAACGCCTTGCCGGCGACACTGCCGACCGCCGTCATGTCCTTCATTCCGGCGATCCCGGTCGCAACCGTCAGGAAGATCACCGGGGCGATGATCATCTTGACCAGCGCAATGAACCCGTCGCCGAGAGGCTTCAGCGACGCGCCGAAGGCGGGATACAGATGTCCCACCAGCGCCCCGAGCGCGATCGCGCTCAACACCTGGACATAGAGATGCCGGTAGAATGGCAATTTGCGAGCGGACACGCTCGTATCGCCAGTGGCCGCTGCCAACCCCATCGCTGATCCTCTCCCACGGCAGTTTTGCCTTCAGCAAACTATAGATCGCGATCGAACTGCGTGAAATATTTAAGCGAGAATTTCATTTGCACCTTTTTTCAGAACCTTAAGCTCTGACGCCAGTAAGGTGTGTGTGGTTTTCCATACATTCAGTTGCTCGTTGTGCGAAATACCGCACAGTGCAGGCCCAGCTGGCTGGGCAGACATTCTCGTTCATGATCGCCGTCGGCTGATTCTGGCAGCGGTGGTCGCCATCATTCTGCTGGCCGATTTAGTTCTGTCCGTCGACCGGGTGATGTACGCGCGCGCTCTCTTGCCAGCGCGCCGACGCGACCGATGGCAGGGCGGACAACAGCACACACAGCGAGAGTTTGGCGAGCAAGCGAGGCATAGGGCAGGCGGCTATGCGAAGAGGGCGGGGGGAAGGCAATTCGATTCAGGGGTATTATTAAAGTCGTCGGCAGGATAGTTGCAACTTATTCTCATTCGCGCTAGCGGCGGCTCCGAAGGGGTATTGAGAATGATTCGCAAGATGATGTTGGGGTTTTCGATGTCGGCCGCCGTGATGGGGCCGAGCGCTTTTGCCGAGGAAGCAGCCGGCGAGGACGGTGGAGCAGCGGACGAAATCGTCGTTACCGGCCGCGTGTCCAAGCTTTACCGGGTCGAGGAAACCGCGAGCGGCAAGATGCCGACCGAGCCCTTGGCCTCGTCGCAGTCGATCACCGTCATCACTTCCGAGCTGATTGAGGACCAGGGCGCGCGCGACGCGCAGGACCTCTATCGCAACATCTCGGGCGTCAGCTTCTTTTCCTACGCCGGGGTCACTGCGCGCGGTTTCCGCCAGCAGGAGAATTTCTACGACGGTTTGCGCGGCGATCCTTATATCGGCTTCGCCGTCCCGCAGCTGTTCAACATTGAGCGCGTCGAGTTTCTCAAAGGGCCGGCGGGCATGCTCTACGGCCAGACCGCGCCGGGCGGCCTGTTCAACTATGTGACCAAGAAGCCGTCGGACACCTTTGCCGCATCGGCCAAGCTGGTAGCCGGCACCGAAGACCGTTACGGCGGGCAGGTCGAGGTGACCGGCCCCGTGAACGACGTGATATCGCTGCGCGGCGGCGCCTTTTTCGAGGACCGCGACCTGCCGCGGACCTTCGCCGGCAACCGCACCCTGATCCTCGACGGCGGTGCGGCGTTCGACCTGGGGCCGGCCAAGCTGACCGTGCAGTCCCTGCGCATCGAACAGGATCTCGCCGCCAATCGCCTCCGCGGCATTCCGGTAGACAGCGACGGCCATTTCCTGGCCCCGCGCCGCTGGAACCACAATGAGCCGACCGACTTTCTCGACCTGCGCTCGACCTCCTTCTTCGCCAAGTTCGAGGCCCAGCCGCTTGAGGGGCTGGCGCTCGATGTCAGCGCGCGCCACATCGACTCCAACGAGACACAGCAATATCATGAGCCCTTCCTGCTCGACGCGAGCAACCAGCGTGTCGACGTCAATGGCGACGGCATCACCGACGGCATCTCGCGCGAGTTTCGCGACCAGTATCGCGCCAGCAAGATTTGGTCGTTCGGCGGCAATGCCGTCTGGTCGCACGCCTTCTCCGACACTGTAACCAACCGCGTCCTCGCCGGCTTCGACTATAGCACCGACGATTCGACCTCGCTCGCGGCCTCGCTGCGCGGTCGCGCGACCGCCAGCGCCGGGCGGCCCTGTCCGCTGACCTTCTTCGATCCCGTCTACCGCGCCTGCAGTTCGGCGAACTATGCGATGCCGGCGCAGACCCGCACGCTCACCGATACCAAGCGCTACGGCTTTTACGCGCTCAACGAGCTGACCTTCGGCCGGGTCATCCTGACGGCGGGCGTCCGCACCGACAGCTTTGATGATGTCTCGACCGCGAACAATGGAACGATCACGCGGTTCAAGGGCAGCGATGAAAGCTACCGGGTCGGCGCCGTCTGGCGGGTGCGCGACGATCTGTCGCTGTTCGGCCAATATGCGACGAGCTTCGAACCCCAGGCGGCGTCCGCGCAGGACCCGCGCGCGGGCGGGCCCTTTTCACCGACGACGGGCGACATGTTCGAGGGCGGGGTCAAGACCGCGCTCTTTGCCGGCCGTGTCCAGAGCAGCCTATCGGTTTATCGCATCAAGCGCCAGAACCTGCTCCAGTCCGACCCGCGCGGCGACCCGGAAGGCGACGGCATCAACAATTCGGTGGCGTTCGGCGAAGTGACGTCGAGGGGCGTCGACGTCGATATCGCGGCCGACCTCACCGACAATTGGGTGCTGACGCTCACCTACGCCTACAACGACGCGAAGGTCACCAAGTCGACGACCGCGGCCAATGGCAATATCACCAATGTCGTCGCTGGCGGGCGCTTCGCCAACGCGCCGAAGAACAAGCTCGGTTTCTGGACGCGCTACCAGATCCCCAACACCGGGCTCGCCTTCGCGTTGGGCGGCGATTATGTGTCGAAGCGGATCAGCCTCTCGAACCAGCCCATCAACCCCTATTTCGTGTTCGACGGATCGATAAGCTGGACGCGCGGGCCGTGGGACGTCCGGCTGCGCGTCGACAATATCCTCGACAAAACCTATGCCGCGTCGGGCTTCAACGATCGCGGCGGCCATTTCCCGGGCGAGCCGCGCTCGGCCTTCGTCGAACTGGGATATAAGTTCTAGGGGAAGCTGACCCGTGACCGCCGCGGCCGTTCCGATCAAAGCGAAGAAGACCAGTGGGCGGCGGCTGTGGTGGATCGTCCACCAATGGGTCGGTCTGAAGCTGTCGCTGTTCCTCGCGTTCATCCTTTTCACCGGGACGCTCGCGGTGCTCAGCGCCGAAATCGACTGGCTTCTCCATCCGACGCTGCGTGTCGCACCGTCGTCTGTCGAGGGACAGCCGCGCTGGGATCTGATTGCCGAGAAATCGGCGCGCTATCCGGGGGTCGCAACGATCAACTATATCGAACGCCCAATCGCGCGTGCGTTCGCGGTGCGCGTCGCGTTCCAGCGCGCCGACGAGAGCCGGGGCTATCTGCACGTCCATCCGACGACAGGGGAAGTGCAGGGTGAGCAGAGTTTCGTCGATAGCCAGCGCGTCCTTCGCAACCTCCATCGCCACCTCAACCTGCCGACCAAATATGGCATTCCGATCGTCGCATCGTTGTCGATCCTGCTGCTCATCAGCGTCGCGACATCCTTTGTCGTCTACCGCAAATGGTGGCGCGGCTTTTTCAAGCCGGTTCGCTGGCGCGACGCGCGCACGGCTTGGGGCGATTTTCACCGGCTCGCCGGGGTGTGGAGCCTGTGGTTCGTCGCGCTGATCGCGCTGACAGGACTCTGGTATCTGGTCGAGACGCTGGGAGGGGATGCGCCCGACTTGCCCGAACCGGCAAAAGAGGTTGCCGCATTGGCGCCTGCAAACACGACGATCGGTGCCGCCGATGCCCTCGCCGCAAGCCTCACAGCGGTGCACCGGGCCGATCGGGCGCTTGAGATCGAGTCGGTGCAATTCCCCGACAAGAAGTCGGGCAATTTCGTGTTTCAGGGCCAGCGGAGCGCGTGGCTGGTGCGGCCCCGTGCAAACGCGGTGTGGGTCGATGCCGCGACCGCACATGTGGTGATGACCAGCGACGGCCAAGACCTCGGCGTTCACCAGCGAATATCCGAAATGGCCGACCCGCTGCATTTCGGTACCTTTGCGGCTTATTGGACACGGGTGCCTTGGTTCCTGTTCGGATTGCTGATGACGGGTCTCGCGCTATCGGGCGCAGCCATTTACTCGCACCGCATTGCGCACAGCGCCCGCGCGATTGCCGAGCGGCCGATCTGGAATGCGATGTGGGGCGGCACCGGGCGGTGGCGCTGGCTTTCGGCCGCGCTGATTGCAACCGGCGCGGTGATGATCGGGTGGATGTTCTACAAAGGCTGAGCAGCGCACCCGGATCGAGCATTGCGCGCCACGGTGGTGAGAGAGGGCGGGCGGCGGCCTCATATGTGCCGCATGTCGAAGCCGGCTGGACCTTCGCCAGACGGAAATGGTGGACCCCGCGCTGGCGACTGCAAATGCTATGAGAATCTTCGGCGCCAGGTGGATATTTGCTGCGGCTGTTCCTGCCTATCCAGTCAAGCGCCAGGGGCGGCAAGCGAATGGGCAACGATTACAGGCCGAAAGTCGATATCGCCTCGATCGCCGAGGATTTCGACGACCTCAAGATCAAAATTGACATGCCCGAAGGCGCGCCGAACGTGCCGGCGCGCGAAGATGACGGCGCGCATCACTGCTCCTTGCCGCCGCTCGCGGCAGAGCAAGGAGGACGAGGGTCCCGGACCGCGGCGAGGCGCGAGTTCCTCGCCGACGGAGGGCATGGCGCTTTCGAAAGCGGCGAGACGATCGCCGCGCCGAGCTCGCCCTACGTCCTCCAGGCCGGCGCCGTCATCCCGGCTGCGCTGATCACCGGTATCCGGTCCGACCTCCCCGGAACGATCAGCGCGCAGGTCACGCAAAATGTCTATGACAGCCCAACCGGGCGAACGCTGCTCGTTCCGCAAGGCGCGCGCCTGATCGGCGAATATGACAGCGAAATCGGCGCCGGGCAGAGCCGTGCTTTTTTGCCTGGGACAGGCTTCTCTTGCCTGCGGGCGCTCTATCCGGCTCGACCGTCAACCGGGCGCTGGTGCCGCCGGGATGGCGGGACTTGAAGACAAGGTCGATAATCATTGGGGCCGCTTCGCGCAGCGCTCGTCTCTTCGTTGCTTGGTGTCGGCAGCGAACTCGTCGACCTTGTCCGGGCGCTCCGCGCCGGCGTGCAGGACGGCACGAACGAGGCAGGGCGGCGCGTCGTCGAGCGCGAGCTCTAGGTAGCCCCGACGTTGACCGTTCGCCCGGGGTTCGCGTTCCGCGTCATCGTGACGCGCGACTTGCTGCTCGAGCCGGCGGACGCGGGAGGCGTGACATGACCAAACTTCGCCTGGGTCCGATCGCCGAGGAGAAGCCGGGAAGCTCGCGATCGAGCCTCCCCGGGGCGCTCATGCCCGAACTTGGCGACTATGCGGCGGTGCACGCACAATTGACGGATTTGGCGGTGCCACTTCCGCCCGAGCGTCTCATTCCGGCGATGGTCGAGCGGTTCATCGCCAGCGACAGGGAGTTCAGCAAACAGCGGCGGAGTAATAACTGATGCACCGCCGGGGAAGCGGGGCGTCTTGGCCGCCTGGTGTCGAACAAACTTCTATCGAACCGATCAGCGTCGGCGTTCCCGATGCCAGCCGCATGACCGGCTTGGGGCGAGCGACGATCTATGAGTTGATCGCATCGGGGGACATCGAGGCCGCGAAGGTCGGGTGCGCGACAGTGATCATGGTGGAGTGCATTCGCAAATTTCTCGCCAACAATCGGAAGGCGCCGCGGCCTCCCGGGACCAAGGCATCAGCCAAATGGGACGACGCCGGCTGACAGAAACGGCTCATCATGTTCTCGAAACAACTCGTCGCACTGGGGTCAGAACTGGGGCGATTTTTCAGTTCGGTTTTGAATAAATAATGGAAAAA
Organism: Sphingopyxis sp.; assembly: GCA_016463225.1. GTDB lineage: Bacteria > Pseudomonadota > Alphaproteobacteria > Sphingomonadales > Sphingomonadaceae > Sphingopyxis. The sequence goes on along the minus strand of JAEMRT010000001.1, from coordinate 52,819 downwards.
CAATGCATTAACGGCAAGATTTGGGCCCCTCCTCCGCTACCAAGTCATTTAAGTTATTGAAATAATTATATAATTTCAGCATTCGTCGCTACCATATTGGCGGCGCGATGAAAGCTAACCTATTACAATAATTGGGTTAAACTTCGCCTTGGCTGAAATTTGCGATTCAACACCTGATTTTGCGGGTATCAATTGTCCCCGCGTAAAGCGCGGCTTTGCGCCTCGTTATCAGACGTAGAGCAAGGACCGATCGGTTACCGGTAAGCGGCCATTATCGGCGAAGATCGCGGCGCTCGCGGTTCCGCAGGATTTCTATTCCCGGACACTTGTTCGCACCGCCCGTGCGGATGCACGCAGCAATCTGATAAATAAGGCCGGTGTTGGCTGAGAGTGTGCGCCCTCAGCCAACCGGACGGAGGACTTCAGGCCGCAGCGGGTTCGGGCAGCTTGATGCGCGGCGCCACCTCTTTGGCGATCAATTCCAGCGAGTGGAACCAGGGTGAGGGGTCGTCGTAATAATCGTGCGATTCGACTTGGAGCGTACCCCAGCCGCCGCACGCATCGAACAAAGTGCTGATCTTTTCGACCACCGTATCGGGCGACCCGACGACGAAGACATGATCGACGAGGAATTCGAGATCGGCCTTCAGCGGGTCGATGCCAGCATCCTTGGCAAATCCGTCCATCATGCCGAAGCGGCGCCAGATCGGGATAAGGTAGCGGTTGAAGCAGTAGCCGATCGGCCCCTCCATCACGAGACGCTTTGCTTCGGCATCGCTGTCGGCGACGAAGACGGTCTGCGACACGGCGTGGCGCTGGCGGTGCGGGGTGAAGCCGGCCTTGATGTTGGCTTCCGAATAGATCTCCCAGTGGCGCTTCAGTGCGTCGATGCCCGAGAAGATCGAGACCGGTTTGAAATTGCGCTCGCCGGCCAGTCGCATTGACGGCGAGTTGGCGCTGAAGCCGGTGACCGCGAATTCGGGGAAGCCGCCGCCGTAGGGCGAGTAGTTGGCCAGCTTATGCTGCTCGTCTTCCTCTGTGACCGCCGGCTCTTCCTCGGGGAAGCCCGCGTCCCAATATTTGCCCTCGTAGAAGAAGGGCTCGCGCGCCCAGATCTTCTCCATGATGAACAAGGATTCGCGCACCATGTCGTTGAGATGCTCGGTGTTCTGATCTTCTTCCTTGATGCCGTGCATATAGGAAGCGAGCGGATAGGCGCCTGCGCCAATCCCCATGAAATAGCGGCCTTCGAGGATCTGCGAGAGCCAGCCGACGGTCATCGCCAGCTTGGTCGGATTATGGTGCGGCAGGATATGTGCCATCGGCGCGAAGGCGATATTCTTGGTCTGCAGTGCCGCGGCTGCGATGATGAGTTCGGGATTGGGAATATTCTCCCAGACCTGCGAGGCATGCTCGGAAATCATCATGGTCGAAAAGCCAGCTTTGTCCGCGGCGATGGAGCTCTGCACGCCCCATTCGAACGTCTGCCGCGCGGTGCGCTCCGGCCGCATATAGGGGTGAAAAATTAGACCCGTGTCCATCGCCATGTCATATCTCCCATTGTTATTTTAAGCCACGTGGCTTAAATCGCATATCGAAGATGAGGTCAAGCGATTTCCGTAGGGTCAATGTCGTTTATGCTGCACGAGAGTGGTGCAGCATTGTTGATCGTGCGGGACACCTGCGGCAAAGCCACTAGCAAGCGAGATTCCAGGGGAGACGCCGTGACATCAATGCCCATCAACATGCGCCCGGTGCGCAGCGATGACGCCAAGACGCGGCTGATCCTCGCCGCCGAAATCCTGTTCGCGAGGGGAGGGATCGAAGGGGTGTCGCTGCGCGAGATCGCGGCTGCGGCGGGGCAGCGCAACCATCATGCGGTGCAGTATCATTTCGGGATCCGCGACACGCTGATCCAGGCAGTCTTCGATTATCGCATGGACCAGATGGAGTCGAAGCGTGGCGAAATGTTGCGGACGGCGCGGGAGGCTGGCCAGCTGGACGATGCGCGGACGATCATGGACATCATCTTCCTGCCGCAGCTCGAACTGATCGATGCGCATGGTGACCACAGCTACGCCAATTTTCTCTGCCAATATCTGCTGCGCAACAGCGATACCGAGTTCGGCCGCTTCGGCGGACATCTGCCGCCGCATATCGGCGAGGCGCTGGCGCTGCTGCGCGCGCGGATCCATTTTCTTCCCGATGAGGTGGCGCAGCGGCGGTTGATCACCGCCTGCTTCATGTTCCTGAACATTTTGGCAGCGCATACCCGCGATGCTGCCGATCATCGGATTGATCAGGAATTTTCGGCGGCGCTCGACGATACGCTGAACCAGATTGTCGCCGCGACTTGCATGCCGCTGGCCGCGTCGCATACCGATTAGGAACCGAAAAACGTCTCGCGCGCGTGAATCGTATCCATATATTCGCGCACCGTGGCGACCTTGCCGTCGCGCAGTGTCACCAGGAAATGATAGCTGTTCGCATAGATGCGGCCGTCTTCCATCGTCGCAAAGGATGTCGCTTCGACCGAGACCCGATTCTCCTCGGCGGTCATCGATGTCGGCGTGATACAAAGCGCACCTTCACGATAAAGCGCCCGCGCGCCATCGAGCAGCCCGGCAAGGGTGGCCTTTGGATAGGTGCCCGACATGCCGTCGATCGTGCCTGATACCCACCAGCTGCCGTCGTCGTGCATGCGATCGATTACGCCGGGCACGTCGCCTTTGGAAAAGGTCTCGAAAAAATCCGCAACGATCGCCTTGTTGCTTTCAGTGGCCGCCATCGTCGTCGCTCCCGGATTCATGTTTCGATCGGCTGGCGGCCGACGATCTCGAGGCCGAAGCCCTCGAGCGCGGCCATCTTGCGGTTGCTCGAGGTAAGCAATGTCATGCGGCGGACGCCCACATCGCGCAATATCTGTGCCCCGAAACCATAGTCGCGATCGCTCGCGCGCTCGGCATATTCACGGCGCCCGCCGCCGACGCGGCGCGAGATTGACTGCGGATCGGCATCTTGAATGAACACTGCGACCGCCGGACCTTCATGCGCCGCCAGTTGCTTCAAAGCGGCCGGTACATAATCGGGATGCGCATTGCGGTATCCCAAGAGGTCGGCGGTCAAGTCAAACTGGTGTACGCGGACCAACGTGTCGGAATCGGGGCCGATCGTCCCGCGCGTCAGCGCGACATGTTCTCCGCCATCAACCTTGTCGCGATAGACATGGATGGTGAAATCATCGCCATAATGGCTGACGAAAGGCCCCGATGCGACGCGCTCGACCAGCATCTCGGACTTGCGCCGGAAGGCGATCAGGTCGGCGATCGTGCCGATTTTCATGTCGTGCTTTTCGGCGAAGGGAATGAGGTCTTCCAGCCGCGCCATAGACCCGTCGTCGTTCATGACCTCGCAGATGACCGCAGCCGGGATCAACCCAGCCAAATTTGAAATGTCGACCGCCGCCTCCGTGTGCCCGGCGCGCACAAGAACGCCGCCGTCGCGCGCCACCAGTGGAAAGACGTGTCCAGGGGTCACGATATCGTTCCGCGGATCGCGCGAGTTGATCGCGACCGAAATGGTGTGGGCTCGGTCATAAGCGGAGATGCCGGTGGTCACGCCTTCGCGCGCCTCGATCGAAACGGTGAAGGCGGTGCCATGGCCTGATCGGTTGTTCTGCGACATCTGTTCGAGCTGAAGGAAACGGGCTCGCTCGGCGGTGATGGTGAGGCAGATCAGGCCGCGCGCATGGGTCGCCATCTGGTTGATGCGGTCGGGCGTCGCGAACTGCGCCGGAATGATGATGTCGCCTTCATTTTCCCGGTCGTCGGCATCGACGAGGATGAAGGGTCTGCCATTGCGGGCTTCGGCAATAATCTCCGCGATTGGCGAGATCGCCGTCACCGAATCATGCCTGGGTTTCGATACAGTCGGCAAGGTCATGATAGCCTCCGCGAAAAAAGAGTAAGGGGGTACCGCTGTCGCGCATCTCGAGCGCCTGCACAGCTCCAACAACAAGCAGATGGTCACCGATCTCGGTCACGGATGCAATCGAACATTCGATCCACGCGAGGACATCGTGCAGGAGCGGCAATCCGGCTGGACTGGTCGCATATTCGAGCCCCTCGAACTTGTCGGCCGCCTTGGCGGCAAAGCGGCTCGAATGATGCTTCTGGTCGGCGGCCAGAATATTGGCGCAAAAATGCCCGGTCGCCGCGATCTGTGGCCAGCTCGACGACTTCTTGTCTGGGAAGAAGCCGACTAGTGGCGGATCGAGCGAAATCGAAGTGAAGCTGCCCACAACCATCGCGTGACTCGCACCGTCGTGCGAGGCGGTGACGACGCAGACTCCCGTGGGATAGCAACCAAGGACATTGCGGAAATGACGAGGATCGATCGAAGTGCTCATGGTTTGGCCTTAGCGCCCGGTCCACAGGGGCTTGCGGCCCTCTGCACGGGCGGCGTCACCTTCGCGCTGATCGGCGCTGCCCGCATATTGTTCAATTACTTCGAACTTGGTCATCAATGCGACATCGAGCGGGTAACCCAGCCGACCGTTCGCCGCCGCCTTTGCCGCCTGATTGGCGAGCGGCGCCGCCTTGTTGATCTTGTCTGCCCATGATTGCGCGGTCGCCGCCAGCTTGGCATAAGGCACCACCTGGTTGACAAGGCCGAAGCGCTCGGCCGTTTCGCCGTTGATGCGCTCGCCGGTGAGGATCATCGCCATGGCAATATGATAGGGCAGCTGACGCACCGCGCGATGGACCACGCCGCACTCGCCGATGATGCCGACCTTGGTTTCGGGGAGGCCGAACTGGGCCGTGTCGGCCGCGACGATGATGTCGGCGCACATCGCAAGTTCGAACCCGCCGCCGACGCAGAAACCCTGAACGGCAGCGATCAGCGGTTTTTTCAGCGTCACCAGCGGCCCGCCGATTCCGGTCAGCCCGCCCGCGAGCGCCATTCGCGACTTGCGCTCGGCCCCGTCGGACACATCGCCTCCGATGCAAAAGCCTTTCTCGCCCTCGGCCGAGAGGATCGCGCACCAGATCTCGGGATCATCATTGATCGTCTGCCACGCATCGAACAGCAGGTCATCCATCGTGGGTGTGATGGCATTCAGCCCCTGCGGTCGGTTGAGCCGGACGTGCGCTATATGATTGGAAACGGAAAATTCTATATCAGCCATCGGCTGGATCCCCTTTGAAGCGTCGGAATATTTCGGTGGAACTTTCGCCGCGGAAGCGGTCCAATGTGTCGCGCAAGCCATCTGTGGCGAGGGCTGCGCGCAGTTCGAGCACAGCCGGTTCGAAATGCAGGATGGCGTCGCTCTCGGCGACGGCATTGACGGCAGCGAGAAAGCCGCCCGCTTCCATCGCGCGGTTGATCGAAATCTTCTTCATCGCGAGTACGGGCGCCGGGATCTTCGCGATCCGCGAAGCCAGCGCCTCGACGCAGGCGATCAACTGATCGGCAGGCACCGCAGCATTGGCCCAGCCCCACGCTTCAGCCGTGCGGCCATCGACATGATTGCCGGGAAGGAATGCCAGTTCCTTGGCGCGTTTTGCTCCGACCTGTGACACCCAGGCAGGTGCGATGTAGCCGCCGCCGATCGGAAGCCCCGGCTCGCCGATCCGCGCGTCATCAGCGACAATGGTCAGGTCGGCGAAGCAGGGCAATTGCGCGGCGATGCCGAGGCAAAAGCCGTGAATGGCGACGATGACCGGTTTTGGGTGTCGCCACATCGCCTGCCAGCGATCGAGATTACGGCGCAGCCGCGCGACATCTTCGGAAGGCGTTCCGCCGCCGCCATACTCGCTGAGATCCACACCTGCGCTGAAACCCTTACCTTCGCCGCGGATACCGATCACGGGCGCGCCTTCGGCGGTCAGCCGGTCAAGCGCAGCCGAAAAGGCATCGAGCAGCGCCAAGGAAAAGGCATTCGACGCATCGGGCCGATCAAGGATGATCCAGTCGATGTCCGGTCCGGACTCGATGCGCAGGGGCGGCCTGTCGGTCATTTCAGTCGCTGCGTCCAATGGGGTTGAAGGCGCGGACGTGATAGTCGGTCGTCATCGTCGTCTTCAGAATGCGGGTCTTGAACTTCCACGCACCGTCCTGCTTGACGACAACATCGTGATACTGGCCGTAAAGGATGCCGTCGGGGCGCTCCTTGGTGTAACGGTGGATGGCCAGAACGATCGCCCGGACGTGGACCTCGGCGTCGCTCACCCAGTCGAAGGTGACGCCTGATACATGGTGCGATGTCGCCGTGAAGAATGTTCCAATGCCATCGAGGGTCTGTTTATAGGCCTCGATCCCCGTGGCGCCAAAATTGGGCGCATAGCTGACTTCGCAATCGTCGACGAACAGTTCGGCCATCTTCTCGGGCTGGTTCATGTCGAGAAAATAGGCATAGTCATGAATGGTCCGCTCGATTGCGCGTTCATCCAGCAATCTGGCCAGCGCCTGATCTTGGGTCACTCTCATATCCTTTTCGTTTGTGGGCTAAAGGCGAGCGGCCCGGCATTGCCGCTCGAACCGGGGGGAAGGCCCCAGCAATGGCTGGCGGGCCTTCCCCCCGGTCTGCATCAGAATTTGACCGAAAGCTCTGCGCCAAAGGTGCGGGGCTCACCGGGATACCAGGTGTTCACGCCGTTCGACGCGCCGAGTGCATATCCCGAAATATGATATACCTTGTCGGTGAGGTTACGCACGAAGAGCGCGGCAGACACGTTGCTCTCCATGATGTCCTTCCAGTTATACCGCAGGGCAATGGTCGAATATCCATCGAGCCGGGTGCCCGGTGTGGACGTGCCGTTGGTGCTGGAAAAGAAGGTGTGCGTCTGGCCGTAGAAGTCCGCGCGCAGGTTCATTGTGCCGAGATCGGCGGGGACCGGCAGCGTCACCACGACATTCGCCGAACCCGACCACTTCGGGCTGTCAGGGTAGGAATCGACCGAAAGGCTACCGACGAACGGGATGGGAACGAGGGTCTTGGTATATTTGGCATCGGTGTAAGCCAGGTTGAAACCGACGTCCAACCAGTCGGTCAGGCCGATGTTGGCATCCACTTCGACGCCATTGGTAACGGCCTCCGGCACATTGACCGTAAATCCGGCAGGGGCGCCGCCGACCACCGCATAGAGCGCGCGCTGGGCGTCCTTCACGACGACTTTATAGGCGGCGATGTTGAACTGTGCCGGGGCGTCCCCGATCCGCCCATTGAACTTGTAGCCAAGTTCAAAGTCATGGACTTTTTCATTCTTGAACAGGTTGGCAGGACCGCCGGTCAAAGGATCAATGAACGGCGCGACCGTGCCGTTGAGATTGCCCGATCGGAAGCTGCCGCGCTGATTGAAATAGACCATGTTATTGGAGTTGATCTGATATTGCAGGCTGGCCGTCCAGGCGGGTGCTGAAAGTTTCTTGCTCTGGCTTGCGGCCGGCGAGTTGGGATCGACGCCGAAGACATTGCCGGGCGCTTGCGTGATCCCGACATTCACCCAGGTGTAGCGACCGCCAAGGGTCGCCGTCAGCTGATCGGTAACCTTGTAGCTGAGCTGAGCAAAGACGGCCTTCGACGATTCCCTGTTTCGATAAGCATAGGAAATATCAGCGATCCCTCCCGGAACGACATCGGCACCGATGTTGATCGGAATGATTTCGAAGCGCCGCTGGCGCGAATAGAAGACGCCCGCAGTGTAGTCGAGGCGGTCGTCGAAGGCCGATCCCTGGATCTGCAACTCGTTGGTGTAGGTCTTCGAGCGGAAGGTCTGGCCGCCCGGTGTACCGGTCGCGTTTATCCCGCTCAGTTTGAACAGCCAGAGACTGCCGAACGGACCACCGCCCAGATTGCCCGGCGTGTTGGCCTTGCCCTGCATATAGGAGAAGATGTTCTTGATCTTCACCGTGTCGCTGAGATCGACTTCGGTCGTGTTCGACACGAAGAAATTTTCCGCGCTGTGCGGCAGGTCGAACTGCAGAAACGTCTTGTAAGGGTTGTCGTGCGAGAATTTGGTAAAACCCTCGACGCCGCCCGGGAAAAAGCCCGGTCCCGCCGGTCCGTCGTTGCCGCCGTAGATCGCCGCCAGCGTCGCATCCCACATCACACCCGTGGTGTTGAAGAAACGGTTCGTGCCGTCGCTGTTGAACTGCGTTGACGGATCGCCGGGCGTGGTCGGTACCGAGTTATAGTTGATGATGTTTCCGGCGCCCTCGGTTCCCTTGACCCGATCATATTGGACGACCGTGGAATTCTTAATCGTGTCGCTAGGCGTGAACAGGATCGTCGCGCGTGCCGACCGGCTGTTCTTGTCGCCCAGCGTGTTGCCGGTATTCACATTTGTGACATATCCGTCGCCGCGGGTGATATCCCCCGCCAGCCGGATTCCCAGTTTCCCCGGAATCAGCGGCAGGTCGATCGCCGCCTGCATCTGGCCGTAGTCGCGTTCGGCGCCGCGAAGGATGACATAACCGGCAAATTCGTCGCCGGGCATCGGTGTCGAATAAAGGACGGCGCCGCCGGTCGCATTGCGGCCGAACAAAGTACCCTGCGGCCCCTTCAACACCTGGATGGAGCCGAGGTCGAAAAAGGCGGTCGAGGTGTTGTTCGGATTATAAGGCGCTTCGTTCAGATAGGTCAGAACAGCGGGGCTCGTGCCCGAAAAGGGATCGAGCGACTGGCCGCGCATGCTGAAGCTGAGCTGGTTCGAATTCTGGCCGTTTTTGACCTGGAGCCCGGGTACGAGCGTGCCGATATCCTGCTCGCTGGTAATGGCCCGGTCCTGGAGCGTCTCGGCATCGAAGGCGACGACCGAAACCGGCACGCGCGAGAGCCTTTCTTCCTTGCGCTGCGCGGTGACGATGATCTCATTCGCCGCCGGCGCATCGGCTTCGGCAGCCGGGGCAGGGGCATCCTGCGCCGTCGCTACCGCCGGAAATGCAAAGGCCGCGGCCAAAATGGTGCTGCCGAGCAGGATATGGCCCGATCGATGATTTGCTTTCGACATGTCTCTCTCCCTCATGATTATAATTATTTGGCGGAAGTCGCTCCCGCCGTTGCCGTTTCCAAAGTCTCTTGCTTTGTGTCTTGCCGTGGAAAATCGCTCGCCTGCGGTGCGGCGCCCGGCCAGCGGATATTGAGCGGGCTAGACAGCGACGTACCGACCTCCCCCCAAGGCCCGACGTGGATTGCGCGCATTTCGCGACGCGCGATCCGCCATTGCCCGTCTTCGCGCCGATAACGGTCGAGGTAGCGGACGGCAGCGAAGTAGGTCGCTTCGCCGATCCCCAGTTCAAGATGCGCCGCAACGGTCCCACTGGCCGCATCGACTCCATCGAAGCTGAGATGGACGTAATTGGGGGTATGAACGGTCTGGCCCATCCCGGAGCGCGCCATTTTCAGGAATTCGGTGATCGCTTCGCGCCCTGCGCTATCGGGAAAGCCTGATGCCGCGAACGTCGCGTCGCTCGTGAAGCAAAGTCCGAGCCGTGCATAATCGTCGTCGTCGGTCGCCTGAAAATAGGTCGCGACGAGGTCGTGCAGTTCCGCACGATCCTCCAGCCTGCGCACTCGGTCTTCCAAAGTTGCCACGGTTTTTTTCCTATCCCAGAACGTCGGTGTAAACACATGCGTTGACTAGTCAACGTTAAAGTTGACTGGCGGCGGGAAAGGGTTAAGCCAGCGGAATGGAAATGCTGTTTCTGCCCCATCTGCGCGAGGCGACGCTAAAGGCGCTCGACGGCGTTGCAGAAGGAAGTCCGCTGGCGCCCCTGCCGCGCGCGCTGATCCAATTGGGCCTCGCGGTCTCGGTCACCTCGCTCGAGCGAGGCGCATTGTCGGTCGCCGTCACGGCCGCCTATGATCGCGGCGCGACGCCGGCGCAGGTGCAGGAAGTGATCGCCCTCGTCTCGGGACTCGGGGTGCATTCGTTGATGATCAGCGCGGTCATCGTGCTCGAAGAATCGCAGCGACGCGGCTTGGCACCCGGCGGCGACATGCTTGATGCCGAGCGTCAGGCGTTATGGGATGCGCGGGTTGGCGACGACCCATTCTGGACCAATTTCGAGCGTGAGATGCCGGGCTTTCTGAAAGCGATGCTCATCCTGTCGCCCGATATCTTTACAGGCTTCTTCGATTATTGCGCGATTCCTTGGAAATCGGGCACGGTGCCGGCGCGCGTCAAGGAACTGATCGCGATGGCGAGCGACGCGACGCCGGCGCACCGCTTTGGTCCCGGGTTCCGTGTCCATCTCGGCAATGCGATCAAATTGGGATGCGGCCGCGCTGAAATTCTCGAAGCTTTAAACCTCGCGGCCGCCGCGCCGCCGCATCGTGGGACGCCCTGACCTTCAGGTAACATCCCACACAAACGGCACATCCTCGACCGCCGCGATGATGCCCGACCGATAAATCGGGTTTGCGCCATCGGCCAATCGGAAGTCGGGAATGCGCTTCAGCCATTCCTGCAGCGTCACCGTTGCTTCCATGCGAGCCAGATGCATGCCGACGCAGCGATGCGGCCCGCCGCCGAAGGTGGTGTGCTTGGGGCCCTTGCGGTCCCATTGGATATCCATCGGGCACGCATTTTCATTGGCATCGAGCCCGTGCAACACAGTTGGCAACAGGATCATGTCGCCATGCTTGAGCTCGACGCCGTGGAAAACCTGGTCCTTTGCGACCATACGCGCTTCGGAAACGACGGCGAAACGCCGGAACAATTCCTCGACGCCGCGCAGCAGTTTCAGGTCATTGCCCTGCAACTCGGCGACCTTGTCGGGATTGCGCGCCAGGTAGATCATCATGAAGCTGAGGAAATTGACCACCGTATCGAGCCCGCCGAGCAGCAGCAGCGAGATCATCCCGATCGCCTTGTCGTGGGGCAGGGGCTCGCCGTTGATCGTGCCGTTCACGACAACCGTTATCAGGTCGGTACCGTCGCCGCCGCGCCGCGCATTGATGATCGGTTCGACATATTCGAAAAAGCCGGTGTTGGCTGCGTCCAGGCAAGCCGCCATCTCCTCTGGCGTGTCGCCAGTCGGGCGGGTCATACCGACCGCAAAATGCTCGAGCTTCGGTGCATCTTCCATCGGCAATCCGGCCATCGCCATGAACACTTTGACCGGAAATATCTTGGCGTAGTCCGTCGAAAAATCGCAATGACCACGCGGCGCTATTTCATCGATCAGGTCGATCGCGGTTTGCCGCACTTGCTCCTCAACTTCGCGGATGCGAGCGAGATTGAGCCCGGTATCGAGAAGTTTGCGGTAAGGTGTATGCTCGGGCGGATCCATCCGCGTCGGCACCATCAGATATTTCTCACCCGCTTCCTTGGGCAAGAAGATGACCTCGCTTGAGAAGCGTGAAGGATCCTCATAGATTTCGCGAACCATCGGGCCGTCCATCGCGATCCAGTGGCCACCCGTCAGCGGCGTCCAGACGAGCTTTGGCATGTTCTGCGCGTGCAGCCCGACCCAAGCTTCATGATAGCCCGCCTCAATGCCGTCGAGCGCGTACATGTCGATATCGCGGACAAGTTCGTCCGGAACATGGGCGGGCTTATCGACGCGCGAACGCTTGTCGGCGACAGGCGCTGCAGCCTGGGTGTCGATGGATGTTGCCTGGTTCATGAAAAGCCTCTCTCGGTTCGACGTCAGCTGTGTTCGGGATCGATAACTGCCTTGATGACGGTGCCGGCGGCGGTCGCTTCGAGCGCCGCGCTCGCATCGGCGACGCCGAAGCGATGCGTAACGAGCGCCGCCAGCGGCACACGGTCCTGGCACCGGACCGCAAGTTGCAACGAGTCATGGTAGTTCTTCGGCTTCGGGAAGCTGGCGCCCGCAACGGTCAGATTCTTGATCGTCAGGTCGCGCGGGCTGATCGGCTGAGTGCCGATCGCGCCCCACAATCCCAGGATGATATAACGGCCGTGGTTTCCGGTGAGGTCGACGCCTTCCGGAAAGGCCGGCAGGACACCCGCCGCCTCGACCACGACATCGGGGCCATTCGCGCCGCACAGGTCATAGATCTGCCGCCGACGCTCTTCGGCGCTGTCCTTGAGCGACACCGTCGCGGTCGCACCGAGCGATTTGGCGACGTCGAGCCGGTTGGCATGAACGTCGACCGCAATCACTTCGCGGGCGCCCATCATCGACGCGACGAGCACCGCGGCGAGGCCGACCGGACCTGCCCCTTGCACGACGACGCTCTGCCCGATCCGCACCGGTCCACAGCGGTCGAAACCACGCAGGACCGTTGGCAGTGCGCAGCCGAGCGCGATCACCGCATCCACATCGGCATGGTCGGGGACGCGAAAGAAAGCGAGGCCGTTGGGCAGCCAGGCGAAATCAGCATAGCTGCCCCAATTGGGCTTTTCTGCGTGCTCGAAGAATTGCGAATTCTCGCACGGCGTTTCTTCGAGCACGGTGCAGCTATGGCAGCGGTGGCAGAGCGCGATTGGTGCCCAGTAAACCAGGTCGCCGGGCTTGACCGGCACGCCCGCATAATCCGTCGTCACCCCGGCGCCGAGTTTTTCGACCCGGCCGACGCCCTCATGGCCAAGGATGATGGGGAAGGGCATGATCCCGGCGCCGCCATCGGCGATATGAACATCGCTGCCGCACACCCCGCCGACGACGATCCGCACCAGCGCGCCACCCGGTTCGGGATCGACGATCGGCACGTCCCAGGTCTCGATGCGGTTGGGCTCGACGAGTACGCATGCCTTGCCAGTTGCCATATGCTGTTTCCTTCCCGCGGCCCCGTCCTAGCGTCGGATACCGCTGACATTGGTTATCGCCCTAATTGGGCATTTTGACTTTCGGACAGACCTCGGTCGCCAGTCGCCGCAGCGACTCTTCCCAGGGTTTCGGATCGTCGAGACTGTCATGCTGGTTGGCGACAATCTGTCCCCAGCCGCCGCAGGCGTCGGCCAATTTCTCCAGTTTCTCGATCACCGTTTCGGGCGACCCGCACAGGATGACATGATTGATCAGGAAATCATCGTCGATGTCGTCGGGCGAGATGTCGATCCCGCTGTCGGCGATAATGCCGTCGAACAGCCCGAATTTGACGTAAATTTCCTTCAGATATTCGTGCCAGGTGCGCATCATACCTGTTTTGAGCACCATCCGTTTGGCCTCGGCATCGGTATCGGCGATGAACACGTCGCGGCAGACGCGATAGCGGCTGCGGTCGGCCGTGCGACCCTTCGAGGCCATCGCGGTTTCCCACGTGTCCCAATGCGCCTTCATCTGCGGGGTGCCGCCAAAGAAGGAAATCGGACTGTAATCGCGTTCGCCGGCGAACTTCATCGACGAGCTGTTCATCGACAGCCCGGTGACGGCAATCTCCAGCTTGTCGCGTCCGCCAAAGGGGCTGTTGTCGGCGATCAGCACATTATACTCCGGCATCGTCTCCGACCCCGGGAAGCCCGCCTGGAAATATTCGCCCTTCTCGACGAAGGGTTTGCGCTCCCACACCCTCTCCATAAGGTGTAGCGCCTCCAATTGGCGCGGCGGCAGGCTGGAGATATTCTCGTAACCGTGCAGGATCGCATCGGTGTGATGCCCGCCGGGCGCGACGCCCAGAAAATAGCGACCCTCCATCACCTGGCTCAGCCAGCCGATGCGGATCGCGAGCGTCGCGGGGTCGTGATAGGGCAGCAAATGCGCCATTGGGGCGAAGCGGATATTCTTGGTCGTCTGCGCGCAGGCGGCGATGACCGCCTCGGGCATGGGGATATTTTCCCAGCCGAGCGTATAATGTTCGCCAATCATATAATCGGTATAGCCCGCCTCGTCGGCGATCTGCGCGATGTCGAGCGCCCAGTCGAACACCTGCCGCGGGGTGCGGTTCGGCGGATTATAGGGGGTCATAAAGATCCCGCACTGCATCGGCATTGTCGGCTCTCCCAGATTATATCGTTATCGCAGCGGCTTAGACATAGGTCCCGTCGGCGGCTTTGGTCGAAAAGCGCGGCGCGACCTTGGCGATGAACTCTTCGAGCTCGGCGTGATTTTCGTCGGGTTCGAGATGGCCTTGCCCGAACATCAGGAACAGTTCGTCGAAGCCGAGCTTGTCATGCGCCTTGCCGATCTGGTCGGCGATCTCGTCGGCCGATCCGATCAGGACATTGGGCGGACGCTGGCCGAGCGGAATGAACCATTCATCCCAGAACCACATATGCTCTTCCATCAGCTTCTTGGCACGTTCCTTGTCGCTGGTGAGCATCAGGAAGCCGCCCCATGCCGAGGCGTCGGTGCTGGTGACCTCGCGGCCGTGCTTGGCGGCGTGGCCGATATAGCGCTGGTTGAGCGAGTCGCAGAAATCGAGATTGTCCGAGAGGACGATCAGCTTGCCGCCTTCCTCCGCCCAGAAATCGATCGTCCGCCCCGATGCTGCGAAGCCGCCGTAAATCGGCGGATGCGGATCCTGATAGCAGCGCGGCGCGATACCGATCTGGCGGACGATGCCCTCGGCATCCTGGCCCTTGCCATATTTGGCATAGGCGGGGTGGCCGCCAGATCCGCCCTCGGGCGGGAACTGCCAATTGTCGCCCTTGTGGTCGAAGACGTCGTTGGTCCACGCCTTCTTGATGACGCGCACTCCCTCTTCGAACAAGGAGCGGTTGCGCGCGTCCTGCTGGTCGCGCGCCTTCACATTGTCGGGGGTCGTCGCGCCGACGCCCTCCTTGATCCCATAGGCATCGACCCAACGTGCATGATAGCCGCGCGTGAAGCCGCAATAGAGTCGCCCTTGCAGCATATGGTCGAGTGTCGCGATTTCCTCGGCGACGCGCACCGGATTGTGGGTGGTCATGGTGTAACCCATGATCCCCGCTTTCATCCGCTTGCTGTGCTGGCCGACGAATAGGCTGAACATGCCGGGATGGTTGTTCGCCTCGAACCCTTCGATTTGCAGATGATGCTCGGGCTGGCAATAACCGTAGAAGCCGAGTTCGTCGGCGTGCTTCACATAGCCGCGCACCTCTTCGAGGAAGCGCTGGTAAAGTTCGGGGCGCTGGCCAGCCATTCCCTGTTCGATCTCGTGGCGCCGTCCGACGACGCCGGTCTGCATCAAATGGAATTTCATAGCCCGCTCCTCACCCAATTGTTTTTATCAACACTCGCGTTGATAGGGATTACCGACCCACCCTGTCAATGGACAATCTGCTAGTCAACAATAGCGTTGACAGATTGCTTGCAACTGCGCATGGGTGGCAATGCGCACAAATAAGATGCGGGAGAGGATATGAGTTTCGACAGCTGGTCAGCGACGGCGACGCTCGGCGACCTGCTGGTGCAAAGCGCCAGCCGGTTCCCCGAGCGTAAGGCCATCGTGTTCCCCGAGAGCGCCATAACTTACGCCGCGCTGCTGGACAGCGCGGTGGCGGTCGCTCGCGGCATTGTCGGCTTGGGGATCGCGCCTCGATCGAACATCGGCCTGCTTGCCAACAACGGTCACGAACTCGTCACCGGGCTGTTCGGGGCATGGCTTGCCAATTGTGTGGCAGTCCCGCTCAATGCCCGCCACAAAGAGCATGAGCTTGGCTACATCATCAACAACGCGCAGATCGCATTGTTGCTGACCGCGGCCAGCGACACCAGCCACGTTGATTTTCGCGACAGCATCGCCAGCGCGCTGCCTTCGCTGGCGGGCATGGCGGCCGACGATCTCGCCTTATCCGAAGCGCCGATGCTCCGGCATATCGTGCTGCTTTCCGGCGATGCGCCGCCTGCCTTCACCGACGCAGCTACCTTCGCCACAGCCGCGAACGGGGTCGGGGCAATCGAGGTCGATCACCGCCGCCGCTGCACGCGCCTGCGCGATACCGCGACGATCATTTACACGTCGGGCACGACCGCCAACCCCAAGGGGTGCATGCTGACGCACGAGGCGATGTCGCGCGGTCCGGTCGAGCGCGCCGACAAGCGCTTCCGCTCGGGCGATTGCGACATCACCTGGGGCGGCGGGCCGCTGTTCCATATCGGCTCGCTCGCGCCCTTCATCGGCTCGATCGGCGCGTCGGGCACCTATTTGACCGATAATTTCTTCAATCCGGCCCGCGCCGTCGCGCTGATGAAACGCGAAGGGGTCACCGCGATGTGGCCTTGGTTTCCGGCGATCCTCCAGCCGTTGCTCGATCAGCCCGACTTTGTCGCCGCGACCGAAAAGGTCCGCTCGATGCTGCTGATCGGACCCGAGGCGCTCGTCGACCGGGTTCAGAAACTTCTGCCGAAGGCGGAGATCATGCAGGCCTGCGGGATGACCGAAACCTCAGGCATTTTTGCGCTGAGCGACCCCGATGAAACGCCGGAACAACGTGCAACCAGCAATGGCAAGGCGGTTCCCGGCATCGAACTGCGCATCGTGGATGAAGATGGCGCCGACGTTCCGCCGGGAACGGTCGGCGAAATCTGGGTCCGAGGCTATTGCGTGATGGAGGGTTATTACCGTGATCCGGTAAAAAGTGCCGAAGCGCTTGATGCCGATGGCTGGCTACATACCGGCGACCTCTACACCCGCAGCGCCGATGGTCGCCTGATCTTCAATGGCCGGGCTAAGGATATGCTCAAGGTCGGGGGTGAGAATGTCGCCGCGATCGAGGTGGAAGCGTATCTTTGCAGCCATCCCGCGGTGCGTATAGCCGAAGTGGTCGGCCGCCCGGATGCCCGATTGGACGAGGTGCCGGTCGCCTTTGTCGAACTGATGCCCGGAACCGAGGCTAGCGCCGACGAGCTCATCGCGCACTGCAAGGGACGGATCGCCGGCTATAAAGTGCCGCGAGCGGTGCATTTCGTGAGGGCCGAGGATTGGCCGATGTCGGCGACCAAGGTCAACAAGCGGGAATTGCGCGCCTGGCTCGCCAAGCTTGAGCCATGAACTCAGTCCGGGCGGCGGGCCATCCCGTCGAAAAAGATATCACTGAACCCTTCGGACACCTCGCGCGCGGGATGCGCGCCGCCCGGCTGATACCAGCGATGCGTCCAGTTCAGCATACCGAACACTGCGTTGGCGGCGACCGACACCGGAATGTCGGAGCGCATTTCGCCGCGCTCGATCAGTTCGGAAATCAGGCTCATCACGATTCGTTCGAATTTGCGCGTCTGGCTGACGATCTGCTGCGCCCACGTGCTTTTCTCGCCGGCGATGCGATTCATCTCTTCTTGGATATAGACGTACATGTGCGGATAATGCTGGTCATAAGCGCTCATCAGCTGGTTGATGACGCCGCGCAATCTTTCGGCCGGCGTCAGCGCGGGATCGCTGGCGATCCTTTCACATTCGTTGATGTTGTCGTCGACGCCGACGCGCAGGCACTCGCGGAACAGTTCTTCCTTGCTGCCGAAATAATAGTAGACCGTCGCGCGGTCGAGTCCGGCCTTGTGGCCGATTTCCGACAGCGTCGTCGCGCGGAAGCCATTGTTTTTGAACTGGCGTCCGGCGATCTCGACCAGCTCGGCGCGCTTGGCCAGATAGTCGCTGCTGCCATCTTCGAGGGCCGATTTGCGGCGGCGGGAAATGTTGCTCGATTGCGCCATGGCCGTCTGCCTACCCCCCAACCGGGCGCAATTCCACACTTATTCATGTCGAATTATCAGGAGAGAGAAGATGGGTCAGCTCGACGGGAAAATCGCGATTGTCACCGGGGCGTCGCGCGGAATGGGCGCATCGCACGCGCGGCGCTTCGTGGCAGAAGGGGCTCAGGTGCTGCTGACCGATATGCGCGCCGATGTCGGCGAAGCACTGGCGGCGGAGCTGGGCAGTCAAGCCGCCTTCGCGGAACATGATGTAACCAGTGCCGCCGACTGGCAGAGGATCGTCGCGATCGCCGAAGACCGGTTCGGGCCGGTCACCGTGCTGGTCAACAACGCCGGCATCTTGGGACCGATGGCCAAGACTGCCGACGTCGCAGAAGCCGACTATATGAACGTCTGTGCCGTCAACCAGCACAGCATCTATCTAGGCATGCATGCGGTGATCCCCTCGATGCTCAAAGCCGGGAGGGGTTCGATCGTGAACATCTCCTCGATCGCGGGGCTGGTCGCCAACTATGGCTTTCCGAGCCTCGCCTATGTCGCGAGCAAATTTGCGGTGCGTGGAATGACCAAAGCAGCGGCGGTCGAATATGGTCCCGACAATATCCGCGCCAACTCGGTCCACCCCGGCTTCATCATGACGCCGATGATGGTCGAGGCGACCAATGAAGAAGGCGGCGACGCGCTCGCGCAGATCCCGCTTCGGCGCATCGCTGAGCCCGAGGAAGTGTCCAACCTGGTCCTCTTCCTGGCCTCGGACCAATCCTCTTATATTACCGGGGCCGAGCATGTCATCGACGCCGGGATGACGGCGCAATAACGCCTCTGGGATCGAGGCCGAAAGAAACAAATGGACTGCAATCACCCTGCAAAGTTCAGCATATTTGAAAGAGAATGACTGTGGTGGCACCCTTTACGTTGATCGGATTGGACCATGTCGTGCTGCGCGTGTCCAATTTGACCGCGGTCAAGAGATTCTATGAGAGCGTCTTAGGGTGCGTCCTGGAGCGCGAAGAGCCTGGCATCGGATTATATCAGCTGCGCGCAGGTCGCTCTTTGATCGATCTTGTCACTGTATCTGGAAAGCTGGGCGCAACGGGTGGCAGGGCCCCCGCATCAGATGGCCGGAACATGGACCACCTTGCCATTGCCATTGATCCTTTTGATGAGGACGCAATTCGTTCGCATCTGCCAGCATTTGCCATTGTCGTTGATGAAGCCGGCGTGCGTTATGGCGCCGAAGGTGAAGGACCTTCGATTTACATTCGTGATCCAGAAGGAAACCGCGTCGAGCTGAAAGGACCGTCGGCACGGTAGCTCAAACGCCATCGGCGTCGAGCCTGCAACTGCACGGCGAAATGCCGCTGGAGATAAGTATGCCATCAGGAAACAAAATAATGCAGTTCGACGTGGTGATTGTGGGGGCCGGCCATGGCGGCGCTCAGGTCGCTATCATGCTGCGCACCCAGAAATTCACCGGCAGCATCGCGATCATCGGCGACGAATCCGAACTGCCCTATGAGCGCCCGCCGCTGTCGAAGGAATATTTCGCCGGCGAAAAGGAATTCGAACGCATCCAGCTGCGGCCTGCAAAATATTGGGACGAGCGCGAGGTGACGATGCTGCTCGGCCAGCGCGTTGTTTCGGTCGACCCGGCGGCGCACCATGTCACCACCGAAGACGGTCAGACGATCGGTTATGGCAAGCTGGTCTGGGCGACCGGCGGATCGCCGCGCATGCTGCCGATCCCCGGCGGCGACCTGCCGGGGGTGCAGGGCGTGCGGACCCGCGCCGATGCCGATGCGATGAAGGCGGCGTCGGAAACGGCGCGCCAGATCGTGGTGATCGGTGGTGGCTATATCGGGCTTGAGGCGGCGGCGGTGCTGCGCAAGGCGGGCAGGAAGGTCGTGCTGCTTGAAGCGCTCGACCGGGTGCTGGCGCGCGTGGCCGGCACCGAATTGTCGCGCTTTTACGAGCGCGAGCATCGCGAGCACGGCGTCGACCTGCGCCTTGCCGTGGCGGTCGAAGCGATCGAGGGCGAGACCCATGTTACCGGCGTACGGCTGGCCGACGGCGAAGTAATCCCCGCGGATCTTGTCATCGTCGGCATCGGTATCGTTCCGGCGGTCGAACCGCTGATCGCGGCGGGCGCGGAGGGGGGCAACGGCGTGCTCGTCGACCGTTTGTGCAAGACCAGCCTGCCCGACATTTATGCGATCGGCGACTGCGCGGCGCATGAGAATGACTATGCCGAGGGCGTCGTCATCCGGCTGGAATCGGTGCAAAACGCCAGCGACCAGGCCAATGTCGTCGCGAAGGGCATCGTTGGCGACGAAGCGCCTTACCACGCCATCCCGTGGTTCTGGTCGAACCAATATGATTTGAAGCTCCAGACCGCAGGACTGTCGACCGGCCACGACCGCGCCGTCATGCGCGGCGACCCGGCGAACCGCAGCTTCTCGGTCGTGTATCTCAAAGCGGGCAAGGTCATCGCGATCGACTGCGTCAACGCGACCAAGGATTATGTTCAGGGGCGGATGATCGTCACTGCGGGCCTGCACGCGTCCGCCGAACAACTGGCCGACACCGAAACGCCGCTGAAGGCGCTGCTTTCAGTGGCGGCCAGCCCAACATGATGGAGTTATCAATATGCCAATCCTGACAATAGTCGACCGGGAAGGGACGGCGCATGCGCTGGAAGCTGCCGCTGGCCTCAATCTGATGGAGATAATCCGCGAACACGGTTTCGACGAACTGCTCGCGCTTTGTGGCGGATGTTGTTCGTGCGCGACTTGCCACGTCCACGTCGCCGCGGAATTTGCCGCGAAGGTCGCACCCGTGTGCCAAGATGAGAATGATCTTCTAGACAGTTCATCCGACCGCAACGCGACTTCGCGGCTTGCTTGTCAAATCCCTTTCGGAGACGACCTCGACGGCATTCGGGTGACCATCGCGCGCGATGACTAGCGACCAAAAATGTTAGAGCGAGAGTGGTCGTCGTTTTGCGATAATGTGTCCGTCTATGTGTCGCCGGCGGGGCAATATGTTTTGGCAGCAATGTCCGCTTGTCGCGTTGTTGTTCTGGTAGTCGCCGGTTCGCTCGCGGCCAAGTGCTGCCGTGTGTAATTCCGGCTATTGCGACAAGCTTCGTGCTCTTTTGGGGTTTCCGTCCAAGCCGGGGTGTTGTCTGAGACTTATTCGGGCCCCGCGTGATACAAAAATTAGAAGCCTGTCGCTTCCCCGGTTCGATCGGAAGAAGCGGTAGCGTCGCATCGGTTGAGACGGCAACACCATCTCTGCAAGGAGCCATGCCGAAGGCGATGGAGTTCGCGAATTCAGCAACTAACGTCGGAGGCAATAGCGATGCACCGTAGAGGTAGCGGGGCGTCTTTGACGACCGGCGATGAACTGAACCCATCGGTGTCCGCGTCCCCGATGCTAGTCGAATGACCGGATTAGGACGTTCGGCAATTTACGAATTGATCGCTTCTGGGGACATCGAGGCTGCGAAGGTCGGGCGCGCGACCGTAATAATGGTGGAGAGCATTCGTAGCTTTCTGATGGCAAATCGGAAAGCACCGCGCCTTCATGGCTCCAAGGCGTCCGCCAGATCACCAGAGGGCGCTGGTAAAATCGGCTCACCGTGTTCCTGAAGCTTCTCGTCGAAAAAGGGCCGAAACTGGGGCATTTTTTAGACGCAGAAGATAATAAATGTATCTATAACAATAGCTTAAGTATGCGATATTGGTCCCTCCTCCGCTACCAAAATCCCAGCGATGGTGCGGCGAGCACAACCCTTCACCCCAAACTTGGCAGGTCCAGCCCCTTGTCGCGCGCACAGTCGATCGCGATGTCGTAGCCCGCGTCGGCATGGCGCATGACGCCGGTGCCGGGGTCGTTCCACAATACGCGTTCGAGCCGTTTGGCCGCTTCGGGGGTGCCGTCGGCGACGATCACCATGCCGCTGTGCTGCGAATAGCCCATGCCGACGCCGCCGCCGTGATGGAGCGACACCCAGGTCGCGCCGCTTGCGGTGTTGAGCAAGGCGTTGAGCAAGGGCCAGTCGGACACCGCATCGGACCCGTCGCGCATCGCTTCGGTCTCGCGGTTGGGCGAGGCGACCGAGCCTGAATCGAGGTGGTCGCGGCCGATGACGATGGGGGCTTTCAGTTCGCCCGATGCGACCATCTCGTTGAACGCGAGGCCGAGCCGGTGGCGATCGCCGAGCCCGACCCAGCAGATGCGCGCCGCCAGCCCCTGGAACTGGATCTTCTCGCGCGCCATGTCGAGCCAGTTGTGGAGATGCGTGTTGTCGGGGAGCAGCTCTTTCACCTTGGCGTCGGTTTTATAGATGTCTTCGGGATCGCCCGACAACGCCACCCAGCGGAACGGGCCGACGCCGCGGCAGAACAACGGCCGGACATAGGCGGGGACAAAGCCCGGGAAGTCGAACGCGTTCTCGACGCCTTCGTCCTTCGCAACCTGGCGGATATTATTCCCATAATCGGTCGTCGGTACGCCCGCCGCCTGCATGTCGAGCATGGCCTGAACATGCACCGCCATCGACGCCTTCGCGGCTTTCGCGACCGCCGCGGGATCGCTCTCGCGCTTAGCAAACCACTCGTCGAGGGTCCAGCCTGCGGGCAGGTAGCCGTTGACCGGGTCGTGTGCCGAGGTCTGGTCGGTGAGCAGGTCGGGATGGATACCGCGGCGGACCATTTCGGGCAGGATGTCGGCGGCGTTGCCGAGCAGGCCGACCGACACCGGCTTGCCTTCGGCATGGCTCGCTTCGATCATCGCCAGCGCCTCGTCGATGCTCGCCGCCTGCTTGTCGAGATAGCCGGTGCGCAGGCGCATTTCGATGCGGCTCGGCTGGCATTCGATCGCGAGACACGATGCGCCCGCCATCACCGCCGCGAGCGGCTGTGCGCCGCCCATGCCACCAAGCCCGGCGGTGAGCAGCCAACGGCCCGACAGGTCGCCGCCAAAATGCTGGCGGCCCATCTCGACAAAGGTTTCATAGGTACCCTGCACGATGCCCTGGCTGCCGATATAGATCCAGCTGCCCGCGGTCATCTGACCGTACATCATCAGCCCTTTGCGATCGAGCTCGGAGAAATGTTCCCAGTTCGCCCATTGCGGCACGAGGTTCGAATTGGCGAGCAGCACGCGCGGCGCATCGCTATGGGTGCGGAACACCCCGACGGGCTTGCCCGACTGGATCAGCAAAGTCTCGTCGTCACCCAGCCGCTTCAGCGTCTCGACGATCTTGTCATAGCTTTCCCAGTCGCGCGCGGCGCGGCCGATGCCGCCATAGACGACCAGTTCGTGCGGCGC
This sequence comes from Sphingopyxis sp., assembly GCA_016463225.1. Classification (GTDB taxonomy): domain Bacteria; phylum Pseudomonadota; class Alphaproteobacteria; order Sphingomonadales; family Sphingomonadaceae; genus Sphingopyxis. Next base: position 29,941 of record JAEMRT010000001.1, on the reverse strand, counting down.
TTCGGCGACGTCGGGGTGCAGGTTGTTCATCAGCATCCGCATCGGCGCTTCGGTGAGCCAGCTTTTCGCGGTGATTTCCGGGCCGGTCGCGGGACGGATCACGCGGCTGTTGTCGAGGCGGGTGGTCATGATGTTCCTTTCGCAAAGTCGAGGGTGGCGGCGATGATCTGGCGCAAGGTCGGCAGGATCGCGGGGGCGGGATCGATGGGGGACGGCCAGTTGGCGTGAGTGATTTCGGCGGGCTCGGCCATGTAGCCACGCTGCGCCAGCTCCATCTGGATCGCGTGGATGCCATCATCAGGCCGGCCGTAATGGCGCGTCGTCCAGCCGCCCTTGAAGCGGCCGTTGACGACATGGCTCTTTCCGCTCGCGGCGCAGATGTTCGCAACGATCGTTTCGAGTTCGGGGGCCGCAGTTGCGCCGCCGTTGGTACCGACGTTGAACTGCGGCAATTCGCCGTCGAACAGGCGCGGGACATGGCTGCGGATCGAGTGCGCGTCGTAGAGCACAACCCGGCCGTGCACGGCTTTCAGGCGGTCGAGTTCGCCCGCCAGCGTGTCGTGATAGGGTCGGTGGTACGAATGCAGCCGTTGCATGATCTCCGCCTCGTCGGGCTCGCCGAACCGGTACAGCGGCTCGCCGTCGAAGGTCGTCGTCGGGCAGAGTTCGGTCGTCGCCTGTCCGGGGTAGAGCGAGGCGCCCGATGGGTCGCGGTTCATGTCGATCACGCTGCGCGAGATGTCGGTCGCGACCAATGTCGCGCCCATCTCGGCGGCGAAGGCGTAGAGATCGGCGATCCACCAATCGGTGTCGATCTGCGCATGCCAGGGCGAGACGTACTGGCCGTCGAGCCCGGCAAGGTCGGTGCCGCCGTGCGGGAAGGCGACGACCAGCGGCGCGTCGCCGCGATGGACGCGCAGCCAGTCCATCAGGCGAGGCCCGGCAGGTCCGCCGGAACCGCGGCGACGAGGCTGCCCGACCGGATCAGCGCGGTCGCGGCCTCCATGTCGGGGTGGAAATGGCGGTCGTCTTCGAGCGTCGGCACCGCAGCGCGCAGATGCTTGTGCGCCGCCTCGAGCGCCTCGCTCGATGCCAGCGGGGCGTGGAAGTCGATGCCCTGGCACGCGGCGAGATATTCGATCCCGATCACCGCGCTGACATTGTCGGCCATTTCGAGCAGACGGCGCGCGCCGTGCGCGGCCATCGACACATGGTCCTCCTGATTGGCCGAGGTCGGGATCGAATCGACGCTAGCGGGATAGGCGCGCTGCTTGTTTTCGCTGACCAGCGCTGCGGCGGTTACCTGCGGGATCATGAACCCCGAGTTGAGCCCGGGGCGCGGGGTCAGGAAGGCGGGGAGGCCCGAGAGCGCCGGGTCGACGAGCATCGCGATGCGGCGCTCCGAAATCGATCCGATCTCGCATAGCGCCATCGCGATCATGTCGGCGGCAAAGGCAACGGGCTCGGCGTGAAAATTGCCCCCCGACAAAGCTTCGTCGGTGTCGGCAAAGATCAGTGGATTGTCGGACACGCCATTGGCCTCGACGCCGAGGGTGGTTGCGGCCTGACGCAGCAGATCAAGGATGGCGCCCATCACCTGCGGCTGGCAGCGCAGGCAATAAGGATCCTGCACGCGCGGATCGTCGACGGCGTGCGAAGCACGAATCGCCGATCCCGCCATCAGGTCGCGAAGCGCTTCGCCGACCGCACGCTGACCGGCATGGCCGCGCAGCGCATGGATGCGGGGGTCGAACGGCGCGTCGGAGCCCTTCGCCGCCTCGGTCGACAGCGCCCCGGTGATCAGCGCCGACTGGAACACGGTTTCAGCGCGGAACAGGCCCGCGAGTGCATTGGCGGCAGAAAATTGCGTGCCGTTGAGCAGCGCGAGCCCTTCTTTGGGGCCGAGTTCGAGCGGCGCGAGGCCTGCCTGCGCCAGCGCGTCGGTGGCGGGCAGGGTCTGGCCGCCAATCTCGATCGCGCCGACCCCGATCATCGCCGCGGCCATGTGCGACAGCGGCGCGAGGTCGCCGCTCGCGCCGACCGATCCCTGCGACGGGACGATAGGGGTCAGGCCTTTGGCCAGCATCGTCTCGATCATCGCCACCGTTTCGCGCCGCACCCCCGATGCGCCGACGCCGAAACTGGCAAGTTTGAGCGCCATCATCAGTCGGACGACGGGGACGGGCGAGGGGGCACCGGTGCCTGCGGCATGGCTGAGCACGATGTTGCGCTGGAGCGTCGCCAGATCGTCGCTCGCGATCCGCACGCTCGCCAGCTTTCCAAAGCCGGTGTTGATGCCATAGACCGGGTCGCCCTTGGCGACGATCCGCGCCACCGCGGCGGCGCTCGCGTCGATCGCATCCCACGCCCCGGCATCCAGCGCCGCGCTCGCGCCTTCATAAATGGCGCGCCAGTCGGCCAGCGTCATCGCGCCGGGGGTAATCGTCACGGCTTCGGTCGTCTTCGCGGTCATTGTCCGTCCTTGATGCGTTGGTGCAGCGGGTTGAAGCCGATGCGGTAAACCAGCTCGGCGGGGTCGGTGACGTCCCAGATCGCGAGGTCGCACGCTTTGCCGGCTTCGAGCGTCCCGATCTCGGCGCCGAGGCCGAGCGCGGCGGCGGCGTTGACCGTCACCCCGCGCAAGGCCTCGACCACCGTCAGCCCGAACAGCGTCGCGCCCATGTTGAGCATGAGCAGCAGCGAGGTCGTCGGCGAGGTGCCAGGGTTGTTGTCGGTTGCGAGCGCGATCTTCACGCCGTGGCGACGCATCGCCTCGATCGGTGGCAATTTGGTCTCGCGCATGAAATAATAGGCGCCGGGCAGCAGCACCGCGACCGTCCCGGCGGCCGCCATCGCGGCGACATCGTCGTCGGTCGCATATTCGAGATGGTCGGCCGACAGCGCGCCGTGGCGCGCCGCGAGCGCACTGCCGTGGAGCGCCGACAATTGTTCGGCGTGCAGCTTGACCGCCAGCCCATGCGCCTGCGCCGCCTCGATCACGCGCGTGCATTGCGCGGGCGAAAAACCGATGCCCTCGCAAAAGGCGTCGACCGCGGTCGCGAGCGGCGCCGCCGCAGGAATCATTTCGCCGACGACGAGGTCGATATAGCCGTCGCTGTCGTCCCGATATTCGGGAGGCAGCGCGTGCGCGCCGAGGAAGGTCGGTTCGACACGAATGGCGCGCCGCTCGCCCAGTGCGCGCGCCGCGCGGAGCATCTTCAATTCGTCGGCGGTCGACAGACCGTAGCCCGACTTGATCTCGATCGTCGTAACCCCCTCCGCGATCAGCGCGTCGAGGCGGGGGAGGGCGGCGTCGACCAGTTCGGCCTCGCTCGCGGCGCGGGTTGCGCGCATCGTCGACACGATGCCGCCACCGGCGCGGGCAATATCCTCATAGCTCGCGCCTTCGAGCCTCATCGCCCATTCATTGGCGCGGTTGCCGCCGTGGACCAGATGGGTGTGGCAATCAATCAGCCCCGGGGTGATCAACCTACCGCCGCAATCAGTGGTTTTCGCGGGCCTCGTCGGCGCACCATCGGCTGGTCCGGCATAGACGATCCGCCCGTCCTGCGCCGCCACGACGCCGTCGTCGATCAGCCCCAGCCCGTCATCGGTCATCGTCGCGAGTCGCGCGTTGGTCCAGCCATGCTCCATCTGGACAACATCTCTCGATTGCGTCATTATGTCTAGACATAATATGAGGGCTCTTGATGATGGCTTACTGGTTTCAGCGCGCATGGATCGACAATCAGTGGCAGCATGATGTGCGCCTGACGGTCGCGGAAGGCCGGATTTCCGCGCTTGAAACCGGTGTCGGCGCCGCCTCCGATGACGAACGCCACGCCGCGGCGCTGCCCGGGTTGTGCAACGTCCACAGCCACGGTTTCCAGCGCGGGATGGCGGGGCTTTCGGAACGCCGCAGCCGTCCCGACGACAATTTCTGGAGCTGGCGCGAGATCATGTACCGCTTCCTCGACCGGCTGACCCCCGACGATGTCGCGGCGATCACCGCGCAGGCCTATGCCGAGATGCTCGAGGGCGGCTTCACCCGCGTCGGCGAGTTCCACTATCTCCACCATGATCCCGCGGGCGCGACCTATGCCGATCCGGCCGCGATGGCGGGCGCGATCGTGGAGGCCAGCGCGGCGACAGGCATTGGCCTGACCTTGCTGCCGGTCTTTTACGCCCACGGCAATTTTGGCGGCGCGGCGCCAAGCCCCGGCCAGCGGCGCTTTCTCAGCGACATCGACGGCTTTGCAACGCTGCTCGACGGCGCGCGTGCCAAGCTGGTCGGCGACGCCAATATCGGCATCGCACCGCACTCGCTGCGCGCGGTTGGCCCCGACCAGCTGGCGGCTCTCCTCGCCATGTCGCCCACCGGTCCGGTCCATATCCACGCCGCCGAACAGGAAAAAGAAGTCGCCGATTGCGTGGCATGGAGCGGCGCGCGTCCGGTCGAATGGCTGCTCGATAACGCCGCGGTCGATGCGCGCTGGTGCCTGATCCACTCGACCCACCTCGACGCGGGCGAGGTGCCGCGGCTTGCCGCGAGCGGCGCGGTCGCCGGGCTTTGTCCGATCACGGAGGCGAATCTCGGCGACGGCATTTTTCCTGCAATCGACTATCTCGCTGCCAGTGGCCGCTTCGGGATCGGCACCGACAGCAATATCCAGATCGACGCCGCAGCCGAGCTGCGCGCGCTCGAATATTCGCAGCGACTGGCGCACCGCGCCCGTGCGCTGCTCGCCGGAACCGAATCGCCCTTCGTCGGCGCCAATCTCTACGCCCGCGCGCTGGCTGGAGGCGCGCAGGCGCTGGGGGTCGAGGCCGGCTTCGCGGTCGGCCAGCCCGCCGACATCGTCTCGCTCGACCTCGACCACCCCAGCTTTGCCGGGGCCGACGACGCGACGCTGCTCGACCGCTGGATTTTTGCGGGCGGGGCAGGGACGATCGACTGCGTCTGGCGCGCCGGGGTCAAGCGGGTCGAAGGCGGGCGCCATGTCGATCGCACCGCCATCGCTGCCGCCTATCGCAAAAGCGTCGAGCGGATCGTCGCGTGACGGGCGCAGCGCCGAATCCGGCGCGGCGGATCCGCGAGGATATCGAGGGCCGCATCCACTCGGGCGAATGGAAACCGGGAACGCGCATCCCGATCGAACAGGAACTCGCGGCGCGCTATGGCTGCGCACGCGCCACGGTCAGCAAGGCGCTGGGCGAGCTCGTCGCCGCGGGGCTGGTCGAACGGCGGCGCAAAGCAGGGTCGTTCGTCGCGCATCCACCGGTGCATTCGGCAGTGATGACCGTCCCCGACCTCGCTGAGCTGATTGCGGCGCGCGGCGAAGCCTATCGCTGGGAAGCGCGCGCGATCGTTCGCCGGAAAAACGCTGACGACGCTGACACGCTGCAGATCGACGGCGTCCATTTTGCCGCCGACGAGCCCTTCGCGCTCGAACGCCGCACGATCGAACTCGCCGAAGTCCCCGCGGCGGCCGATGCCGATTTCAGCCTCGAAGCACCGGGGACCTGGCTGCTCGCGCATATTCCCTGGACCTCGGCGCGGCACGTCGTGCGCGCCGTCGCCGCCACCCGCGCCGAAGCCAAAGCGCTGGCGACCGGCAGCGGCGCCGCCTGCCTCCAGCTCGAACGCGACACCTGGCGCGGCGAGCGCCCGGTCACGCATGTCCGCCAGCTTTTCCGCGGCGATCGTTTCGATCTGGTCGCCGAATTTCAGGCGGGGACGGGCAAGCGCGACGGCAATTGAAATTTGCACCCAACGCCGCTTGTTTTCACCCCGCCACGCTGTTAGAGGCGCGCCTCGTTGCCGCTTTAGCTCAGTTGGTAGAGCACATCATTCGTAATGATGGGGTCACAGGTTCGAGTCCTGTAAGCGGCACCATTTCCCCAAAGCAGCGCTAGCACCGTCCCGATCGCCAGCCGCACGGCCGTGCTTCTCGCGATCTGATTTTCCGACCCTACCGCCGCTTGATGCCGTAATCGATCCTGATCCTGACCCAGGCGCCCACCAGTGGCCGCCCACCGAGCCGCGGCGGCCGCACCTGAAACGCCCACGCCGCGGCGAGCACTGCGCGATTGATCTGCGATCCGTTCGGATATTCGTCGAGTCCGACGCAGTCCTCGACGCGGTAATCCGGCGCGGTGCGGCAAGCGATCAGCCCCCAGCCCGGCCCGCTGGCGGTGGATAGATAGCCGCGCAATTCGTCATCGCGCGGTTCGCGATACCAGGCGGCCTTGTAGAGCGGCTCGCCATTGGGCGCGGTGCCCACCCGCTCCGAATCACCGGAGGAGGACGAGCGGCCCGGGCTGGGCGGTCCATAAACCTGTCCGCCAGGGGGACGGACGGCTTGCGGGGGAGCCGGCGGCGCGGGCGGTCGTTCGGCTGGTATCGTTATTATGGGCACGACCTTGGGTTCGGGGAGTCGCGGCGGCAGCGGCTGTTCGGGTGCCGGCTGCGGCGGCTCGGGCTGCTCTTCGCTCTGCTCGCGCTCGGCGCTGCTGGGTTCGGGCGCTTCCTCCGCGATCTCGCTCGCGGGAAGGCTCACAACGCTGACGCGCGCCTCGCGCGATTCGGGCGGCGCCTCCGCGCCGAACGAGAGCAGCATCAGCAGCAGGATCGCCGGAATCAGCACCGCCAGACTGATGGCAAGCGTACGGCGGCCCGCCCCGATGCTGAGCTGATCGACGTAGGGAGTGGCTGGAACAGGGCTCAGCGGAAGCAATCTTTGGTGGCGGCGTCCGCTGGTCAAGGGGCCGCGGGCTTGATCCGCGGGGGATAGTGAGGCGCCCGGCCTTTGACAAGGGCGAGGCCGTCCGATGGGCAGCCGTAGGCTATCATTTCATTTTGCCTTTTGCAGCTGGAGGCAAATGGGCCGCTACAGTCGCGAAGCAATTGCTATTGCTCGCCCTTCTGATACGCCCGGACGCAGATCGGGGGGAACATGATCGACGACGGTGCGGGCGAATGGGCGGCGGTTCAAAAGCTCTTCGATGAGCTGGTCGATGCAGCGCCGGACGATCAGGGTCGGCTGTTGACGCAGTCGACCGCCAGCGCCGCCGTCATCGCCAAGACGAGGGCGATGCTGGCTGCGCATCGGGCCGAGGGAATCCTTGATAGCAGCAGCCCATCGCTCGACGGCGGCGGGGATGAGAGTGATTTCCGGTCGCTGGCGGTAGGGCAGGTCGTTGGCGGCTTCACGATCGATCGCTACCTCGGGCGCGGCGGGATGGGCGAAGTCTATCTGGCGCACCGCTCCGATGCCGATTTTGTTCAGCAGGTCGCGATCAAGCTGCTCCGGGCCGAAGCGTCGGAGAAAAGCCAGCTGTTCGCGCGCGAACGGCGCTTGCTGGCGAGCCTGGACCACCCGCATATCGCGCGGCTGATCGACGGCGGCATGGCCGACGATGGTCGTCCCTATATGGTGATGGACTATGTCGACGGGCGGCCGATCGATGTCTGGGTAAGCGACGAGAAGGCCGATCTGGCGGTGCGCCTGGCGCTGTTCCGCGACATCTGCGCTGCTGTTGCCTATGCCCACGCCCATCTCGTGGTGCACCGCGACCTGAAACCGTCGAATATCATGATCGACGGTGACGGATCGGTCAAACTGCTCGATTTCGGCATCGCCAAGCTGATCGATGGCGACGTGACGGGGGCGGAAACGACGCAGCCGATGCTGACCCCCGATTATGCCGCGCCCGAACAGCTGGGCGGCGAGCAGATCACGATCGCGACCGATATTTATGCGCTGGGCGCGGTGCTGTATCAGCTGGTGACGGGTACCTCGCCCTGGCAACGCGACGGCAGTTCGGTGCCGACAATGGTGCGGCGCATATTGCAGGAGGATCCCGCGCTGCCGAGCAAGGTCGCGGCGCGCGATGGCGCACCGGTCCGCGCGCAGGCGGTCGCGGGCGACCTCGATGCGATCATCCTCAAAGCGATGCGGCGCGACCCGGCGCAACGCTATGACAGCGTGCAGGCGCTGGCGGACGACGTCGCGCGGCATCAGGATCTGAAGCCCGTCAAGGCGCGCGACGGCACGACGCGCTATCGGTTCGGGCGGTTCGTGCGCCGCAACAGGCTGACGGTCACCGCGGCGGGTGCGGCGTTTGCCGCGCTGCTCGTCGGTGTCGGCGGGATCGTCTGGCAATCGCATCAGACCGCGATCGAACGCGATCTGGCGCAGGATGCGGCGCGGCGCTCGGCCTCGATCAACCAGATGCTCCAGGTCATGTTGCGCGACACCGCGGAATCCGACGACGGCGAAAGCGTGACGGTCAAGCAGATGCTCGATTCGACCGCCGAACGACTGGTGAACTCGGTCGATACCAGCGCGGAGTCGGCGACCTTGGTGTCGACGCTGTTCGACCTTTACATCACGCTGGAGGATCCGGTCGGCGCCGATGCGCTGATCACCAAGGCGCTGGAGCGCGGCATTGGTAAAGATGACCGGGTGGCGACCGCGCAGTTGCAGGTCCGCGCGGCTGCTTCGGCGGCGTCGCTCGGAAAAACCGATGCCATGGCGCCGCTGATCGATGCGGCGGAGCCGGTGTTTCGCGCCGACCCGGTGCGGTTTCGCCGCGAGCTTGTCGACATTAACCTGACGCGGGCGCAGCTTTGGCGGCGCACCGGGCGGATCGAAGATGCGATCGCGTTGTTGAAACCGACCTTGGCCGACGCCGACATTGCCTATGCCGACAATTACCGCGACCGGATGATAGTCTATAACAACCTGCTCGCTTACATGCTCGAGGCGAACCAGATCGAAGCGATGCCCGAAATCTTCGCGCGGGCGGACAAGATCACGGCGGAAAACGGGCAGGGTGACAGCACGCTGGCGCTGGCGATGGAGCAGCTCAAGGGCGTGCGCTTCGCCAAGCTTGAGCAACCCGCGCGCGCCGAGCCGATCTTGCAAAATGTCGTCGCACGCCGCCGCGCGGTGTTTGGTCGCTCGGCGGGGCTGGCTGTCGACCTGTTCCATCTGGGGCGGGTCAAGGTCGGGCTCAAAAAATATAAGGAAGCGAGCGTCTTGCTGGCCGAGTCTTGGCCGATGGCGAACGAGAAGATGAGCCCGGCCGCGCAGCCGACGCTGATCATCGCCGGCACGTTGGTCGAGGCCTATGCCGAAGCCGGGAATACCGCGAAAGCCCTGAATGTACTGGGTACAGTGGATCCCATCTTGAAGGATATACCCGTCGGCCCGGCGCACGCTATCGTCGATCGCGCCCGTGCGATTACGCTGCTGAAGGTCGGACGGATCGCCGATGCGAAGGCGGCCGCCGATCGCGCCGAAACGATATTCAAGGGCATGGGGCCGACCGGGGAAAGCTATCTGAAGGCATTCCCCGCGCTGCGCAAGCGACTGGCGGGAGGGTAGGCGGCGCTAAGCCGCAAGCATTTCGACGTGGATCCAGGCGCGCGCCTGCACCCACCAGCGCCGCACGGTGCGGTCCGAAACGCCGAGAACCTCCGCGGTTTCCTTTTCGTCGAGGCCGGCGAAAAAGCGGCAATCGACGACCTTGGCCAGATTGGCATCGACGTCGGCCAGCGCCTTTAACGCGTCGCCCAATTTGACGACCTCGGCATCCTCGGGAACGGCGGCTGCCATGGAATCGAGGCTTTGGGTAAAGCTGTACATCGGCGCGTCGCGTTTCGACGCCATCCGCGCCCGCGCCGCGTCGATCAGGATATGGCGAATTGCGGTCGCCGCGCAGCCCAGGAAATGCGCTTCGCTTTCCCAACTGTCGCGGCGCTGCAACTTGACATAGGCCTCGTTGATCAGCGCGGTCGGCTGCAAGGTTTGCGGGCCGCCGGCCCGGAAATGCTCGCGCCGCGCGATGACCCGCAGCTCGCTGTACAGCAAGGTCATCAGGTCATCGGCGGTGCCCGCAAAATCGGGTGCGGCGCTGGGATCCGGATCGATCGACTTTCTCCGCGCTGCTCACGGGCCGCCCGCCGAACCCGTGGAATTTATGCGGGTCGGTCAGGGGTTTGGCAAGCGCGAAAGAAAGTGGGATGCGGCGGACGCTAGCGGTCGGTCAGGCGCCGAGTTCGCGCGCGAGGGCGGTGGCCTGCTCCTTCGACGCCGGATCGCTTGGCAGCGTGATGATCGCGAACTTATCATCGCCGATGAACACGTTCATCGTGTCGGTCTTGCCGATCCAGAACGCCGATTTGCCAAGTCCCTCAACCGTTTCGATGGTGCCGCCAAAGGCTTCGATCGTTTGCTTCGACGTGTCGCGCGCCGCCGCCATCGCTTCGGGGGTGTTGTCATCGATCGGCGACCAGCGCAACATCACCGACGCGCGACTGCCATCTTCCATGATGTAGCTGCATTCGGACGTCGTCGCGTCGCTGCCGCCGCTGCTTTCGTGGACCAGCCCGAGGGTGGCTTCGCTGACCGGCTTGCCAGCCGTTGCGGCCATCTTGGCCTTATCGACGACCGAGCAGGCATCGGCTGCATTCCACCCTTTGGGTTCTGCAGCGGCGCTTCCGGCTTCGGCCTGCTCACCCGGCTTGGCGGAATCGGTCGATCCGCCGCAGCCTGCCAGCATCAGCGAGCCCGCAATGAAGGTGGTAAAGGATAGGGTCTTCATACTGATGGTCCTTTGCGTCTTGATAACAGGCAATATTGCAGGTCAGCAGCTGCCGGCCCGATTGCTGATGCGATCGGCGGCATAGAAATCGAAATAGCCCTCGCCGAGCGCGGGGTCGGTGTTGCGGCCCATGCCGATCAGCTCGCGGCCGTTGGCGCTCATCCCGAAGTAGGCGCGATGCTTGATCGGCGATCCGTCGAGCCCGGTCTCGGTCATGGTCAGGATCATCGTCCGCCCCTTGATGACGCCGGTCACCCGGCCGTTCAGATACGCATAGCAGCCGGTAACCTGATCGCCCGTCTGCGTCAGGTGAATTTTGCCCCAGCCGCTGCGACCGTCGTAGGTGCCGGTGACATTGGGCATTTTGGCGACCGCGGTCAGGGCGCGCCCATAACCGTGAAAGCCGGTGAGCGCCGAATATTCGTCGCCGCTATGATTGTCGACGACGGTCAGACGGACCCAGCGGCCGACGGGCAGAAACTCGGGATCGAAGGAAAAGCTCTGATTGTTTTTCAGCCGCTTCAGCGACAGCTCGGCCACAAGTTCGAAACCGCTGGTCGACGAGGTGTCGGACACCTCGACCGTCACCGACCGGACCGCCTTGGCGTCGCGATTGAGCGGGCCGGTGTCGAACGAGATGCGGCTCAGCTCGGTCCGTTCGGGCAGTTCGAGAACAAACACCGGCGACGGCGAAGCCTGTCCCGTCCAGTCGGTCGCGACGAACCCGTCGATCAGGTTGAGCGGGCTGCTGTCCATCTGGCTGATCATGACGTCCTCGGGATATTGGACGAGGCGCGCGCCCTCCGAAAAAGCGAACAGATCGGGCTGCGCCTTGCCTTGCGCCCCCGCGCCGCTTGCTCCGGCGAGGAAAATTGTCGTGGCCAGCAGCAAAGTCGAAAATTTGCGAAATTTTGTCATGCGAATATCCTTTTGAATGGTGATCTGGATCGCCCAGTCGGTATGCGATGTCGGCTATTGCGGGGGCTTGCTCTTGCGGGTCGCGGTCAGAATGTCCTGGACGAGACCGACGGGGTCGGAGCCGGGCGACGCCGGGGTGCCGCCATTCGCTCCAGCCTTGCCGATCACGGTGCGGACGATCGCTTCGGCATCCTGCACCCGCTGCGCGCCCGTGGCGCCGATGACGCCGGTTGCGAGGTCGGCGACGGTGCGGTCGCCGATCGACTGCGGCGGCGCGGTCCCGTAGCCGGGGTCGGCGGCATAGGGATCGCCCGCCGGACCGGCTTCGTCATCGGTCGCCTCGTCGTAAGCGCCGTCGCCGTCCGCAGGCAGCTCGGCGGCGTCCTCGGCGGCGAACTGGGCGTGGGCTGGCGATGCCGACAGGCTTGCGGCCGCGATCAGGCCAAGCGTCATCCAGAACGATGGTCGCATATTCTTCACTCCCTCCACTCGGCGGCGCGCGATACACGAGGCCACCGTGTACCTAGACGGCAAGCAGCGCTGAAACCGGACACTGCGGCTCTCGATTATCACCGGATCACCCTGGGCTGTTTCACGCCCTTGGTTTGGCGGGCGACCAGCTGCGCTTCGGCCATCGATTGCCGCTGCGCGGAATCGTCCACCTCCTGCTGGAATTTGGGGCCGAATTCCTTGTTCACCTGCTGATTGATTTTCAGCGTCCCAAGGCCGGGGTTCGTTTGCGCAATCTGCGCCGCGCGCGGCCCCATCTGCGCCGTCAGCGCGGTGATATTGTCAAAGCACAGGCTGTCCTTGCACTGCTTCGTCCAGATCGCCTGCGCCAGCATGCCCATCGCGTTCGACACGTCCTCCGATTTGCGCGCCTGCGCGTCGGCGATATAGGCTTTGGCGCGCTTGGTCGCTTCGATAAAGAACGGGGTCATCGCCTGATACAGGACGTTGGCGTCGCCGTCCGGATTGTCGGAGTCCTTCTTTTTCCCTTCAAAGATGACCTTGTTCTGCGCCAGCCTGACCCCGAACCGGCAGGTTTCGTCGATGCATTTCGGCAGGTAGAGTTTCTCGAAATCCAGTCCCCATTGTTCGACCCGCCCCAGGAATATCGACTGGGCGCCGTTCGGGGTGAAACGGAATTCCTGGCTGCAAACCGTCCCTTCGTGGCATTCGAATTTCAGCCCGTCGGACGGCACGGTCACCGCCAGTTGCGGGAACCACACCGGCCAGTCGACCTTCGCGCCCCAGACCGCCAGATCGATGAACAGCCGCGCGTTCAACCCCGGGGTCAGCGTGAACTGAATGCCATATTGCGGGTTGCCGATAACAAATTCCGCCGCCCCGTTTTTCAGCGCCAGCGGCACCGTCGTTGCCCCCGCCGACAACATCGTCGTCTTGTTGGCTGCCAACCGGTCGGTCAGCGTCAGCGACAACAGCGTCGAATCCATCCGGATATCGACCGCCGGGAACACCTGCGCCCCGAGCACCCCGAAATTGCCGCGTCCGCCGAGCAGGTCGAGCTGTTCGAGGATGAACGGAGCCGACGGCCCCGGTTTGCCCGGCTCGGGCGGCTTGAACTGGCCGTTGGCGAAGTCGCCGGGCAGTAGCGTCGTCAGGTCGTAATCAAGCAGCGGAACATCGATCGGACCAAGCTGGCCGACAATCGGCAATTTGGCGGCGACGCCAGCATGCGCCGAAAAGCCCGCGACCAGTTCCTTGCCGTCATAGACAAGGTTGCCGGGCAGCTTGGTGGCGGCATAATCGGCCGCGCTGCCGTCGATCGTCGCGATCTGCGTCGTCACCGTGCCGCTTTGAACGCCGCCTTTCAGTGCATAGTCATAAGTGCCGGAAAGCTGGATCGGAAAGCGCAGCCCGAACTGGTAACCAAAGCCCGCGGACACCTTGGCATAATAGGTCTTTTTGCAGCCGACCAGGCACCATTTGATCGTGGTTTGCACCCCCTGGCTCCATTCGAAATCGCGCCCGAGCGTAAAGCCGGCGAGATAGACATGGGTACCAAGCGGATAGGAGGCAGTAACGTCTTCGACCTTCGGCGCCGGCGGCGGCGCGGGTGTTGCGGGCTCTTGCGGCGGCGCATTGGTCGGGACGTAAAATACCTGCTCGATCAGATTGTCGCTGTTGTTGATGAGCTCACCGGCGAGCGAGGTGTCATCGAGCGCCTCCAGCCGCGCGACTTCGGCGTCGCCAACCGCCGCTATCAGCTCGTCGCGCATCGCCGGGTCCGCGAGCCTCGCCCGGAACGCGGCCACCTGCTGGTCGATGTCCCGCCCGACCCGATCGCGCTCGGCTCGTGCCTCGGCCAGCGCCTGCGCGCGCTTGATCGGATCGCGAACGAAGCGGAGGCTGCCGGCCCGGGCATAGCTGCCGTCGATGTCGGCGGGCGAGGAGCGGGTGAAACAGGATATGCCGGTCGCGGCAATTCTGGCGCGATTGGCGGCGGTGCTGCACGCCCCGGCTTTGTAGCTATACGACAGGAAGTCGCGGACGACGACGCCCTTGCCGACCTCGAACGCGGTCAGCTTGCCGGGCCGTACATCGACCAGATCGGATATCCGTCCCAGTCGATCGGCGACGTTGATCAGCGCCATCGGATTGTCGAGCATCTTGCGGAAATCGAGCTGCGACTTGCCCACCCTGATCATGGGATTGGCGCGCAATTGGGCGCCCGAAATTTCACGGGCGACGGGCAGCGTCTGGATCAGATCGCCAAACCCGCCGCGCCGCAACGTCACCGATCCCGCCAGCGGCTGTGTCTGGCCGTCGGCCGGCGGGATGATCTCGGTCGCGAGCGTGTTGACGAAGGGTCCGGGGCGCGGCCGCACCGGGGTTTGCAGACGCCGATCGGGCGGCGCGGCGACGGGTGCCTGCTCGGTGTCGTCGGCGACGGCTTCATCGGATGCGGTGACCACCGGCGGCCGTCGCCGCACTTCGCCCGGCGGCGTGTTCGTGATGACGGGCGGACGGCGGCGGATTTCGACGGTTCCGTCCGACGACGGCGTGGTGATTACCGGCGGACGGCGGCGCACTTCGCCGGGTTCGTCCGACGTCGGCTCATCGGACGCGGTGACGACCGGAGGCCGCCGCCGCACCTCACCGGGGGGCGGGTTCGTGATGACGGGCGGACGGCGACGGATTTCGGCCGTTCCGTCCGATGACGGCGTGGTGATCACCGGCGGACGTCGCCGGACTTCGCCTGAAGGCGGATCGGCCGGCGTTGGCGTCGGCGTTGTGATGACGGGCGGCGTCCGCCGCGGCCGCACCGGTCCGGTCGGCGGCGGGCTCGGCGGCGTGGCGACAACGGGCGGAACCCGTCGGATCTGTCCATTGTCGGGGATCATGCTGTCCGTCTCGGCGGGCGTTGTGATCACCGGCGCTCGTCGACGCGGCCCGATGATCGAGGGACCGGGCGTAGGCGTTTCCGTCGAAGTCGGCGCGACCGGCGGCACGCGCCGGACAGGACGCGCGACGGGCGCTGTTGCCGGGGTCGGCGACGTCACGACCGGCGCAATCCGGCGAATCTGGCGCGGCGCTGGCGCGGGTGTTGTTTCCCGCGATTCGTCCGCCGCTGTGTCTTCTTCGTCGGCGGGCGGAGGCGCCGGGGTCATGATCCGCGGCGGGATGCGCCGCGTCGGTGTTGGCGTCTGCGCCTCGGCGACGGTCGCGCCGGCCAATGCGAACAGACTGATCAGGACGGTGCCGCAGCCCGTCCGCAGCAAAACTCGATCGTTCATCATGTCCCTCCCGGCTGGCGGACCCCGGTCCCCCATCGACGCCAAACAAGGCCGGATCGACGGTCGCGATCACGGACTTGCAAGAGGGAAAACGGAACCGGGCGCCCAAAGCGGACATGCGCTCCGGGATTATTTCGCGGCACATCAGCGCGCCGTTCGCCCATTCATTCGCGCGCGACCGCAAGGATGTGATAGCCCGCAAGCCGCATAAGCCATTTGCTTATGCTGTGTTGCGATTCTAATACGGCGGGAGAGTATGACCTGGTTCCGTAAACCCAATCGTCCCGATCCTGCGCTCGCCGCGCCGCCCCTGTCCACGCCGGGTGCGCCCGGTTTCGACCCGCCGCCCGTTGTCCCGGAAAGCCGCCGCCGCAAATGGCTGCGGCGGATCTCGCGCGGCTTCGCGGTTTTGTGCGTCCTGCTGATCCTGCTCGTCGGCTGGCTGGCGCTCACCGCACCCTTGTCGAAATCGCTCGAACCGATCGCGCCGCCGCAGATCACCTTGCTCGCGTCGGACGGTACCCCGATCGCGCGGATCGGGGCGATCGTCGATACGCCGGTGAAGGCGAGCGCGCTGCCCAAACATGTCACCGGTGCCTTCCTCGCGATCGAGGACCGGCGCTTTTACACGCATATGGGGGTCGATCCGCGCAGCATCGCGCGCGCCGTGTGGAGCAATGTCACCGGCGGGCGGACGCAGGGCGGCAGCACGATCACCCAGCAGCTCGCCAAATTCACTTTCCTGACTCCCAAACGCACGCTCGGCCGCAAGGCGCGCGAGGCGCTGATCGCCTTCTGGCTCGAAGCCTGGCTGACCAAGGACGAGATCCTCGAACGCTATCTGTCCAACGCCTATTTCGGCGACAACACCTATGGTTTGCGCGCCGCGTCGCTGCATTATTTCTATCGCCAGCCCGAAAAACTGACCCCGGCGCAGGCGGCGATGCTGGCGGGGCTGGTGCAGGCGCCGTCGCGCCTCGCGCCGACCAAGAACCCCGATCTGGCCGAAAAGCGGATGAAACTGGTGCTGAATGCGATGGTCGCGACGGGTTATCTGTCCGAGCGGGACCGAAAGGCGCTGCGCACCCCGCGCATCGACGTGCGCTCGCGCAACACGCTGCCGACGGGTACCTATTTCGCCGACTGGGCGCTGCCCGAGGCGCGCAAGCTGAGCGATGTCGGCTATTCGCGCCAGACGATCAAGACCACGCTCGACGCGCGGTTGCAGGCGGTGGCGCGGCGCGTCGCCAGCCGCGCCGGGGTCGGCCAGGCGCAGGTTGCGCTGGTCGCGATGCGCCCCAATGGCGAAGTCGTCGCGATGGTTGGCGGCAAGGATTATGCCGCATCGCCGTTCAATCGGGTGACGCAGGCGCGGCGCCAGCCGGGCTCGACCTTCAAATTGTTCGTCTATCTCGCCGCGCTGCGCGCCGGGTGGGAACCCGATGACGTGATCGACAACCAGCCCATCGAAACCGGCTCGTATCGGCCGAAAAATTCGGGCGGCGTCTATTCGAAAACGATCACGCTGGAGGACGCTTTCGCGACGTCGAGCAACGTCGCAGCGGTGCGGCTGCTGCGCGAGGTCGGCGACGACAAGGTGATCGACATGGCGCGCGATCTGGGGGTCACCGCACCGATGACCAGGGGCGACCCCAGCCTCGCGCTCGGCACGTCGAGCATGACGTTGCTCGAACTGACCGCGGCCTATGCCGCGGTGGCGGCGAACAGTTATCCGGTTGTCCCGCACGCCTTTCCCGGCGACGAAAAGGGCTGGTTCGAAAATCTGATTTCGGGGCCGAGCCGCTTTGGGTCGGGGGTCCACGACGACATCGAACAGATGCTGCGCGCCGCGGTCAATCGCGGCACCGGCCGCGCCGCGCGTTTGCCGCAGGCGAATTTCGGCAAGACCGGGACCAGCCAGGACAATCGCGACGCGCTGTTCGTCGGCTATGCCAACGGGCTGGTGGTCGGGGTGTGGATCGGCAACGACGACAACGCCCCGTTGCGCGGCATTTCGGGCGGCGGCCTGCCGGCCCGCATGTGGCGCGATTTCATGAGCCAGGCATCGGGGCAGAAAGCAGCGCCGACGCGACCGACCAACCCGCGCGGTCCGGTCGAACCGCAGGACATTCCGGACATCGGCGCGATCCCGGTTGGCGAGAATACGAGCGTCGGCATCGAAGGCGGCGACGCGGTGATCTCGACCGAAATCAACGGCAGCCGTATCGATTTGCGGGTGCCGATTCCGAAAGAGGCGCCCGCGGAACCCGTGCCTGCGCCGCCGTGAGGGGCTGAGCAAGCGCGGGCGGCTATTCGCCGTTCGTGAGCAGCGCAAACCCGCTCGTCGCCATCGTCTGTCCGTTGACGACCAGCTCGACATCATGCCGCCCCGGGTGATGACGCCGGGTGCTGAAATCGCGGATGACCTGACTGATCCGAAGCGCGACGGTGTCGCCCCCCGCGAGGTCGAACGTCTTCCACTTGAACACCTTCGCCGCGCTTTTGCCGCCGGCGCGGGCGTAGTGGACGCGATAATCGACAACCAAAGGCTGATTTTCTGTCGAATCCGAAGCGATTTCGGCGGTGATCGCGATCCGCTCGCCCAGTCGCACTGCCGATGGCTCGACCGCAAACTTGCGCACCGTCACGGCCGCGCCATGGCCGACGCCGATCAGCGCCAGCGCGCGCGGTTCGCCCTGCTTGATCAGGGTGCGCAGCGCGTGGCGGATGATCCAGACGGTGGGCGGACTATCGTTCGGCCAGTCCGCCAGCCGATCGAGCAGCCAGTCGGGGCGATCCTTGGCAATGTCGTTGAGATGATTGGCGACCGATTTGCGCACATAGAGGCTGGGATCGGCCTTCAGCGCCTCGAGGATATGCGCCGCGCGGGTCGGGTCGGCCTTCAGCGCCGGAACGCGCGTCGCCCACGGCAGGCGCGGGCGACCGCCTTCGCTCGCCAGCCGCCGGACATGCTCGTCGTCGCTGGCGGTCCAGCGCGCCATCGTCGCCAGTGCGCGATCGGCATCCTGCGCCAGATACGGCCGGATCGCGAATTCGGCGGTGCCAAAGCGCGTCAGACTGGCGAGCGCGTCCATCGACCGGTCAAAGTCGTGCTGGCCGTAGCGCGCGACATATTCGGTCACCGCCACCGCCTGAAACCCATGCGTCAGCTGCGGAGCCATCGCGCGGATCACGTCGAGCGCCGCTGCATAATCGGCGGGCAGCGCCGGATAGAGCGCGCCCGCAATATGGCGTACCCGCTCCATGATCGACAGCGCGTCGAGGCCGTCGGTGGCGGCGGCAAGGAAGGCCGTCCGGTCAAACCGCGGCGAAGCGGCGATACCTGCGTCGGCGATCGTCGTCAGCGCTTGCGGGCCCAAAATGTCCTTCAGCAGGGCGGGGGCGTTGTCCGAAATCCGATGGGCCTTTCAGCGCCGCTCGACCAGCCCGCCGCCCAACGCGACGTACAGCGTCACCAGATTGTCGACCTGCGCGCGGCGCAGCTCGATCAGTGTCTGTTCGGCGGCGAACAGATTGCGTTCGGCGTCGAGCACTTCGAGATAGGTCGACACCCCCTCGCGGTACCGCTTGCGCGCCAGATCGGCGATCCGCCGCTGCGCCAGCGTGCCGCGCTCCTGCGCCTCGACCTGCTCGGCCAGATAGCGGCGCCCGGCCAGCGCATCGGCGACTTCGCGAAACGCGCCCTGCACGGTCCGTTCATAGGTCGCGACCGCAATATTCTCGCGCGCCTCGGCGACGGTCAGATTGCCCTTGTTGCGCCCGAAATCGAAGATCGGCAGGCTGATCGACGGGCCGAAACTCCACCCGAAACCATCGTTGCTGAACAGATTGTCGAGCGACCCCGACGCGAAGCCGAGATTGCCGGTCAGCGAGATCGACGGGAAGAAGGCGGCGCGCGCGGCGCCGATATTGGCGCGCGCGGCGCGCAGCCGTTCTTCGGCCGCGAGGACGTCGGGACGTGCGACGAGCAGGTCCGACGGCAGACCCGCGGTCAGCACCGGCGACTGCCCTTGCGCGACGAGCGGCAGCGGTGCGGGCAGGGGGCCGGCCACCGGGCCGCCCGTCAGCACGTTGAGGAAATTATCGGCCTGCGCCTTGCCCAGCTTCAGGCTCGCCAGCTGCGTCTCGGCCTGCGTCAGCAGCGTTTCCGACTGGCGGTAATCGAGCGCCGAGGTCACCCCCGCGTCGAGCCGCCGCTTGGCGATCCGCAGCCCTTCCTTGCGGCTCGTCACCGTCGCTTCGGCGAGCGCAATCTGTTCGGTCGCGCCGCGCGAAGCGAAATAGGTCGACGCGACGTCGCGCACCAGCGTCAGGCGGAAGGCGCGCTCAGCTTGTTCAGTGGCCAGATACTGGCTGCGCGCCGCTTCGGACAGATTTTTGACCCGCCCCCAGAAATCGAGCTCGAACGACGTCACCCCGACCCCGACCGAATAGCGGCTTGTCGTGTCGGTCCCGGCGCCGGTGAGCGACGGCCCGCGGCTGCGCGCCGCATCGGCGCTGGCGCCCACCGTCGGCAGGCGATCGGCGTCCTGAATCCGGTACAGCCCGCGCGCTTCCTCGATCTGCGCCACCGCCACCACGAGGTCGCGGTTGCGTTCGATCGCCTGTGCGATCAGCACTTCAAGCTGCGGATCGGCAAAGAAATCCTGCCACGCGACATCGGTGGCGCGCTGCCCCAGCGTCACATCGCCGGCGAAAGCCCGCGGGTAATCGGGGGCGGTGGGCAGCGCCGGGCGCTCGTGCGGCGGCGCCATGTTGACGCAGCCGGCGAGCGTCGTCGCCGCGAGCAGCGCGATCCACTTACGCATGTCCGGGCTCCTCATGATGGCCTTTTTCTCCCGGGGCAGGGGGACGTTTGCGGCTGATCCACTTGCGCACCGACAGATAGAAAAGCGGGATGAAAAAGATGCCCAACAAAGTCGCTGCGATCATCCCCCCCATCACGCCCGACCCGACCGCGATCCGGCTCGCCGCGCCCGCACCGCTCGCAATGACGAGCGGCACCATGCCCAGAATGAAGGCGAGGCTGGTCATGATGATCGGCCGCAGCCGCAGCTTCACCGCCTCCATCACCGCGTCGAGGGTCGGTTTGCCCTCGGCCTCCTGCTCGATCGCGAATTCGACGATCAGGATCGCATTCTTCGCCGACAGGCCGATGATCGTGATCAACCCGACGTTGAAATAGATGTCGGCGGACAGGCCGCGGAACATCGAGAACAATACCGCGCCCAGCACGCCCAGCGGCACCACCAGCAGCACCGAAACCGGCACCGCCCAGCTTTCGTACAGCGCCGCAAGCAGCAGGAACACGACAACCAGCGACAGCCCGAGCAGCAGCCCGATCTGCCCTGCCGACTGTTTTTCCTCATAAGAGATGCCGGTCCATTCGAACGCGAACCCCGTCGGCAATGTTTCGGCCAGCCGTTCCATCTCGGCCATCGCCTCGCCGGTCGACTGCCCCGGTGCCGGCTCGCCCGAAATCGTCATCGCCGGATAGCCGTTATAGCGCTGGAGCTGCGGCGCCTCGGCCGACCATGCCGCTTTGCTGAACGATCCGAACGGCACCATGCCGCCATTGGCGCTGCGCACGCGCAAATCGAGCACGTCCTGCGGCGTCATCCGGCTCGCGGCGTCGGCCTGCAGCAGTACGCGCAGCACGCGGCCTTCGCGGGTGAAGTCATTGGCATAAGCGCTGCCGAAACTGATCGCGAGCGTCGCATTGACGTCGCCGATCGACAGCCCCAGCGCGCGCGCCTGAATCCGGTCGATGTCGACCTTCAGTACTGGCGCATCCTCCTGCCCCTCGGGGCGGACATTGGCGAGCAGCTTGCTCTGCATCGCGCCGCCCAGCATCTGGTTGCGCGCCGCGACCAGCGCCTCGCGCCCGTTGGCGCCGCGGTCCTGCAATTTGAAGGTAAAGCCGCTCGACGTGCCAAGTTCGGGGATCGACGGCGGGCTCAGCGAGAAGGCGAACGCCTCCTTGATCCCCATCAACGTCCCCATCGCCTTGCCCGCGATCGCATCGGCGCTGTCGCCGTCGCCGGTGCGCTCGTCCCATGGCTTCAGCGGCGTGAACATGATCGCATTCGCCTGACCTTGCCCGAAAAAGCTGAACCCGTTGACCAGCACGATATTCGCGACCTGCGGCTGTTCGGCAAAAAAGGCCTTTACCTGCTTGGTCGCCTCGGCGGTCCGCTGGCTCGTCGCACCCGGCGGCGCCTGAACGACGGTGATCAGATAACCCTGATCTTCCTGCGGCAGGAACGATCCGGGCAGGCGCGTGAACAGCAGGCCGGTCACCAGCACCATCGCGGCAAACACGCCCAGCCAGCGCAGCGGCGCCGCCAGCATCTTGCCGACCCCGCCCTGATAACGGTCGGTGGTGCGCCCGAACCAGCTGTTGAAGCGGGCAAAGAAGCGATCGAAGAAGGCGCCGACCTTGCCCTTGCGCGCCGTGTCGTCGTGCGGCTTGAGCAGTGTCGCGCACAGCGCGGGGGTGAGCGTCAGCGCGAGCAGCGCCGAAAAAGCGATCGAAATCGCCAGCGTCATCGAAAACTGGCGATAGATGCCGCCGGTCGATCCAGGGAAAAACGCCATCGGGATGAACACCGCGATCAACACCAGCGTGATGCCGATAATTGCGCTGGTGATCTGGCTCATCGCCTTCACCGTCGCCTCATAGGGCGTCAGATGCTCTTCGTTCATGATCCGCTCGACATTCTCGATCACGACGATCGCATCGTCGACGAGGATGCCGATCGCCAGCACCATGCCGAACAGGGTCAGCACGTTGATCGAAAAACCAAACATCCACAGGCCCAGACACGCGCCGGCCAGCGCGATCGGCACGACCACCGTCGGGATCACCGTCGCGCGCCAGTTCTGCAGGAACAGGAACATCACGAGGAAGACCAGCACCATCGCCTCGGCCAGCGTGATCACGACCTCTTCGATCGACAGCTGGATAAAGGGCGTGGTGTCATAGGGGATCGACCAGGTGACGTCGGGCGGAAAGCCCTTCGCCAGCTCGGCCATCTGGGCGCGGACACCCTCGGCGGTCGCGAGTGCGTTGGCGCCTGGGGTCAGCTGGACCGCGAGGCCCGCCATCGGCTTGCCGTTCAGCTCAGACGAAAACAAATAGCTCGCCGACCCCAATTCGACGCGCCCGACGTCGGCCAGCGTCACCGCCGACCCATCGGGGTTCGCGCGCAGGATGATGCTCTCGAACTGCTCGGGCTTGGTGAAGCGGCCTTGCGTGGTGATCACGGCGTTAAGCTGCGCGCCCTTGGCAAGCGGCTGATCGCCCAGCTGACCGCCCGGGGTCTGGCTGTTCTGCTCCTGCACCGCCCCCAGCGCTTCGGCCGCCGACAGATTGTAGGACGCCAGCTTTTGCGGATCGAGCCAGACGCGCATTGCATATTCGGGCGCAAACGCCTGCACATTGCCGACCCCGTTCACCCGGCGCAGCTCGTCGAGCACGCGCGTGTTGGCGAAGTTGTTGACCTCCATCGGATCGGTGTCGCCGCTCTTCGACGTGATCGCGACGATCAGCAGGAATCCCGAATTGGCTTCGGTTACCGAAATGCCCTGGCGGCGGACATCTTCGGGCAGGCGCTGTTCGACGCGGCGCAGGCGGTTCTGCACCTCCATCTGCGCGTTATCGATGTCGGTCCCCGCTTCAAAAGTCAGGTTGATCGACGCGGTACCGTTCGATTCGCTGGTCGAGGCCATGTAGAGGAAACCCTCGACCCCGTTCAGCTCCTGCTCGATGACCTGCGTGACATTCTGTTCGAGCGTCTTGGCGTCGGCGCCCGGATAGGTGACACCGATGGTCAGCGATGGCGGCGCGACCGACGGATATTGCTCCACCGGCAGGCTGCGCAGCGCGATGATGCCCGACAACAGGATGCCGATGGCGATGACCCACGAAAAAATGGGCCTGTCGATGAAGAAGCGGGGGGTCATGTCAGATCAGCGCTTTGCCGGGTGCGTCGACACCGTACCCTTGGGTGGCGCAATTCGTACCGGCTGGCCCGGCTGGACCTTTTGCAACCCGTCGACGATTACCCGGTCGCCGGGCCGCAGTCCGTCGAGGATTGCCCATTGACCGGCCACCATCGTGCCCAGTTTTACGGGGCGCGGGTTCGCAATATTCTTGGCGTCGAGCACCATCACGCTCGCCGCGTCGGCGGTCAGTTTGACCGCGCGCTGCGGGATCAGCATGCCGTTGGCGCGGTTGCCCGCAAAGATGCGCGCGCGGACGAACTGGCCGGGCAGCAGCGCCGATGCGGGGTTGGGGAATTCGGCGCGCAGCGCCGCGGTTCCCGTCGCCTCGTCGATCGACAGGTCGAGGAAATCGAGATGGCCGACAACCGGATAGGCGCTGCCATCCTCGAGGATCAGCTGCACTTCGACGCGCTCGAGTTGCGGGGCGCTGACCTTGCCTGACCCCATGTCGCGGCGCGTCGCCAGCAGGTCCGAACTCGACTGGCCGAAATTGACATAGACGCGGTCGATCTGTTCGATCGTCGTCAGCAACGTGCCTTGTGCGGCACTGACCAGCGCCCCTTCGGTAACCTCGGCGCGGCGGGCGCGGCCCGAAATCGGCGCGGTGACCGACGCATAGCCCAGGTTCAGCCGCGCCGATTCCAGATTGGCCTGCGCCGCCTGCACATCGGCCTCGGCGGTGCGCTGGGCGGCGACGGCGGCGTCATATTCCTGCTTGCCGATCGCCTGGTCGGCGAGCAGCGGCTGGTAGCGTGCGACAACCTGCCGCGCATTCGCCGCGGTCGCCTGCGCGCGGGCCAGCTGCGCGCGCGCTGCATTGGAGGTTGCGTTCAACTGGCGCGGGTCGATACGGAACAGGGAGGTTCCGGCGCGGACAAAGCTGCCTTCGTTGAACAGTCGCCGCTCGACGATACCATCGACGCGCGCGCGCACCTCAGAGGTGCGAAATGCCTGCACGCGGCCGGGCAGCTCGATGACGTTCGGCACCGCTTGCGAGCGGACGGTGACGATCGTGACCTCGGGGGGCGGCGGGGCGGGGGGCGCTTCGGCTGTGCAGGCGGTGAGCAACAGGGCCAACGCGGCAACGCTGACGCTGGCAAAGGAACGAGCGCGACTCATAAGAACCCCTGAATAATGCTGTATTATAGAGCGTGGATGGCGCAAAAAACGCTTTGCACAACGCGACATGTAATTTAGATTACAGAAAAGCACAAGGGAGAGAATCACGGATGGTACAGTCCGAATTGCTGGATTGCCCGATGGAGCCGCCATCGCTGCGCGAGCGCCGCCGCGATGCGATCCTCGACGCCGCCGAAGCGCTGTTTCTCGAACAGGGCTATGAACGCACCAGCCTTGCCGAAATCGTCAAACGGTCGGGCGGATCGCTCGCGACGCTCTATGATTTGTTCGGCAACAAACAGGGGCTGCTGCATGCGATTGCGTCGCGCTGGGGCAATGAAGCTCGCTGCCAGCCGGCCGAGTGCATGGCGATGGCGGATATATCGAACGTCGAATTGTTGCGCGGCTATGCGCACCGCCAATGCGACCGGATGCGCTCGCCGCGCGCCGTCGCCTTGATGCGGATGCTGATTTCGGAAAGCTTGCGCGACCGCGATTTCGCGCTGCAAATCTATCGCGACCTGCACATCCCGGCGATCGAGGAATTGTCGACGCTGTTCGCCGAATGGGCGGCGGCGGGCGAGGCCGAAATCGACGATCCCGACGCGGCGGCGAAACTGCTGCTCAGCATCGTGATCGGCGATTCCATGCTCCACACGCTCGCGGGGCTTGAGGACGAATGGCTCGACAACGACCAGCTCGACTGGCGTCTCCAGCCGTTTCTGTCGCATTTCAAAATCGTCCAGGGGCACAGCTGACGAGCATCTGTTGACATGACTGTCAATAACTGAAAGCCTGCTCCCTTCGGCATCGGGAGCATCGCATCGTGGCCATCATCGCCCCCGACCATGACTCGGCATTGCGACCGCGCACCGTCGCCGCTTCCGCCGCAACCGCCGGGCCGACGGTCATCCTCGGCCTGCCATTCAGCGTCTATCTGCCGCCCTATATCGCCGAGGGCGGGGTGATTTCGGTCGCGCTCGTCGGACTGCTGTTTTCGCTCACGACGATCTGGGACGGCATCGTCGACCCGCTGATCGGGACGATGGTCGACCGCGTCCGCACCGGGCTTGGCGCGCATCGGCGCTGGATGTTGCTCGCGCTGGTGCCGCTGTCGCTGCTGCTGCTCGCGTTGGTCACGGTCGGCGACCGGCTGCCCTTTGCCGCATTGTTCCTGATGATGGTGCTCTTTTACTCCAGCTACAGCCTGTATGAAGTCGCGCAATTGTCGTGGGGCTCGGCCTTGGTGAGCAGCCCGCGCGACAGCGCTTTGCTCTACGGCATGCGCGACTGGTTCGCGAAGATCGCGCTGATCCTGGCGTTTGCGGCGCCCGCGGCGGCGCAAATCCTGATCCCGGGGGTCAGTTTGCAGGGCCGCATCATGGCCTATGCCAGCCTGTTCATGCTGATGGTGCCGATCGCGCTCTACGCGATCCGCCTCGTTCCACCGCGCGCGGTGATCGCCGAACCCGGCATTGGCTGGCGGCACGAAATTCGCGTGTCGCTGGCCTTCCCGCCGCTGATGCTGCTGCTCGGGGTGCAATTTCTCAACAGCTTCGCCTTTGGATCGCTGACGTCGCTGTTCGTCTTCTTCGCCGCCGCCGTGCTCGATCTCGACGGGCAGAGCGCGGTATTGCTGTTCGCCAGCTTCATCGGCGGGGCCGTCGCGTCGCCGGTCTGGACATGGCTCGCGCGGCGCTACGGCAAGCCTCCGATGATGATCATGATGGGGCTGCTGATTTCCAGCCTGCTGATCGCGACCTTGTTCCAGCAGCCCAAAGGCATCGCGCAGGCGACGGGATTTTCGCTGATGCTGGGAACCGGCTTTGTCGGACTGCTGTTCACTTACTCGATGCTCGCCGACATCATCCCTGGCGATGCCGCGCGCTGCGGACGCAATCGCTCCGCATTCCTGTTCGCATTGCTCAACCTGATGCAAAAATTCGGCGTCGCCGCGGCGATCGCGGTCAGCTACCTGCTCCTCGACCTCGTCGGCTTCGATCCGCAAAATGGTGACACGGCGGCGCGCGAACTGCATCTGCTCTTCGCACTCCAGCCGACGATCAGCTGGATGATCATGGTCGCGCTGCTCCTTTTGATGCAGCGGGCGCTGGCGCGCGAGGCCGACCCCGCACTTGCAATCGCCGCAGCGCGCCAGTAAAGGCCGCTTTCATTCGGACAGATGCGCCGTTTTCGTTCCGCCTTTCGCCGGCATGCTCGGGGAGGGTGGGCGGACTATTGCCCAAAAGCGCGCTTGACGCGGGGGGCTTGGCAACCCATCTGGCCCGAAGCAGTAGTTTGTAGGACAGGACGATCGACATGGCGAAAACCAGCCCGGCTGAGTTCATCAATCAGGTGCGCGCCGAAGCCAAGAAGATCGTTTGGCCAACGGGACGCGAGACGGTGCAGACGACGATCATGGTGCTCATCATGACGACGATCCTGTCGCTGTTCTTTTTTGGCGTCGACACGGTTTTCAACGCGATCGTCAGCTGGCTGACGTCGCTCGCGCGCTAAACGCCGCGGCTTTCAGGGACAGGATACGGACACACATGGCGCGCTGGTACATCATTCACGCCTATTCGGGTTTCGAAAACAAGGTGCGCGATTCGGTGCTTTCCGAAGCCGAACGCATGGGCCTCAGCGAATTTGTCGAAGCGGTCGAAGTGCCGGTGGAAACCGTCACCGAGGTGAAGCGCGGCAAAAAGGTGCAGGCCGAACGCAAATTCTTCCCTGGCTACGTCCTCGCCAAGCTGACGATGACCGACGATGTGTATCACTTGGTGAAAAACACCCCGAAGGTCACCGGCTTCCTCGGTTCGATGGGCAAGCCGCAGGCGATCAGCGAAGCCGAAGCCGCGCGCATCCTGAACAGCAAGGAAGAGGCTGCGGCCCGTCCGAAGCAGGAAATCCGCGTCGATTACGAAATCGGCGATCAGGTCAAGGTGCTCGACGGTCCCTTCGCCAGCTTCAACGGGCTGGTCGAGGAACTCGATTTCGAAAAGGCGCGCGTCAAGGTGTCGGTGTCGATCTTCGGTCGCGCCACCCCGGTCGAGCTCGACTTCGAACAGGTCGAACGCATGAAGTGATGGCCGTTGGCTATCGCTACCTCAAGGAACGGATGACGATATGAGCCTGACTCCCACCGAGATTCAGGCCCGCATCGATCGCGCCCGCGATATTCAGGCCGCCTTTTCGCCCGAAAAGGTCGTCGGTGCGGTCACCCACCTGTTTGATCTCGTTCCCGCCGAAGAACCCGACGAATATAGCTTCCCGGCGTTCAACAAACCGACGCGCGACCGTATTTTCGGCGGACAGGTGATCGCGCAGGCGCTGGTCGCCGCGGCGCGCACCGTCGATCCGGGCAAGTCGGCGCATTCGCTCCACGCCTATTTCCTGCGCGGCGGCGATGAAGCAAAGCCGCTGCATTTCCGCGTCCACCGCGATTTCGACGGCCGCAGCTTCGCCAACCGCCGCGTCGTCGTGCGCCAGGATGGCAAGGTGATCTTCAACCTCACCGCATCCTTCCACGCCCCCGAACCCGGCGCGTCGCATCAGGTGCCGATGCCCGACCTGCTGCCGCCCGACCGATGCGTCGAATTCACCGAAAATCTTGCCGCCGATCCCAATGTCAGCGACGCCCAACTCGACAGCATGGCGCGCCTGCGCCCCTTCGAGATGCGCAGTTTTCGGCCGCCCTCGACCGAAAAGGCGTCGGCGCATTATCAATGGTACCGCCTCGCGGCGCCGATCGGCGACGATCCGCTGCTCCACCGCGCCTTCCTTTCCTATGCGTCCGACATGGGGCTGCTCTCGTCCTCGCTGCTGCCGCACGGTTTCACCTGGTCGACCCCCGGACTGTTTTCGACCAGCCTCGACCACGCGATGTGGTTCCACGACGACATCCGCGTCGATCAATGGTTCGCCTATGTGATGGACAGCGACTGGACCGGCGGCAGCCGCGGCATCAACCGCGGGCTCGTCTATCGCAAGGACGGGACGCTGATCGCATCGGTGATGCAGGAAGGCTTGCTGCGGCTGGTACCGCCCGCCGCCTGAGCTGCTTCAGGCTTGTTTTCCGCGCGATTTGCGCTTATGCGCGCCGCTTCGCGTCAGATACGGGCGTGATTCCGCGCGGGAGGAAGGGGTGATGCCCTTCTGTTCGACCGCTAATTTTGAGCCCCGGATCACGTCCGGGGCGACAGAAAGACAGGAGGCCAATCATGGCTAAGAAGATCAGCGGCTATATCAAGCTGCAAGTTCCGGCAGGGACCGCAAACCCCTCGCCGCCGCTCGGGCCGGCACTCGGCCAGCGCGGTGTCAACATCATGGAATTCTGCAAGGCGTTCAACGCCGCGACGGATGGCATGGAAAAAGGCACCCCGACCCCGACCATCATCACCGTGTTCGCCGACAAGAGCTTTTCGTTCGTCACGAAGACGCCGCCGGCAACCTATCTGATCAAGAAGGCCGCAAACCTGAAGTCGGGTTCGAAAGAGCCGGGCAAGATCAGCGGCGGCAAGATCGCCCGCTCGAAACTGACCGAAATCGCCGAGATCAAGATGAAGGATCTCAACGCGAACGATCTGGAACAGGCAACGAAGATCATCGAGGGCAGTGCGCGCTCGATGGGCCTCGAAGTGACGGAGGGCTGATCCGATGGCAAAGCTGACCAAAAAGCAGAAGGCCCTTGAGGGCAAGGTTGACGCGCTGAAGCTGCACGGCGTTGACGAGGCGCTGAAGACGGTGCGCGAGCTGGCCTCGGCCAAGTTCGACGAAACGCTCGAAGTCGCGCTCAACCTGGGTGTCGATCCGCGCCACGCCGACCAGATGGTCCGCGGCGTCGTGACGCTGCCCGCCGGGACCGGCAAGGACGTCAAGGTTGCCGTGTTCGCGCGCGGCGACAATGCCGACAAGGCGCTGGCCGCCGGCGCCGACAAGGTCGGTGCCGAAGACCTGATGGAAGACATGCTCGCGGGTAACCTCGACTATGGCCGCGTCATCGCGACGCCGGACATGATGGGCATCGTCGGCCGTCTCGGCAAGACGCTGGGTCCGAAGGGCCTGATGCCGAACCCGAAGCTGGGCACCGTGACCCCGAACGTCGCCGAAGCCGTGAAGGCCGCCAAGGGCGGTCAGATCGAATTCCGCGTCGAAAAGACCGGCATCATCCACGCCGGTCTGGGCAAGCTGTCGTTCGGCGAGGAAAAGCTCCGCCAGAACTTCGACGCGTTCGTCGACGCGATCGTCAAGGCCAAGCCGGCCGGCGCGAAGGGCAAATATGTCCGCAAGATCGCGCTGTCGTCGTCGATGGGTCCAGGTGTGAAGGTCGATACGGCCGACGTCACCGGCGCCTGATTGGCACCACATGATTTAGGGAAGGGCCGGGGGAAACTCCGGCCCTTTTCTTATGGGCGAAATGCGGCTGTGAGACGGTTTCGAGATCATCCTCGATTTCCGTTCGTGTCGAGCGAAGTCGAGACACCCCGTAGCGTAGCGCGCCC
>JAEMRT010000215.1 GCA_016463225.1 Sphingopyxis sp. | reverse complement strand
CCTCCCTACAAGGGAGGGGAGAAAGAATGTCTGCTACCAATCGCCTCCAGCCAGTCAGCTACGCCCTTCCTTCGCCAGCACACTCACCACGCCCCACGCGATTAGCGCCTGCCCGCCGAAATACAGCGGCCACACCAGCCACAACGTCACGTCCTTCGACAGCGTCCCGCCCTCCCCCGCAAAAATGAACAGATCGCTCGCCAGAAACGCCATCGCGCCGATCCCGGTGCGATAGCGCGGAAAGCGGCTCGCCCACGCCGTCGCCGCCATGATCGCCACCCCGCCCGTATAGGCGATCGCCGCGCCCATCAGCGCCGCCTCGGCGCCGCTCGTCAGCCCCCACGCGATCAGCAGCGCCAGCGGCACCAGCACCCACGCCAGGAATTTTTGCGACGATGTCAGGCTGGGCCGCCGGTTGCGCAGATACAATATGATCGCGATCAGATGCCCGGTCGCGAACGCTGCCGCCCCCGCCAGCATCCCGATCGCATCGAGCAACCAGTCGCCCAGCGCCCCGAACGCCAGCACCGCCGCGATCAGCTTGCCGTCGGCACCGCGCGCATTCACCGCCGCCCACACCGCGAGCAAGCCGACCCCCGACGCTTTCCACGCCCAGATCGCCGGCCCGTCGAGCCGCAGATACACCGCCGCGAAATAGCTGATCCCGCCGGCCAGCGCCGCCAGCCACAGCCACCGCGCACGATCCCAACTCTGTTCCCCGCTCATCGTCGCCCCTTTGCATCTTGCCCGCAACCCGCCTACTGCGCGGCACATTGGTCGCAAGTCAACGGATAGGGTAAATGGCGGAATACGACGTTCACATCATC
Organism: Sphingopyxis sp.; assembly: GCA_016463225.1. GTDB lineage: Bacteria > Pseudomonadota > Alphaproteobacteria > Sphingomonadales > Sphingomonadaceae > Sphingopyxis. The sequence goes on along the minus strand of JAEMRT010000215.1, from coordinate 3,070 downwards.
GGCGGCGGCCTCGCCGGATCCGAAGCCGCCTGGCAGCTCGCCGAGGCGGGGTATCGCGTCCGCCTCTCCGAAATGCGCGGCGGCGGCGACATGACCCCGGCGCATCAGGGCGACGCGCTGGCCGAGATGGTGTGCTCGAACAGCTTTCGCAGCGACGATGGCGACAGCAACGCCGTCGGCCTGCTCCACCGCGAGATGCGCACGCTCGGCTCGATCATCATGCGCGAGGCCGATGTCCACAAGGTGCCCGCGGGATCAGCGCTCGCCGTCGACCGCGACCTCTTTTCGGGCGGCGTCACCCGCGCGCTCGAAGCGCACCCCAACATCACCATCGTCCGCGAACGCATCGACACCCTGCCGAGCGAAGGCCTCACCATCGTCGCCACCGGCCCGCTCACCGCCGCCAGCCTCGCCGACAGCATCGGCACCGCCACGGGCAAGGACGCACTTGCCTTCTTCGACGCGATCGCCCCGATCGTCTACCGCGACAGCGTCGACATGGACATCGCGTGGATGGCCAGCCGCTGGGACAAGGTCGGGCCGATCGGCGACGGCAAGGATTATATCAACTGCCCGATGGACAAGGAGCAGTATCACGCCTTCGTCCAGGGCCTCGTCGACGGCGACAAGACCGAATTCAAGGAGTGGGAAACCAACACCCCCTATTTCGAAGGCTGCATGCCCATCGAGGTGATGGCCGAACGCGGTCCCGAAACCTTGCGCTTCGGCCCGATGAAGGGCGTCGGCCTCGACAACCCGCGCACCGGGCGCTGGCCCTATGCCGTCGTCCAGCTGCGCCAGGACAATGCGCTCGGCACGCTGTGGAACATGGTCGGCTTCCAGACCAAGCTGAAGCACGCCGCGCAGGTCGAGCTGTTCCGCACCATCCCCGGGCTCGAAAAGGCCGAATTCGCGCGCCTCGGCGGGCTGCATCGCAACAGCTTCATCCGCTCGCCCGAGCTGCTCGACGCGCAGCTGCGCCTGAAATCAGCGCCGCACGTCCGTTTCGCCGGACAGATCACCGGCTGCGAGGGTTATGTCGAAAGCGCCGCGATCGGCCTGATCGCCGCGCGCTTCGCCGCTGCCGAACTCGGTGGCCGCGCCCTCTCCCCGCCGCCGCTCGAAACCGCGCTTGGGGCGCTGCTCGGCCATATCACCGGCGGCGCCGACGCCGCGAGCTACCAGCCGATGAACGTCAACTTCGGCCTCTTCCCGCCGCTGGCCGAGGATGTCCGCAAGAAGGATCGCAAGCTCGGCTATACGGCGCGGGCGGGCGCGGCGCTGGCCGAGTGGGTGAAGGTCGCCGATGGCGTCGCCGCCTAGCAGCTACACTTCGGTTTCGCCGCTGCCTTCGGCGCCGTCGTCGCAAACTCGACCCGCGTCAGATCGCCCGACCGGTCGCCATCGGCTCCTGCAAAGCGCTCGCCGGTCGCCGCCGCCCATTCCTCGAAGGTCAGCAGATTATTGCCGTCCTTGTCGAGCTTGCGAAACGCCGCGGTGCGCGACGCCATCAGCTCGACCCGGCTGATCTTGTCGTTGCGGTCGCGGTCGAAGCGGTTGAAGCGCCGCTCCTCGCGCGATGCTTCCTTCGCCGCGGGCAAGGCAGGCGGCGCCGGTCCGCGCTTCGGCGCGTTCGCCCCGGCCACCGGAATCGCCGCGAGCGCGGGCGGTGGCTCGGGCAGCACCTCGTCCTCCGCAATCTGCGTATAGCCCGCCCACATAAACAAGCCGCCGGTCAGCAGCAGCGCACTCGCCATGCCGCCAATCAGAAAACGGGAAATCGCCATCCGCCCCTCCGCCTCGTCCGATCCGACTGGCTATCATAGCATCGCGGAAATCGACAACAATCGCCGCCACTATGGCGACGAATAATTATCGCCAAAACCATTCAAAACGACCCGGTTCATGGCTATATCCGATTAATGTCCAACTACCTGCCCACGCTCAAGCAGATGCAATATCTCGTCGCGCTGCACGAACATGGCCATTTCGGCCGCGCCGCCGACGCCTGTAACGTCACCCAGTCGACGCTGTCGGCGGGCATCCGCGAGCTGGAAACCCTGCTCGGGCCGACCCTCGTCGAACGCACCCGCCGCGTCGTCCGCTTCACCGGGCTGGGCAATGCGATCGTCGAAAAGGCGCACCGCGTGCTGCGTGAGGCCGAGGAACTGGCCGACATGGCCGCCGCCGCCGCGGCGCCACTCGTCGGGGACCTCAGGATGAGCGTCATCCCGACCATCGCCCCCTTCCTGCTCCCGGGAATGCTGCGGCTGCTGCGCAAGGAGCGCCCGGCGCTCAAGCTGTTCCTGCGCGAGGAACCGAGCGCGCAGGCGTGCGAATCGCTTCACCACGGCACCGTCGACTGCGTGCTGCTCGCCCTCCCCTATGCCTGCGGCGACGTCGAGAGCGAGGAATTGTTCGACGACGCCCTCTTCGTCGCCTTCCCCGGCGACCAGTCCGAAGACCTGCCCGCGATGGTCAGCGCCGACCAGCTCGACCCGGCGCAGATGCTGATGCTCGAGGACGGCCATTGCCTGAAGGATCACGCCCTCGCCGCCTGCAACCGCCCCGAACTACGCGCCGGGGCGCGGATGATGGGAACGTCGCTGCATACGCTGGTCCAGATGGTCGACAATGGCCTGGGGATCACCATGCTGCCCCAAATGGCGATCGAGGCCGGCATCCTCGACCACACCGACATCGACACCCGGCCGCTCGATTCGGATCATGACTGGCGGACGATCGCGCTGGTGTGGCGCAAGGGCAGCCCGCGCGCCGATGAGTTCATGATGCTCGCAGATATTTTCCGGCAGCATCGGGCGGGATAGTGTTCTCCCCCTCCCCCTTTATGGGGGAGGCAGTGAGACTTGGCAGCTTGCTGCCTAGTCGCAGCGGTGGGGGTGTGCTCTCGTCCCGAAATGTCGGCCCAAGGACGCACCCGCACCCCCATCCAACTTCGCCTGGCCGCTACGCGGCAAGGCTGCGTATCCTTTCCCCATCAAGGGGGAAGGAGGTTTACCCCCACCGCTCCGCGCGCACCTCATCGCCCGCCCGCGCCTCGACCCACGCC
>JAEMRT010000113.1 GCA_016463225.1 Sphingopyxis sp. | reverse complement strand
CCGCCCGCTTCCGGGGGACGCGGGCGGCCTTGGGGGTGTCGGCGCAGGCGGGGAGGGAGGGGGAGTGCCCGCGCCAACGGAAGGTAAAGGCGCTTTAAGCGGCCTTCATCTTCGAGGTGATGACCGAAACGCGGTTCGAGATCGGCGCGAAGCTGTCGTTCGCCATCTTGACGACCAGTTCGCTGGTCTTCGAGGTCTGGGCGACAGCGGCGTCGAACGCCTTCTTGCTGTTTTCGGCATAGAGCTTGAAGAAGTCGGCCGGGGTCTTGACGGCGGTGTAGCCCTTCAGCGCGGCGGTCGTGTCTTCAAAGCTCTTGCGAGCGAAGGTCACGCCTTCCTGACCCAGAACTTCCATGTTCTTGGCGGCGATCTTGCCGGCTTCGACCAGCGCTTCGACGTTCGCCTTGTTGAATTCGACGGCTTCTTCAGCAAGCTTGCTGGTCTTGCTCATCGCTTCCTTGGCCTTCGTGTTGAAGTCGGCGGTCAGGGCTTCGGTGCGGGTCTTCGCTTCGTCGGCGAACTTCTTGACGGTGTCGTTCATGGTCTTGATTCCTTTGCTGACGGCGGCAACCGGCTTCGGTGCGGCCTTGGGGGCAATCTTCTTCACGGCCGCCTTCTTCGGGGCGACCTTCTTGGCAACTGCCTTGGGGGCAGCCACCTTTTTCGCGGCCGGCTTGGCTTTTGCCTTCACCGTCTTGATCTTGGCGGGGGCAGCAGCCTTTACCGCTGCAGGAGCAGCGACAACGGCGGGGGCAGCCGGAGCTTCCACCGGCTTGGCGGCGGTTTCCAGCGTCGCGGCTTCGAAAGCCTTTTCGGCACTATCCATCTTGGTAGCCATGGGTAAAACTCCTTTTATGTTGCAGTGCACAATATAGGAGTGGTTCGGCGATTTCAAGGATATTTTTGTGCAGCGCACAAAAATTATTCCGATCCTCGCCCACTGGCAGGATAATCGCTAGATATTACCGCTGTTTGACATAGCGGCCGGGCGCGTCTTCGATCGCCCTTTTGGCGCCTTTTCCGGGAATGCGCGCGCCTTTCGCGGGCGTTTTTGCGCTATCCTGTGCCGAAATCCAGTCGATCCAGTGCGGCCACCAGCTGCCCTTGGTCTCGCTGGCGCCCGCGATGAATTCGTCGAGCGTCACGGCGTCGCTGTCGCCGGTCCAATATTGATATTTGCCCGCAGCGGGCGGATTGACGACCCCGGCGATATGGCCCGAACCGGCAAGCAGGAAGGTTTTGGGGCCGGACAGATTGTCCATCAACCGCCAGACGCTGGCGAGCGGCGCAATATGATCCTCACGCCCCGCCTGAATATAGGCGGGGGTTTCGATTTTCCTGAGGTCGAGCGGCGTCCCCAGCACCGACAGGCTGTTCGGGATGACCATGCGGTTGTCGCGATACAGGTCGACCAGATATTGGCGGTGCCATTTCGCGGGCAGGTTGGTGGTGTCGCCGTTCCAGTAGAGCAGATCGAACGGCGGATAGTCGTTGCCGAGCAGATAATTGCTGACGACATAGTTCCAGATCAGGTCGCGTCCGCGCAGGCTGTTGAAGGTCGCCGCCATATAGCGGCCGTCGAGATACCCCGGCGCCGACAGCTGTTCGAGCAGCGCCAGATAGCTGTCGTCGACGAACATCTTGAGGTCGCCGGCCTGTTCGAAATCGACCTGCGCGGTGAAAAAGGTCACCGACTTCACCCGCTCGGCCTCGCCCTTCGCCGCCAGGATCGCGAGCGTCGCAGCGAGGGTGGTGCCGGCGACGCAATAGCCGATCGTGTGGACCGCAGGGACGTCCAGGGCGGCGCGCACGGTGTCGATCGCATCGACCTGCGCCGCGATATAATCGTCCCAGATAATGTCCTTCATCGACGCATCGGCCGATTTCCATGACACCATGAACACCGACAATCCCTGTTCGACCGCCCAGGCGACAAAGCTCTTCGCGGGGTTGAGGTCGAGGATATAGAAGCGGTTGATCCATGGCGGGAAGATGAGGAGCGGGACGGCGAGCACCTCCTTGGTCGTCGGCGTATATTGGATCAGCTGGTAGAGGTCGGTCTCGTGGATCACCTTGCCCGGCGTGGTCGCAATATTGACCCCGACCTCGAACGCATCGGGATCCACGTGAGAGAGCTGCCCGCGCGACAAGTCGGTCAGCATATGCTGCAAGCCCTTGAGCAGGCTTTCGCCGCGCGTTTCGACCGCGCGCTTGATGACTTCGGGGTTGGTGAGCGCAAGGTTGGTCGGCGCCATCGCATCGGCGATGCCTTTTGCGGCAAATTCCATCTTGGCGCGCGCCGCGGGATCGAGCCCGTCGAGCTGGCGCGTCGTCGCCAGCATCTGTTCGGCGAGCAGGCCGTAAGTCTGCCGGATCATCGCGAACACCGGGTTTGACGCCCAGTCGGGGTCGGCAAAGCGGCGGTCCTTGCTTGCCGTGTCGGGCGCGGGCGGGGTCATCGGGTTCAGGGTCGCAAGCGAGGTCCAGAAGGCGACCCCTTGATCCCACATTTTTGACGACTGCTGCGCCCACAGCTGGGTCGCCGGGTTTTCGAGCCATGTGGAGGGATCGAACATCGCCGTGGCGCTGGTCTTGCCGTCGTTCGCCTGGCCCAACGCATATTCGAGCATCATCTGCTGCGCGCGCCCGATCACGCTGGCCCAGTGCTGCATGTCGTCGGGTGACGGCAGGAAGGGGTTGGGAACGTCCGTCGTATCGCTTTTGTCTGCGTCGCTCATGTTCGTTCCTGCTGGTCAGTGCGAATAGAAGCCTATAACAAGCCGCGGTGCGGCTGGCGAGGCGCCGTTCGCGCTTATTACCCATAACGAAAAGGAGTTGTTCTAGTTTCCCATGTCCGAAGATGAATTCTATCGCATCAAGCGCCTGCCGCCCTATGTCATCGCCGAAGTCAATGCGATGCGTGCGGCCGCCCGCGCCTCGGGCGAGGACATCATCGACCTGGGGATGGGCAACCCCGACCTGCCGCCGCCGCAGCATGTGATCGACAAATTGTGCGAAGTCGCAATGAAGCCCGACGCCCACGGCTATTCGCAGTCGAAAGGCATCCCGGGTCTCCGCAAGGCGCAGGCCAATTATTACGCGCGTCGCTTCAACGTCGAACTCGACCCCGAGAGCGAGGTCGTGGTGACGATGGGGTCGAAGGAAGGCCTCGCGAGCCTCGCGACCGCGATCACCGGTCCCGGCGATGTCGTGCTGGCGCCGAACCCCAGCTACCCCATTCATACCTTCGGCTTCATCATCGCCGGGGCAACGATCCGCAGCGTGCCGACGACGCCGGACGAAAATTACTGGCGCGCACTCGACCGCGCGATGGCGTTCACCGTGCCGCGCCCGTCGATTTTGGTGGTCAACTATCCGTCGAATCCGACCGCCGAATCCGTCGACCTTGCCTTCTACGAACGGCTCGTCGCGTGGGCAAAGGAGAACAAGGTCTGGGTGCTGTCCGATCTTGCCTATTCAGAGCTTTACTACGACGGCAACCCGACCCCTTCGATCCTGCAGGTGCCGGGCGCCAAGGATGTCGCGGTCGAATTTACCTCGATGTCGAAAACATATTCGATGGCGGGCTGGCGCATGGGGTTTGCGGTCGGCAACAAGCGGCTGATCGCGGCGATGACGCGGGTTAAATCCTATCTCGACTATGGTGCCTTCACCCCGATTCAGGCGGCGGCATGCGCGGCGCTCAACGGGCCGCAGGACATTGTTCAGAAGAACCGCGAATTGTATCAGAAACGCCGCGATGTGATGGTCGAAAGCTTTGGCCGCGCCGGCTGGGACATCCCGAGCCCGAAGGCGTCGATGTTCGCCTGGGCACCGTTGCCGCCCGCGCTCAAAGAGATGGGCAGCCTGGAGTTTTCCAAGCAATTGCTGACCCATGCCGGGGTCGCGGTGGCCCCGGGCGTCGGATATGGCGAAGACGGCGAGGGCTATGTGCGCATTGCGATGGTCGAGAATGAGCAGCGCATCCGTCAGGCGGCGCGCAACATCCGCAAATATTTCGTCTCGATGGGCATGAACACCCCGGCGAAGGCGGGATAATGCAGCGCGCGGGTTTCGAACGCGTGGGCCGGATCTTGACCGCGGCCTTCGGGCTCGGTTTTGTCCTGATCGGGATGCGCTATTTTCTCGATCCCGGCGCGCTGACGATCGAGACCGATGTTGCGATGCCCAGCACCAAGGCGGTGATGGAAATCCGTACTGTCTATGGCGGCATGTTCGTCGGCGTCGGACTGACGACCTTCCTGCTCGGGTGGCGGCGCGCGACGCTGGCGTCGGGCTTGTGGGCGCTCGTTCTGATCGGGGGCTGCGTTGCAGTCGCCCGGATCGCCGCGGTCATGCTGGGGCAAGCACCCGACGCGCTCTTTGCGGGGCTGCTGGCGGTCGAGCTGATCGGCGTTGCAATCGCGCTTTGGGTGCTGCGCGGCCTTGGCGCTCGGGTGCCCGCCCCATGACCGCCGTCAGCTCGGCGATGATTGCCGAGACGATCCAGCTGTCGGTGACCCCGGTGTTTCTGCTCGTCGCGACGGGCAGCCTGCTCAATGTCCTGACCGGTCGCCTGTCGCGCGTCGTCGATCGCTCGCGCGCGCTGATGGAGCGCTGGTCGGAAACCGAGGGGCAGGAACATGAACGCGTCGTCGCCGAACTGCGCGCGGCCGACCGGCGGATGGACGTGATCAACAACGCGATTGCCGCCGCCGTCGCGTGCGGCATCGTCGTGTGTCTGCTCGTCGCGCTGCTGTTCGCGCAGGCGATCGCGGGGTTCAACCTCGGGCTGGCAGCGTCAGGAGCGTTCGCGATCGCCATGTTGTTGCTGCTTGCGTCGCTGGTGCTGTTTCTGATCGAGGTGCGGATGGCGATCCGCAACATCCATGTGCCGATGGAATTGCTCGAGCTTGAGGAAATGGGCTGGAAGCGGCGGCGGGACAAACGCTAGCGGCATTACTGTTCTACGCGTTTCCGTTCGCATCGAGCGAAGTCGAGATGCCCATCGTGGGCGCGCTCCTTCGCGGTGTCTCGACTTCGCTCGACACGAACGGAATTTGTGGTTTGTCTAAGGACTGATACTCGCCCGATACGTCGGCGCCACCCGTTTCCGGCTCGCCTGTTCATAGGCATAGCCTGCCGCCAGCACGTCGGCATCGGCCCATTTTCCGCCGATGAACGACATGCCGATCGGCAACCCCGCAACCGCGCCCATCGGTACGGTCAGGTGCGGATAGCCCGCGACCGCGGGAAGCTGGCTGGCACTGGGACCGGTATAGTGGTCACCGTTCACCAGGTCGCTCGTCCACGCCGGGCCGTTGGTGACCCCGACGAGCAGGTCGACATTATGCGTTTTCATCAGCCGGTCGATGCCCTCGGCCCCGGCGAGCCGCGCCGCCTTGGCGCGCGCCGTCACATAGGCGGGGCTGTCGAGACCTCCCTTGCTTTCGGCCAGCTCGAACAGCGACTGGTCGAACCATTGCAGCTCGGCGGGGTTGGCTTTGTTGAACGCGATCAGATTGCCGAGCGTCTTGGGGCCATCTTTAGTCGGCAGGCTGGCGAGATAGGTCGCGATGTCGGCCTTGAGTTCGGTCATCAGGACTTCAAACTCCGCCTCGCCGAGTTCTTCCAATCCTTTCCGGCTGTCGGAAATCTCGACCACCGTCGCGCCAAGGTCGTTCATCTGTTTGAGCGCGGCATCGAACAGCGCAGCGACGTCGGCACGGTCGCCCATTCGATCGCGCAGCACGCCGATGCGCTTGCCTTTCAGCGCATCGGGGGAGAGCGCAGCGGCATAATCAGTTTTGCGCGCGTCGGCCTCGGCGGTCGCCGGATCGGCGGGATCGCTGCCCGCGATAACCGTCATCACCGCCGCAGTGTCGCGCACTGTCAGCGTGATCGGACCTGCGGTGTCCTGACTGTGGCTGATCGGCACGATATGGGTGCGGCTGACCAGACCAACGGTCGGTTTGAACCCGACGACGCCGTTAACCCCGGCGGGGCAGGTGATCGATCCGTCGGTCTCGGTGCCGATCGTGATCGGCGCCAGACTCGCCGCGGTCGCCGCGCCGCTGCCCGCCGACGAACCGCAGGTGTTGCGATCGAGCGCGTGCGGATTTTTGGTGAGCCCGCCGACGGCGCTCCACCCGCTGGTCGAATTGTTTGAGCGGATATTCGCCCATTCGCTGAGGTTGGTCTTGCCGAGGATGATGGCACCGGCATCGCGCAGCCGCGCCACCAATGGGGCATCGCGGTTTGTGACATTGTCTTTCAGCGCCAGCGATCCGGCGGTCGTTGCCACCGGCCCCCTGGCCTCGATATTGTCCTTGATCAGGATCGGGATGCCGTGGAGCGGCCCGCGCACGTGCCCGGCCTTGCGTTCGAGGTCCAGCGCATGGGCCTGGCTCGTCGCATCGGGAAAGGTCGCGATAACGGCATTCAGTTTCGGCCCGTTGTCGTCGACCATCCGGATGCGGTCGAGGTAGGTTGCGGTGATGACGTCGCTGTTGATCCGCCGCTCGGTCATTTCGGCCTGTAGGGTTGCGGCGTCCTTGCCCTCGACCGGCGGCAGTGGCGGCGGCATCGCCATAGCGGGTGCGATGACAAGCAGGGCGGTTGCGGCGAACAGCGAGATTTTTTGCATGGGCCGCAGGCTGGCAGCCGTAGCGGCAATTGCAAGCAAGGATTTCCGGGGCGCCGCAAGGGCGTTGACACCACTCCCTCCGGTCTGCTCCCATGGGTGCGGGAGACAGAAATGAATGATAAAGCTGCCTTGTCGCAGGGCATCGCCGCGCCGGCCACCGGCGTATCCGCGCAGACGCGGTCGATGCTGTGGATCCTGCTGATCGTCTATATCTTCAACTTCCTCGACCGGCAGATCGTCAACATCCTCGCCGAACCGATCAAGGCTGACCTCGGGCTTTCGGATACCCAGCTCGGTTTGCTTGCCGGACCGGCCTTTGCGGTCTTTTACGCGCTGCTTGGCATTCCGATCGCGCGTTACGCTGACAAGGACGGCACCAACCGCGTGCGGCTGATCGCCATCTCGCTGGCGATCTGGTCAGCGATGACGGCGGTGTGCGGGCTGGCGCAGAACTTCGTTCAGCTGCTGCTCGCGCGCGTCGGGGTCGGCGTCGGGGAAGCTGGGTGCACCCCGGCGGCCCATTCGCTGATTTCGGATAGCGTGCCGGCGGAAAAACGGTCGTCGGCCATCGCATTCTACGGCCTCGGGGTGCCGATCGGCTCGCTGCTCGGCCTCATCATCGGCGGGGTGGTCAACGACCTCTATGGCTGGCGCGTTGCGTTGATGATGGTCGGTGCGCCGGGGATCATACTCGCGCTCATCGTGCTCTTTGTCATGCGCGAGCCGCGCCACAGCCGAACGGACGAAGCGGTGGCCACAGCACGCGCGGTGGTGCCGCTCTCGACGGGCGAGGCGCTGCGCGAAATCTTCGGCTCGCGCGCCTTCATCTATATCCTGATCGCGGCGTCGGTTGTCGCGGTGCTTGGCTATGGCAAGGCACTGTGGACGATCAGCTTTTTCATCAGGAGCCATGGGCTGTCCACAACCGAGGCTGGGCTCTCGATGGCGGTCGTGCTCGGGCTGGCGGGGGCGTTCGGCACCTGGCTAGGCGGGAAGATGGCCGACAAATATGGCCCGCGCGACAAGAAGCATCTGCTGACCTTTCCCGCTTATGGGATGGCGATCGCGGCGCCTATCCTGTTCCTGGGCTATTATATGGAGGATTGGCGCGTCGCGGTCGCGATGCTGATCATCCCGACGATCCTCAATTCGGCCTATTATGGTCCCGCCTATGGCTGTGTGCAGGGGCTGGTCCAGCCGCGCGCTCGCGCGGTCGCGGCGTCGATCATGCTGTTCGGGCAGAATCTGATCGGGCTGGGCCTGGGGCCGTTTCTGTTCGGGGTGCTGTCCGATGCGTTGCAGCCGGTCGCAGGTCAGGAAAGCGTGCGCTGGGTGCTGTATGGCGCGGCGTGGCTGGGGCTGATTCCCGCCTTTTTCTTCTGGCGCGCCAGCCTGCGGCTGCAGGCGGAGTTGAAGTCGGGTTAATAGGGCGGATCGACCTTCGCCCGTTGGGCCTTGGCAGCATCCACCCACCAATTGAGGTCATCGGCAAAGCGCGGGAAGCTCTTGACCAGCCGTGCACCGTCCTCACCCGCCGGTTGGCCCTCGGCGTCGAAGGCGCCGCCGATCCGCCCGACGGGCAGAATCGACGAGGTAACTGCCATCCCCATCTCGCCCAGCGTGTCGCGCCACCCCATCATCGCGCGCACCCCTGACCACGGCCCCGCCGAGTAACAGGCGATCGCAGCAGGTCGCCAGAACCATTCCTCAAGAAAATGGTCGGTCAGGTTTTTCAACCCCGGTTGCGGGCCCCAATTATATTCGCCGGTGACGAAGAGGAAGCCGTCGGCGGCACGGATCTTGGCCGCGAGTTCGGCCATCGCGGGCGGCGCCTCGCCCCTGGGATATTCCTTGTACATGCGGTCGAGCATCGGCAGATCGACTGCCTTGGCATCGACCAGCTCGGCGCTGTCGCCGCGCGCGACGACGGCGTCGACGAGCCACTGCGCGAGCTTGATGCCCTGCCGGTCACGGCGATAGCTGCCGTAGAAGATGAGGATGTGGCGGGTCATCGCGCGACGGTGCCACGGCTTGCGCCGCAACGGAAGTCCCCTAAGCTGCCCGCGACCAAGGGTGGGGGAGAAACTGATGCGCGTTTATCGCACGCCGGACGATCGTTTTGTGGACTTGCCGGACTGGCCCTATGAGCCAAGCTATGCCGAGATCGCCGACGGCCTGCGCGTCCATTATGTCGATGAGGGCGCGCGCGATGCACAGCCGGTGCTGATGCTCCATGGTGAGCCGACCTGGGCCTATCTCTATCGCCATATGATAGGTCCGGCGGTCGATGCTGGATTTCGCGTCGTCGCGCCCGACCTGATCGGTTTCGGGCGGTCAGACAAGCCGCTCGACCGAGCCGCGTACAGCTATGCGGCGCAGGTGGCGTGGATGCGGCAATGGATCGAGGCGCTCGATCTGCGGAACATGATCCTCGCCTGTCAGGATTGGGGTTCGTTGATCGGCCTGCGGCTGGTCGCCGAAATGCCCGAGCGGTTCGCTGGCGTCGCGTTATCGAACGGTGGGCTGCCCGAAGGCCAGCCAGCGCCGCGCGCCTTCGCCATCTGGCGCGCTTTTTCGCGGTACAGTCCAGTGTTCCCGATCGGCAAGATCGTGAAGGCGGGCGCGAAGCGCGAATTGAGCGACGCCGAGATCGCCGCCTATGATGCGCCATTCCCGACCCGCGCGTCGAAGGTCGCGGCGCGGGTGTTCCCGTCGTTTGTGCCGCTGGGCGACAATGTCGCAGTGCCCGATCAGAAGCGCGCCTGGGCGATGCTGGAGGCGTTCGACAAGCCGTTTCTGTGCTGCTTTTCCGACGGCGACCCGATCACGCGCGGCGGTGATGCCTTGTTCACGTCGCGGGTGCCGGGCGCTCAGGGCGCGGCCCACCGAACATTGCGCGGTGGCCATTTCATTCAGGAGGATGATCCGGCAGGCTTCGTCGCGGCGATCCGTGAAGTGGCGAGCGCTGCGGGCTAAGCGTCGGTCAATCGACCGATCAACGTCCCCTTGGCACCGCGCCGGTCGTAGATGAAATCGATGTGGGGCCAGCGTGCCCGCCATCGCTTGGCGACGAGCCGTTCGCCGATCCGCGCCGCATCGTCGAGCAGGATCGTGGCCCCCGGCGCCAGCCGCGGGAACAGCGACTCTGCGGCGCCGCGAACGAGCGGATGCAGCGCCCATGGCGGCCCGTCGATCACCAGCAAGCCGATGTCGGTGGGCAGATCGGCCAGCTGATACCATAACCCCGGCCAGTCGCCGGGTGGCGGGCCGAGCGGGGCGTGGCGCAGATCGGCGGTGGCTCCCTGGCTGGCGAGCCATTGGCCGGTGGCAGCGACAAAATCCTCATGCTGATCGTAGCTGATCATTCGGCCGCCGCCATGCATCGCCAGCGCTTTGGCAATCACCAGGCTGCTCGCGCCGCAGCCGAGTTCGACCACGGTCGCCGGGCGCAACATTTCGATCGCATCGACGATATGGGTCAGGAAGCGCGTATCGGCCTTCCAGCTGCCCAGATGCGGCAGCGCGTCACCCGGCAAGTCGAGGCGGCGAAGCAGTGCCGCCTTGTCCGACTTGCGGCCGCCCCACAACGACCGCAGCAGCCACGGCCACTGGATGGCGCCAAAGGCGATGACGTCAAGCCGCTCGCGGAGCGGGCGCGGCAAGGCATCGTAGATGTCAGGACGGGCGAGGAAGTGCGTGGTGTCGCGGCTGGTCATCCCGACGCCAACTAGCGACGCGCGAAGGCAGTTCGGTGACAGCGATAGAAACCGCGTCCAGTCGCCGCGCCGGTGCGACGACTGGCGCATCGTCAGTCGCTGAACGGATCGCGAATCAGGATGGTGTCCTCGCGCTCGGGGCTGGTTGATACCAGCGCGATCGGGGTTTCGATCAGTTCCTGGACGCGCTGGATATATTTGATCGCCTGCGCGGGCAGGTCGGCATAGCTGCGCGCGCCAGCGGTCGTTTCCTGCCAGCCGTCCATTTCCTCGTAAATCGGCTCGACCTCGGCCTGGTCGGCCGAGTGAGCGGGGAAATAGTCGAGGATTTTGCCGCGCAGGCGGTAACCGGTGCAGATGCGGATCGTGTCGAAACCGTCGAGAACGTCGAGCTTGGTCAGCGCGATGCCGGTGACGCCCGACACCGCGCAGCTCTGGCGCACCAGCACGGCGTCGAACCAGCCGCACCGGCGCTTGCGCCCGGTGACGGTGCCGAATTCATGCCCGCGTTCGCCCAGCTTTTGCCCGGTCGCATCCTCGAGTTCGGTTGGGAAGGGGCCGCTGCCGACGCGGGTCGTGTACGCCTTGGCGATGCCGAGGACAAAGCCGACCGCGCCGGGGCCGAGGCCCGAACCGCTGGCGGCGGTTCCGCTGACGGTGTTGGAGCTGGTGACAAAGGGATAGGTGCCATGATCGACGTCGAGCAGCACGCCCTGCGCGCCTTCGAAAAGGATGCGCGCGCCCGCCTTGCGGACCTTTTTCAGGCGCTTCCACACCGGCTGCGCATATTCGAGGACATAGTCGGCTATTTCGGTGAGGTCGGCGATCAGGCGCTCGCGGTCGATCGGCGGTTCGCCGAAACCGGCGCGCAGCGCATCGTGATGCGCGGTGAGGCGATCGAGCTGCGGTTCGAGCTTGTCGAGGTGCGCGAGGTCGCAGACGCGCAGCGCGCGGCGGCCGACCTTGTCCTCATAGGCCGGGCCGATGCCGCGCCCGGTGGTGCCAATCTTGCCCGCCCCCGCCGCGGTTTCGCGCAACGCGTCGAGATCGCGGTGGAACGGCAGGATCAGCGCGCAATTGTCGGCAATCGCGAAATTCTCGGCGTTGATAACAACGCCCTGACCGCGCAGTTTGGTGATTTCGTCGCGCAGCGCCCACGGATCAAGGACGACACCATTGCCGATGATCGACAGCGTACCGGTGACGATGCCCGACGGGAGGAGCGACAGCTTGTACACCTGCTCGCCAACGACGAGCGTATGGCCGGCATTATGACCGCCCTGGAAGCGCACCACGGCATCGGCGCGGCTGGCGAGCCAGTCGACAATCTTGCCCTTGCCCTCGTCGCCCCATTGCGACCCGATGACGGTAACATTTGCCATGATGCTGTCCTGCTGAACTGGGCCCCAAAACGACAGGCGCGGCCCGGCGCGGCCTTAGCGGATTTGGCCGGAGAGGCAAGCATGCTGGGATGAATTTGCGACAATTGCGTTGGACAAGGGACAGGCGCCGGGGGGCGATGGAGGTGCGGATATGAGCAAGCGATACTGGATCTGCCTGTTGGCGGCGAGCGCTGTGGTGGCAAGCGGCATGCCGGCGAGCGATGCGCGCGAGAAACTGCGTGACCGCCTGCGCGAGCGGATGGCCGAACGCATGGGCGCCGATGAAGGGGCAAAGGTGCCGGGCGGCGAGACGATAGCTTATGGCAGCGATCCCTTGCAGGTGCTTGATATCTGGCGCGCGAAGGGTGCCAAGGGACCGGCGCCGCTGATCGTCTATGTCCATGGCGGCGGCTGGAAACGCGGCAGTAAGGACAATGCGACCGGGCGCTTCAAACCGGTGCACTACCCTGAGCAGGGCTATACCTTTGCCTCGATCAACTATCGCCTCGTCCCCGCCGCGACGGTCGAGCAGCAGGCTGCGGATGTCGCAAGCGCGGTGAAGGCGCTGGTCGATCGCGCCGACACGCTGGGCATCGACCGGCGGCGCATCGTGTTGATGGGGCATAGCGCGGGCGCGCATCTGGTCGCGCTGGTCGGGACCGACGAGCGCTATCTGAAGGGCGCCGGGCTGTCGTTCGCCGACATCGCGGGGGTTATCCCCAACGATGGCGCGGCTTATGATGTCCCGGCGCAGGTGAAGGACGGTCCGCCGGTCATGCAAAAGACCTACGCGCAGGCATTCGGCACCGATCCTGCGCGGCAAAAGGCGTTGTCGCCGACCGCGCATGCCGCGGCGCCCAACGCGCCCGACTTTCTGCTGCTTTACGTCCAGCGCCCCGATGGCGTGCGGCAGGCGAAGGCCTTGGGCAGCGCGCTGGTCGCGGGTGGCAGCCGGGTCGAACATGGCAGTTTCCCCGGTGAGGGGCTGAAGGGCCATGCCGAGATCAACCGCAGCCTGGGCGATCCGGCCTTTGCGGCGACCGCGACGGTCGATGGGTGGTTGAAGCGGGTGTTCGGGCGGTAGCGCGACTTGTCTGTTTCAGGTGGAGCGGGCAAAGGTCTTTTTATCCTCGTCACCCCGGACTTGATCCGGGGTCCATGACCACTCCTGTCGCTTGGACCCCGGATCAAGTCCGGGGTGACGATAGTGAAAGAATGCACCGAGATCATGACCAACCCCGACGCCCCCTATCACGCCCATATCTATTACGACCCCGCCGAGCGGCCCGCTGCCGCGGCGTTGCGCGACGATTTTGGACAGAATCCTGCGATCCTGTTCGTCGGCGCGATGACCGATGGCGCCGCAGGGCCGCATCCGATTGCGCAATATGAAGTGCATTTCCTGGCGCGCTCGCAAACCGCTATCGTCGCGGCGATTGCTGCGACCGGCCTGCGCGCGCTGGTACATCCGCTGACCGACGACGACCTGGCCGATCATACGACGCTGGCGCACTGGATTGGCGAGCCGGTTGTGCTCGACGTGACCGTGCTCGATCCGCCGGGGATCAATCAGGGCGTACCGCGGTTCGGGATTTCGGATTTTTGAATAGCTGTTCCCCGGCGAAAGCCGGGGCCTATGCGACGGAGGGGTTATGGGCCCCGGCTTTCGCCGGGGAACAGCTATGTCAGACCGCGACCGGCCCGTCGGGGCCAAGCCGCCACCCGCAACCCAGCGCGTGCGCATCGTCGGTGTCGGACAGCGCCGCCACTGTCTGCCAGTCATCGGCGCGCAGACTGGCCGCGAGCGCCGGATCGTGGCCGAGCGGCAGGAAAATACGGCGATCGCTGTCATCTTCGGCGCCAAGCCCCGCGTCGATCAATGGATCGGGATAAAGCGAAAAGCCGACCGCGGCCTCTTCCTGTTCGCCGACCGGGATCGCATAGCCGCCACCGCGCCCGACCGCGTCGCCCTGACCCGGAACGAAGATCTGGAAACCGAACCAGCTTTGATAGGCAAAGCCGTGGCGCTCGGTCGGGTCGAGGGTCAGCGTGACGCGGTCGCGGATAGGTGCGGCGATCGCTTCGAGGGCGTCGATCCGGGCGCTGAGCACGCCCGATGTGTCGAACGCGCGCAGATCGGCAATCGCCCGATCGAACTGGCCAGTGGCGCGGAGCAGCGGCAGATAGGCCGCGGCGCCGATGCGGGTGAGCGCCCCGGCATCCTTGGCGTCGAGTTCGTCGCGCAGTTGCTGGATGTCGGTCTCGACGGGCAGCGGGCCGTTCGCGAGCAGGTCGACGACATCGGGCAGGGTGAAGTCGATCGTCACCGGTCCGATCCCTGCGGCTTCGAGCGCGTCGATCGCAACCCCGACGATCTCGCGCGCCGCGGCGACGCTGTCGCTGCCGATCAGCTCGGCGCCGACCTGCAACATCTCGCGCGCCGGACGGAGCTGGCTGGCGCGCAGTTTGACGACCTGCCCGGCGTAGCAAAGGCGCAGCGGGCGCGGAGCATTGGCGAGCAGTGAGGTCGCGATGCGGCCGACCTGTCGCGTGATGTCGGGACGCAGCGCCAGCGTGCGCTGCGATACCGGATCGGTGAAGCGCAGCAGGTCGCGGGTGGTGCGATCATCGTCGCCGCCCAGCGTCTCGCGAAATTCGGCCAGCGGTGGCGACACCCGGCCATAGCCATGCGCGCGCATCGCATCGACGAGCGCGCGCGTGACGCGCGACGCGGCCTCAGCCTGTTGGGGGAGGCGGTCGCGGAGGCCTTCGGGCAGCAGGGCGGGGGCTTTTGGCATCGGTGCGGCCTTAGGC
>JAEMRT010000034.1 GCA_016463225.1 Sphingopyxis sp. | reverse complement strand
GACCGAGATCGCGACGCCGACCAGATTGTCGCGCGCCATCGCGGCGAGCAGGTCGATGTCGCGGAGCAGCCGGTCGGACTTGGTGGTGATGAGCAGCGGGTGGCGCGTTTCGGCAAGCACCTCGATTACCGAGCGGGTGATGCCCCATTCGCGCTCGATCGGTTGGTAGCCGTCGGTGTTGGTGCCGATCGCGAGCGGCGCCGGGGTGTAGCCGCGTTTTGCCAGTTCGGCGCGTAGCAGTCGTGCGGCGTCGGGCTTGGCGAACAGGCGGCTTTCGAAATCGAGGCCGGGCGAGAGGTCGTGAAAGGCGTGGGTCGGGCGCGCGTAGCAATAGATGCAGCCATGCTCGCAGCCGCGATAGGGGTTGATCGAGCGGTCGAAGCCGATGTCGGGCGACGTGTTGCGCGCGATGATCGTTTTGGGATGTTCGACGGTGACGGTCGTGCGCAGCGGCGGCGGCGCGCCGTCGATCAGTTCGGCGGTGTCGAGCCAGTCGCCATCAGCCTCGCGGTCGAGCGATCCGGTGCGCGTCGGGCGCGGGTTGGCGGGGGCGCCGCGACCGGAGGTCGGGGGAAGGGGTTTGCCTGGTTCCACCGAGGGAGTTTACCGTTTCGCGGAGAACAAATAAAGAACAAAGAGGCTGAAAATCGACTATTGAAGCTTCGTCATGCCGGACTTGATCCGGCATCCATTCAGCGGTGACGCAATGGATCCCGGATCAAGTCCGGGGTGACGAAATGGGTAAAGTTGGCTCTATTCCATCAGTCGCGGCATCAGTTCGACAAAATTGCACGGCTTGTGCCGGCTATCGAGCTGGGTCGCCAAAATGCCTTCCCACGCGTCGGTGACCGCGCCGGTCGAGCCGGGCAGCGCGAAAATATAGGTGCCGCGCGCGACGATCGCGCAGGCGCGCGACTGGATCGTCGAGGTGCCGATCGTCTGGTAGCTGAGCCAGCGGAACAGTTCGCCGAAGCCGGGAATATCCTTGCCGTCGAGCCGGTGCAGCGCCTCGGGGGTCACGTCGCGACCGGTCAGCCCGGTGCCGCCGGTGGTGATGACGACGTCGACGTCGGGATCGTCGATCCAGTTGTGGAGGCGCGAGACGATCAGGTCGGTTTCGTCGCGGATGATCGCGCGGGCGGCGAGGATGTGACCCGCGGCGGTCAGCAGTTCTTCGAGCTTGTCGCCCGACCGGTCCTCGGCCGCGCTGCGGCTGTCCGAAATCGTCAGCAGCGCGATGCGGACCGGCTTGAAGGTCAGGCTTTCGTCAATCGGCATTGGCCAAGCCGCCCGCATAGCTCAGCCGGGTGCGGTCCTTGCCATCGGGGAAGCGCGGCCATTTGCCCTGCGCGAGCGCGGCGCGGCTGACCGAGGGCTTGCCCTGCTGCGCTTCGTACATCCAGTAATTGCGCAGCACGATGCCGACATAGCCGCGCGTTTCCCAATAGGGGATCGATTCCATGTAGAGCAGTGGGTCGCCATTGTCGCGGATTTCGGACTGCCAGCGCGCGATCGGGGCGGGTCCGGCGTTATACGCGGCGATCACCTTGGGCAGCTGGCCGCCGGTCGAGACGTCGCGGGCGAGATATTGCAGATAGCTTTGCCCCATATCCATGTTGACCGCGGGGATGCGCAGATCGGCGGTGTCGATGCTGTCGCCGCGCCAGCGCGCGACGTCGCGCGCGGTGCCGGGGCGGACCTGCATCAGGCCATAGGCGCCTGCGGGGCTGACGACGGTGCGCTGGAAGCGCGATTCCTGGAGGGTGTGGGCAAAGACGAGCGCCGGATCGACCTTCCATCCGCCGTTGGGTTCCCATTTGGGCTGCGGGTAACGCGCCTGCGCGGCGGGTTTGCGGCCCTGCGGGGTGTTATGGGCAAGATAGAGCTGCGTTTCGGGCAGGCTGAGCGAACCTGCGATCGCGAGCAACTGTTCGTGCTGGCGCGCATCGCCGATCCGCGCCTGATGACGGAGGGCCGCGTCGGCATATTTGTCCTCGCCGATCTCCGACAGCGCCATGGCAGCGCGGACGTTCGGCAGGCTTTCGAGCGCGCGCCAGGCGGAGCGATCGGCGCGAACCATTTCGCGCTGGCTGGTCGTGGCGACGCCGAGCGTTTCGACCGCGAGCATGCCGTAGAAGGTTTCTTCGTTGGCAGCGGCGGCGCGCAGGCGCGATTGCACCGACGCGGGGTCGCCGGCGGCGATTGCGGCGCGTGCGGCCCAATAATAGGCCGCGGCGCGCAGTTCGCTGTCGGGGGCTTCGCGCGAGACGCGGTCGAAGGCGGTCAGCGCGGTGCGATAGTCGCGGGTGCGCCACGCGGCGAGCCCCTGCACCCACGCGCCCTGCGTCGACCAGGCGCTGCGTCCGCCGGTGCATTCCGCGGCGAGGCGGAGCGCGTTGGCGTCGTCATTTTCGATATAATAGGACCAGGCGACCTTCTGGCGCCATTCGTCGCGGGCTTCGGGGGTCAGTCGCTCGGCGACCGCGTTGAGCAAAGCCTCGGCGCCCGCGGGATCGTCATTCTTGATCCGGTCGGGGATGGTGCGGGTCAGCTCGGCGGCGGCGGGATCACTGCTGACCGCGTCGGCGCCGAGGCGGCGCGGCGCACTGCCGGCCCAGGCGAGGCGGGCTTGCGAGGGGAGCGACGGCAGGTCGGTTGCACCGCGCTTGGCGGCGAGGCGGCCGAGTTGCTCGGCCTGCGGCAAATAGGGCGACCGCGACAGGATCGGCAGGATGTCGGTCACTTCGGCGCGCGGGCTGTTCGGTGCGGTGAGCAGTTCGGCGCGCAGGAAATCGGTGAGTGGGCCGTTGTCCGACCCGTCGAGCAGCGCCTTGGCTTCAGCCCAGCGCTGGCCGCGGATTGCCGTCAGCACCTGCGTGTACAGCTGCTTTTGTTTCGCACTCAGAATGTCGGGTACGGTTTGCGGCGCGGCCACCATGTCGCGGCTGCTGGCATCGGCCGCCAAGGCGGGCGTTGCCGCAGCGACTGCCGCCAAAATTGCGCCTGAAGCAAAAGTTCTGGTCATCATTTTCATCTGTCAACGTCCCCGGTTGAGCAGTTTCAGGCTGTCCCATGCCGCCGCCTTTTGCGCGGGCCGGGCCAGGAGCATCGCGGGATGCGCCACAGCCACCGTCTCCACCTTGCCGCCATCTTGGTTAATATCGAGTAACTTGCCGCGCGTTTCGGGCAGGCCCGTCGCCGCCGCCATGCGAACGATGTCGCTGCCGATGAGCAACAATCGTTCGGGGTTGGCGAGCCGGAGGTGATGCCACAGCAGCCGGTCGAGGTCTGCCGCTTCATTGCCGTCGCAGCGCCCGCCTGCTGGACGGGTGACGGCGAGGCTGGCGATATAGCAGGCATCGCGCGTCGTCCCGATTGCGCGCAGCATCGCGTCGAGCAACTGGCCCGCGGCGCCGGTGAACAATGCGCCGTCGCGCTGGTCGTCGATTTCGGGCCATGCGGTGAGCAGCATGAGCGGTGCGTTCGTCTGACCGACGGGCAATATGCGGCGCGCGTCCCACTGGCTGCCCGGCACCTCATCGCTCGTCGCCAGCCAGTGCTGGAAATCATCCCAAACGTCAGGAAAGACGACCGGTCCCTTCGCTTCAACCGTCTCCGGCGCTTCCCGACGCTGCAAAATGGCGGGCAGAGGGACGTATTCGGGTTCGGTCGCGATAGCCGGTTTGGGCTTGGGTGCCGCAGCGTCGTTCGCCGGCGGCAGGACGAGCCAACCCGCGGGTTCCTCGCCCACCAACGCATCGACGCCCGCGAGCGACCACCAGTCGCAAATGCTGTCTGCCAGCAAAGCTGAATTCGTCGCGCCCATCGATTTACACCAAACAGGTGGTTGACGGACCCGTCAATTGGCGGGCATCGCATTTCGTGACAGAATGAGCGCCGCTTACGATGAACGATCGGCGCCGGGACGGCAGAAAGGGTAAGCCAAGTGAGCGAACGGGAATCGATGCCCTATGACGTGGTCATTGTCGGTGCGGGACCGGCGGGACTTTCAGCGGCGATCCGCCTCAAACAACTGGCGAATGAAGCGGGCAGCGAGCTGTCGGTCTGTATCCTTGAAAAAGGGTCCGAGGTCGGCGCGCATATCCTGTCGGGCGCGGTGATCGACCCCAAATCGCTCGACGAACTGCTCCCCGAATGGCGGACGCAAGGCTGTCCGATGGCCGAGGTACCGGTCAACGACAACCAGCATTGGGTGCTGACCAAGACCAAGAAGATTGGGGTGCCGCACATCATCACCCCCGGCTTCATGCACAACAAGGGGACGTACACCGGCAGCCTAGGCAATCTGTGCCGCTGGCTTGCCGAACAGGCCGAAGGCTTGGGCGTCGAAATCTTCCCCGGCTTTCCGGCGGCCGAGATCCTGTACAACGACGACGGATCGGTCAAAGGCGTCGCGACCGGCGATATGGGTGTCGCGCGCGATGGCAGCCACAAGGGCGATTATGCGCCGGGGCTGGAGCTCCATGCGAAATATACGTTTTTCGGCGAAGGGGTGCGCGGGCATCTGACCAAGATGCTCAAGCCGCAATTCGCGCTCGACGCCGATTGCGAGCCGCAGGTTTACGGTTTGGGCGTCAAGGAACTGTGGGACATCGATCCCGCGAACCATGCGTCGGGCCGGGTGATCCACACCCAGGGCTGGCCGCTCGACGAAAATGCCAATGGCGGCGGGTTTTTGTACCATCAGGCGAACGGACAGGTCGCGCTGGGTTTCGTGACCTGGCTCAATTACCGCAACCCGCACATCTCCCCGTTTCAGGAGATGCAGAAGTGGAAGACGCATCCCGAGATCGCCAAGATTCTGAAGGGCGGCAAGCGCGTGTCCTATGGCGCGCGCGCGATCAGCGACGGCGGTTACCAGTCGGTGCCGAAGCTGGCGTTTCCGGGCGGCGCGCTGATCGGTGACAGCGCTGGTTTCCTCAACGTCCCGCGGATCAAGGGCACCCACACCGCGATGAAATCGGGGATGATGGCGGCCGAAGCGGCGTTTGCGGCGGTGACCGCCGGGCGCGGCAGCGACACGCTTGATGCCTATCAGGCGGCCTATGACGACAGCTGGGTCAAGAAAGAGCTGAGCGTCGTCCGCAACGTGCTGCCGCTCGTCGAAAAATGGGGCGATCTGGGCGGGACGATCCTGTCTGGGATCACGATGTGGCTCGAAACGCTCAAGATCAAAGTCCCGTTCACGATGAAGCATCATCCGGACAATGAGAGCCTGTACCGCGCCGACATGATGCCGAAGCCCGACTATCCGAAGCCCGACGGGGTGTTGACCTTTGACCGCCTGTCGTCGGTGTTCGTGTCGAACACCAACCATGAGGAAGACCAGCCGGTCCATTTGCAGCTGAAAGATCCGTCGATCCCGGTCGCCTATAACCTGCCGATGTACGACGAGCCCGCGCAGCGCTATTGCCCGGCGGGGGTCTATGAAATTGTCGGCGAGGCCGAGGGCGATCCCAAATTCGTCATCAACGCGCAGAATTGCGTCCATTGCAAGACGTGCGACATCAAGGATCCGACCCAGAATATAAACTGGGTCACCCCCGAAGGCGGCGGAGGCCCCAATTACCCGAACATGTAAGCTCGCGCGGGTTTTTCTGGCCGTCGGTGCGCTTGTTGCGGCGGTGCCCGTGCATGCGGCGGACGATGGCGGCGCGGCGCTGAACGCGCTGGTGCGGGCGCGGCTGGCCGAGGAGGGCGGCGAACCCGCCGCGGCGCTGGCGGCGCTGACCGATGTGTCGAGCCTCGCGCCCGACCTGCCCGGGGTGCGCGGGCGCATATTGGAACAGGCGATCCAGGCCGGCGATCTGGCCGCGGCGCGCACCGCGGCGCTGCGGCTCTGGACCGCGGGCGATCGCCGTTTCGATGCCCAGCTGGTGCTGCTGGTCGATGCGATGCGGCGGTCGGACTGGAAAGCGGCGCGCGAATTCATTTCGGGGCGCGGCGACAAGACCGGCGCGGACACGATTGCGCGGCTGATCCTGCCGACCGTCAACGCGTGGATCGACGTCGGGGCGCGCGAAAAGCTGCCCGAACGGCATTTGCTGACGGCGAACAATCGCACCCGGCCCGAACCGGCGCTGGCGTTGCAGGTCGCGCTGGTGCAGCTGGCGACGCAGCGCGCAACTGAAGCAGCGGCGCTGACCGACGACACGGTCCTGACCGACCGGACGAGCCAGCTCGTCGGCCTCCGCCTCGCGGCGACGCTCGACAGGGCCGGACAGCGCGATGTTGCGATGCGGCTGCGCGGGAAGATCGCGCTGGCGTCGGGGCAGCGCGAGGATCCGATGCTGCTGCTTCCCGACCAGCCGGTGTCAATCCCGCGCGCGGGCGTCGCGCAATGGCTCGGGCTGCTCGCCGACGGGCTGGCGCGGACGCCGAACGGCAACACGAAGGTGCCGCTGCTGTTTTCGCGCGCCGCCTTTTGGCTGAACGATGCGGATTGGGCGGTGCGCGCGACGTTGGTCGAGGCGCTCGACCGCAATGGCCAGCGCGGCGACGCGCTGGCGCTGCTGGGCGATGACCGCGCGGCGTTGCCGCTGGTGCTGGCGATGCGCCGCGCCGAACTGGTCGCCGATGCCGGCGACCTGCCGGGCGCGGCGAAACTTGCCGAGGCGGCGACTGCGGGCGATGCGCCGCGCAGCCTGCTCGTGCGGCTCGCCGACATTGCGCGGCGGTCCAGCGATCCCAAGGCCGCGGCGCGTGCTTACGAGCGGCTTGAGGGGGCGCTCGCTGACGACGCCGACGACCGCGCGCTGCGCGGGACGTTGCTGATCGCGCGGGCGGAATTGCTGTTGCAGGCGAGCGAATGGGATGCCGCAGCGCCGCTGATGGAACAGGCCGTCACGCTGCGTCCCAATGATGCCGCCGTGCTCAATTTTGCGGGCTATTCGGCGCTGGAACGGCGCAAGGATGTCAAGCAGTCGCTGGCGCGGATCGAGGCAGCGTGGGCGCAGGAGCCGCAGAATGCCAGCATCACCGATTCACTCGGCTGGGCCTATTTCCTGACCGGGCGCAACGACGATGCGGTGACGTTGCTGGAAAAGGCCGAGCGTAGTGAGCCCGCCAATGCGGTGATCGTCGAGCATCTGGGCGATGCTTATTGGCAGGCGGGGCGCAAGTTCCAGGCGCGCTACACTTGGCGCGCCGCCGCGCTGCTCGCCGAGGCGGAGATGGCGACGCGGCTGGCGGCAAAGCTGCGCGACGGGCTGACCCCGGCGACGACCGCGCCGTGACCGCTGTGATGCAGGAAAAGGGCTGGGCAAAGATCAATCTTGCGCTGCATGTCCGTGCCCGGCGGAGCGACGGCTATCACGAGATCGAGACGCTGTTCGCTTTTGTCGACGGCGGCGACGGGATTGTGGCCGAGGTGGCGGACACGGATCGGCTGACGATCGTCGGCGAATTTTCCGGGGGGCTGAGCGCGGGCGTCGACAATCTGGTGCTGCAGGTGCTGGCCTTGCTGCGCGCGCGGTACGGTGCCGAGCGGGTGCCGCCGCTGGTGGTGACGCTGACCAAGGCCTTGCCGGTCGCGGCGGGGATTGGCGGCGGGTCGGCCGATGCCGCGGCGATGGCGCGGCTGGTGCGGACGCATTTCCTGCCCGAGCTGGGCGAAGCGGTGCTGGCGCGGATCATCAGCCCGCTTGGCGCCGATATTGCGGCGTGCGTCGCGAGCGCGACCTGTCTGGGGGTCGGGGTTGGTGAAGAGTTGAGCGCGGTGCCCGAATTGCGGCTGGGCGGCACGCCGGTGCTGTTGGTCAATCCGCGCCAGCCGGTCGCGACCGGGCCGGTGTTTGCCGCGTGGGACGGGATCGATCGCGGGGAGTTGTTCGGCGATCCGGCGGGGCGGGCGCAACTGCTGGCGGCGCGCAATGATTTGCAGCGTCCCGCGACCGCGCAGTGTCCGGCGATTGTCGATGTCCTGACCGAACTGGGCGCGCTCGGCCCCTGGCTGGCGCGCATGTCGGGATCGGGCGCCACCTGTTTTGCGCTGTTCGATGCGCTGGCCGAACGCGATGCGGCGGCGGCGCGCCTGACGCAAAGCCACCCGCACTGGTGGCAGCTGGCGGGCGCACTGCGATGAGCGAGGCGTGGCGCCAATTGGGAACGCCGCGCGCAGGCGGTATCCTGCTGATCGCCGACCATGCGTCGAACCATGTTCCCGATGACATCGACCTCGGTATCGATCCGGCGCTGCTGACCAACCATATCGCGATCGACATCGGGGTGGCGGAAGTGGCGGCCTTGCTGGTCGAGAGCGGCGCGGTCGATGCTGCGATCTTGGGCGGGGTGTCGCGGCTGGTCGTCGATTGTAACCGCGAGGAAGAGGCGCCGGGGGTGCTACCGATCGCCAGCGACGGGCATGCGGTACCGGGTAACGCGCTCGATGATGCGGCGCGCGAGGCGCGGCTGGCGCGGTTCTTTCGGCCCTATCACGCGCATATTGCGGCGACGGTCGCGGCGCATCGCCCGGCGATGATCCTGTCGCTGCACAGCTTTACCCCGTCGCTGGCGGCGCATCCTGAACAGGTGCGGCCGTGGCATGTCGGGGTGCTCTACAACGACGACGACCGGCTCGCGGCGGCGGCGATCGCGGTGCTGGCGGCCGAGGGGCTGAATGTTGGCGATCAGCTTCCCTATTCGGGCAAGTTGCTCAACGCGACGATGAACCATCATGCCGAGGGCAATGCCATTCCCTATGTCGGGATCGAGATGCGGCAGGATCTGGTCGGGGATGCGGCGGGGCAGGCGCTGTTTGCCGCGCGGCTGGCGCGAATGTGCAAGAAAGCGGCGTTGAACATCGCGGGATAGGCGTGTAGAGGCGCTTTCTCTCGCAATAAATTGTAATATTATTTCTAGGAAACCAGAAAATGCCTTCTTATCGTTCGCGCACGACCACCCATGGCCGCAATCAGGCGGGCGCCCGCGGGCTGTGGCGTGCGACGGGGATGAAGGACAGCGATTTTGGCAAGCCGATCATCGCGGTGGTCAACAGCTTTACCCAGTTCGTCCCCGGTCATGTCCATCTGAAAGACCTGGGCCAGATGGTGGCGCGCGAGATCGAGGCGGTCGGCGGGATCGCCAAGGAATTCAACACCATCGCGGTCGACGACGGCATCGCGATGGGGCATGACGGGATGCTCTATTCGCTGCCGTCGCGCGACCTGATCGCGGATTCGGTCGAGTATATGGTCAATGCGCATTGCGCCGACGCGATGGTATGCATTTCGAACTGCGATAAGATCACCCCGGGCATGCTGATGGCGGCGCTGCGCATCAATATCCCCGTTGTGTTCGTGTCGGGCGGGCCAATGGAGGCGGGCAAGGTCGTGCTGAAGGGCAAGACGGTCGCGCTCGATCTGGTCGATGCGATGGTCGCCGCCGCCGATGAAAAATACAGCGATGAGGAAGTGCTGGCGATCGAACAGGCAGCGTGCCCGACCTGTGGCAGCTGCTCGGGGATGTTCACCGCCAATTCGATGAACTGCCTGACCGAGGCGCTGGGGCTGTCGCTGCCGGGCAATGGCTCGCAGCTCGCGACGCACGCCGATCGCAAGGAATTGTTTCTGCGCGCCGGTCGGATCGTCGTCGAGATGTGCAAGCGGCACTACGAACAGGACGACGACAGCGTGTTGCCGCGCAATATCGCGACGTTCGAGGCGTTCGAAAATGCGATGAGCCTTGATATTGCGATGGGCGGATCGACCAACACCGTGCTGCATTTGCTCGCCGCGGCGTTCGAGGCCGGGGTCGATTTCACCATGACCGATATCGACCGGCTGTCGCGGCGGGTGCCGTGCCTGTCGAAGGTCGCGCCCGCCAAGGCCGACGTGCATATGGAGGATGTCCACCGCGCCGGTGGGATCATGGCGATCCTCGGCCAGTTGGAGCGTGCGGGATTGCTCCACGCGCATTTGCCGACGGTGCACAGCGCGACGCTGGGCGATGCGCTGAACAAATGGGACATCTCGCGGACCAACGACCCCGAGGTGCAGAAATTCTTCATGGCGGCGCCGGGCGGGGTGCCGACGCAGGTTGCGTTCAGTCAGGAGCGGCGTTGGGAGTCGCTCGACCTCGACCGTGAAACCGGGGTGATCCGTTCGGCGTCGCATGCGTTCAGTCAGGATGGTGGGCTGGCGGTGCTGTCGGGTAATCTGGCGGTCGATGGCTGCATCGTGAAAACCGCAGGGGTCGACGAATCGATCCTGAAATTTTCGGGTCCGGCCAAGGTGTTTGAAAGCCAGGATGCGTCGGTTGCGGGCATCCTGACCGGGCAGGTCGTTGCGGGCGACGTGGTCGTCATCCGTTACGAAGGGCCGAAAGGCGGACCGGGGATGCAGGAAATGCTGTATCCGACGAGCTATCTCAAGTCGAAGGGGTTGGGCGCGGCGTGCGCCCTCGTCACCGACGGGCGCTTTTCGGGTGGCACGTCGGGGCTGTCGATCGGCCATGCCTCGCCCGAAGCCGCCGAGGGCGGCCTGATCGGGCTGGTCGAAGATGGCGACCTGATCGAGATCGATATTCCGAAACGCACGATCAACCTTGCCGTACCCGATGCCGAACTGGCGGCGCGGCGGGCGGCGATGGAAGCAAAGGGCGACGCCGCCTGGCAACCCGCCAAGCCGCGCCCGCGCAAGATTTCGGTCGCGTTGCAGGCCTATGCAGCGATGACGACGAGCGCCGCGCGCGGCGCGGTGCGCGACCTGTCGCAGTTGAAGGGCAAGTAATGCGGAAACTGGGGGGCATCGCCGGGCTCATGTTGCTCGCCGCGTGCGGCGGCGCGCCCGACAATGGCGATTTGGCCGAAGCCGAAGCGCGCGGGTCGCGTGAAGCGGCGGCGAACGGCCGCATCGAGTGCGCGCTGGAAGGCGCCAAGCTGTTCGATCGCACCTGCACCGTCGAGGAGATGAGCGGCCAGGACGGCTCGGTGCTGGTCGTCGGGCGTCCCAACGTCGGGTACCGCCGGTTGCAGATTACGACGGATGGGCGCGGCGTGGTGTCGGCCGACGGGGCCGAACCTGCGAAGGTGACGATTGTCGGCGACGGGATGATCGAGGTTGCGATCGGGAATGATCGATACCGGTTGCCTGCGAATACGGGCGGTGTGAGGTGATTTAGGCCGTCTCCCCGCGAAAGGCGGGGGCCGCAGTCGGTTTATGCAGCGGTGAAGAGAAAGGTGGCCAACGGCCCCCGCCTTCGCGGGGGCGACGATTCGCCCATGGAGTTCTCACCCGCGACGAAACGCGCTACCACATCGCCATGTCCGTTCCCGCCGACGCCCCGATCCTGACCTGCGCCGCGATGCGCGAGGCTGAGGCTGCCTGCGCGGTGCAAGGAACCCCGCTGTCCGAATTGATGGAGCTTGCGGGCACGGCGGTCGCCGACACCGCGTGGCGGATGGCGGCGGGGGCGCCGATCCTGATCCTGTGCGGACCCGGCAACAATGGCGGTGACGGCTATGTTGCGGCGCGGTTGCTTGCGACGCGCGGCGCGGCGGTGCGGGTGGCGGCTTTGGCCGACCCAACGACCGAACTGGCAAAAGCGGCGCGCGCCGGGTGGAGCGGTCCGGTCGAACCGATCGATGCCGCGCTGGCACCCGCGCCGTTGATCGTCGATGCATTGTTCGGCGTTGGGCTGTCGCGGCCGCTGGCCGACGATCTGGCGCTGTTGTTGCAGCGTTTTGCCGGACGCCGCGTGCTGGCGGTCGATGTCCCCAGCGGCGTCGAGAGCGACGGTAACGCCGATTGGATGCCGCCGCTGGCCGCCGACGCCACCGTTGCGCTTGGCGCGCTGAAGCCGGCTCATATCCTGCTGCCCACCGCACCTGCTTGCGGCCGCGTGCTGCTGGCGCCGATCGGGATTGCTCCACGCGGGACGATGCGAACCTTGCCGCCGCTGAAAGCCGCCACGCCTGCAGCGACCGCCCACAAGTTCAATCGCGGCATGGTGCTGGTGTTTGCCGGGCCAATGCCTGGGGCAGCGGGGCTGGCGTCGGCGGCGGCGTTGCGCGCAGGGGCGGGCTATGTCGTGCTCGAGGGCAGCGAACGCGCGCCGTTGGCGGCGATCATCACCGAAAGCGACGCGCGCTTTGGCGAGCGGCTGAGCGATTCGCGCGTCGGGGCGGTCGTGATCGGGCCGGGCTTTCCGGCGGGCGATGAATTGCTGTTCGATGTCGAGGCGGCGCTCGATTCGGGCAAGTCGCTGGTGCTCGACGCTGCCGCGATCGCCGCGGCCTTGCCCCGCCTGTGCGAAACGCCATGCCGCGCCATCCTGACCCCGCACGAAGGTGAATTCGCGCGTGCCTTTCCCGAACTCTATGGCAGCAAGATCGACCGCGCGAAAGCGGCGGCGGTGCGCACGGGGGCGGTGGTCGTCTATAAAGGCGCCGATACCATCATCGCCGCGCCCGACGGCCGCCTTGTAGCGGCCTGGCCGGGCAGCCCCTGGCTGGCGACCGCCGGGACAGGCGATGTGCTGGCGGGCGCATGCGGGGCGATTCTGGCGCGCGGCGGCGATGCGTTCGACGCGGCGGTGGCGGCGGTGGGGTGGCATATCGCGCAGGCCGCGCGTATAGGCCCCGGCCTTGTCGCGGACGATCTGGTTAGGGAATGAAATGAGCGAAACTACGCTGATTGAGCGCATCGCCGCGCGCGGCGATGGCGTGACCGGCGATGGGCGTCATGTCGCTGGCGGCGTTCCCGGTGATCAGATCACCGCGGACGGGACGCTGATTCCCGGACCGAACCGCGCCGAGCCGCCGTGCCGTCATTTCGGCAAGTGTGGCGGGTGCGAGTTGCAGCATGTCGCGGAACCGGCGCTCGCCGATTTTGTGCGCGACCGGGTGGTTGGCGCTTTGGCCGGGCAGGAGGTTCCCGTCGGCGACGTGCTGCCCGCCCACCTGTCGCCGCCGCACAGTCGCCGCCGTGCGGCGCTGACCGCGCTGCGGACCGGCAAGCTGGTCGCGATCGGGTTCAACGCGGCGCAGAGCAACCAGATTGTCGATATGCGGCAATGCCCGCTGCTGCTGCCCGAATTGTTCGCGCTGATCGCGCCGCTGCGCGAACTGCTCGCGACGATCGCGCAGCAGAGGCGGCCGGTGAAGGTCAAGCTCCAGATGCTCGATCAGGGCGTCGAGGTAATATTGGAAGGCGTCAAGGCCGAGGGTCTCGATGCCGCGATGGCGCTACAGGATTTCGCGGGTGCCCATGCGCTGGCACGCTTTGCCGTCGATCAGGGGCATGGGCTGGAAACGCTGTGGCAACCCGAGCCGCCGACGGTCTGCTTTGGCGATGTCACGGTCGAGGTTCCGGCGTTTTCGTTTCTGCAGGCGACGACAGCGGGGCAGGCGGCGCTGGTCGACGCTGTTGCGAAGGCGATCGGCGATGCCGGGGCGGTCGCCGATTTGTTCGCGGGGGTCGGGACGTTTGCGCTGTCGCTTCAGAAGGGGCGCAAGGTCTATGCCGCCGAAGGCGCGCGCGATGCGATTGCAGCGTTGAAGGCGTCCGCCAACCGCGTGGGCGCGCTGGTCGCCACCGAGCATCGCGACCTGTTCCGGCGGCCGCTGATCCCAGCCGAGCTGAACCGCTTCGGCGCGGTGATCCTCGATCCGCCGCGCGCGGGGGCGGAGGAGCAGGTGGCGCAGCTCGCGGCGTCGGACACGCCGGTGATCGCTTATGTCAGCTGCAATCCCGCGAGCTTTGCGCGTGACGCGAAGCTGCTGGTCGACGGTGGCTATACGCTCGATTGGGTGCAGCCGGTTGGCCAGTTCCGCTGGTCGACCCACGTGGAGCTGGCAGGACGGTTTTCGAAATAACCGTTCCCCTCCCCAAAAGGGGGGGGGCAGCATCAATGCAGCACAAACCCCATGAACGCGTGCACGCACAGCGCGAGTAGCGCCAGACTGGCCAGCGCGAAGACGCCAAAGCGCCACAGCACGCGGTTGACCGTCACCTGAATCAGGCTGTGGACGATCCGCAGCGCGACATAGGCCCAGGCGAGCTGGGTGTTCAGCCCGCCGCCCATGCCGCCGATCGCGAGCGCCAGCGCCACGGCGTAGAAGACGGTCGGCTGCTCCATCAGATGGTTATAGTTGTGCGCCTTCCACTGCACTTCGGGCGGCAGCACTTCGTCGAGGCTCTTGCCGGTGCCGCCTACCATCTTGGCCGCGTCGATCCTGGCGCGCTGCATGGCCGGGATGCGCGTTGCGTACATCCACACCCAGATGATCATCGACCAGAGCGCGAGCGTTGCGACCGGCCCCAAAATTGCGTTGGTTTCCATGATATTCCCCCTCAACCCAAAGTGGCAATCACCGCCAGTACCGCCAGCGCGAATAGACAAAATGTCGACAGCCCGAAAATGGCAAAGCGTACCGGGATACGATTGACCGTCGCCTGCCAGAAGCTGTGGACGATGCGCAGCACAACATAGGCCCAGGCCAGCGCGCGGGTCAGGTCGGTGCTGCCGCCCGACAGGTGCAGGAAGATGATGACCGCGTAAAACAGCGTCGGCTGTTCGAGCAGGTGCGTATAATTGTGCGATTTCCAGTTGGTCAGCGGCGGCAGCACATTTTCCAGATCGGCGCCGCGGCCGCCCGGCGGTGCGGCTTTCAGATCGACACCGGCTTTCGACATAGCCGAAAAACGGGTCGCGGCGACCCAACCGAGCATGATGAGCGTCCACAGCGCGAGCACCGCGCCGGGCGCAAGCAGGCTTTCAGGCATATTGTTCCCCCTCGTTATTTTGGCGCGATGCTAGGGTGCGCGACCGACAATGCAATGATCGATGTTTAGCTGCGGCGCCCGGCAAGTTCGGCGCGGATCGCGGCGCCGTCGCCATCGACCCTGGGTGCAAAACCCAGGTCGCGCCGGGGCGCGGCGCCATATTTCACCGGCGGCTGCATTTCGTGGAAGGCGCCGACGTCGGGATGGGTGCGGTGGCGGAAGAAGCCGGTCGCGACGAAATGTGGATCCTCTTTGACGTCCTGCAGGTCGCGCGCGGCCATCGCGGGGATGTCGTTGGCGGCGAACAGCGCCAGCCATTCGGCGGTGGTTTTGGCCGGAGTTTTCCGGGCGATCTCGCTATAGACGATCGGCATATGCTGGCCCGCGGCCTTCGCGGCTTCGAATTCGGGGGTTTCAGTCAGTCCTTCGCTGCCGAGCAGCGCCATCAGCCGCGCCGTCGATTCGGGCGTGTAGGGGACGATCGCGAGATAGCCGTCGCTGGTCGGGAAGGGCTGGCGCGTCGGGTCGAGCTGGCGCGGATAGCCCGCGGGGCCGAGCGGCGGATCGAGCGCGGCGTCGCGCAGATGTTCGGTCAGCATGAACGACGCGAAACATTCGAACATCGGCACCTCGACCGCCTGTCCCTCGCCGGTGCGCAGCTTGTGGACCAGAGCCGCGAGGATCGCCTGCGCGCCGAACTGGCCCGCGATCTTGTCGGCGATCAGCGACGGGAAATAGCGCGGGCGCGGGTCGCCATCGACGCGCGGCAGCAGGCTGGTGGTGCCGGTCGCGGCCTGAATGACATCGTCATAGGCCTGCAGGTCGGCATAGGGGCCATCCTGTCCGAACCCGGTGCCATGGACATAGATGATGTCGTCCTTGATCGCCTTGCAACCCGCATAGTCGAACCCGAGCTTGGCGATCGCCTTGCCGCGGACATTGTGAAAAAACACGTCGGCGGTGGCGACAAGGTCGCGCAGCACCGCCGCATCCTCGGGCTTTTTGAGGTCGAGCGCGATCGAGCGTTTGCCGCGGTTCACGGTGAGGTGGATCGACCCCATCGTCGGATCGGGAACTCCGCTGCCCAGATAGCGCGAGATGTCGCCAAGGCCGGGAGTCTCGACCTTGATCACCTCGGCGCCCAGATCGGCGAGCATCTGGGTGGCGTAGGGGCCGAAGATCACCGTTGTCAGGTCGACGATGCGGATGCCCGATAACATGCTCATGCCGATGTCACGGCTTTTCGACGAATCACAACGGTCATGCAGCACTCCCTCCTTTTGCTCTTTCGCCAAGGATAGAATGATTTCGAAGTGAAACGGAAGGGGCGATTGCCTGCTATTATTGGGGAGAGTCGGTCATGCCCGCCGCTTCGTCTCCCGCGGCATAGGCGCCCGAAATCTGGCGATAGGATTGTGAGCGGAACGCGGCAAGGGTCGCTATGACGCCCAGCACACCGGTGATCGTGAACACGATGGCGATGCCGCGTTCGGCGCCGCGCCCGTACCAGTCGCCGATCATGTCGGCGCCCGCGCCGCTGGTCATCAGCGGCACAAAGATGAACTGGGTCAGCGGCGCGATCAGGAAGGCGGTGAGGGGTGAGGCCGCCTGTTCGACCGACTGGGCAAAGCCGAACACGCGCCCCTGCCGCTCGAACGGCACGACCTTTTGCAGGGTCGTCTGCTCGGCCGCCTCGGCATAGGGGCCGAGGAACAGCCAGATGAAGCAGCCGACGGTGAGCAGGATGATCGACGACTGGACGGTGAACAGCGCCGCGACCGCCCAGACGATCAGGTTGACGAGGAGCAGCGTCCGCACCGGGTTGGCGCCAAGGCCGGTGCGCGCGATCAGCGCGCCGCTCAGAATGAAGGCGCAGGAGACAAAGGCCCAGAGCAGGCCCCATTGTTCGACCTTCATCAACGACAGGCCATAGGCGTCCATCAGCGCCATGAAGACGCCGCCGAGCAGATTGTTGAACGCCGCGAACAGGACCAGCGCGAACAGGCCCGGAATGCCGCGCACGATACGAAAGGTTCCGGCGAGATCGATGCGGCGGGGCGCATCATGCGTGTCTGTTTCGCGCGGTTCGTCGACATGAACGAAGAGGAGATGCAGCGCAGCGAGCAGCGAGAACAGGATCGCAAACGCCAGCGTCGCAACCATCCCGCCCCACGCGACGAGGAAGCCGCTGATCGCCGAGGTGGTCAGGAAACCGATGCCGCTGACCATACCGACCAGCCCGTTCGCCTTGTCGCGCCGATCCTCGGGCACCAGCAGGGTGACGAGCGTCGGCAGCGCGATCATGCGGATATTGCCGACGATCACACCGAGCATCGTCAGCAGGACGAACAACCACAAGGTGACGCTGGGCACCCGCGCGGCGGCAATGGTGGGGTCAAGCGCATAGGCGCCGAGCGCAGCGGCGTAGATCGCGAGCGACACCAGGCTGGAGACGAGCATCATGCTGCGTTTGCGGTGATGGTCGACGAGGCTGCCGAACCAGATGCCGAGCGCTCCGGTAAGGACAAGATAGATGCCCGCGATCATCCCTGTCGCGAACACCGACCGGGTTTCGAGGAAAATCCAGAAGGTGATTGCGAACCACACCGTGAAATTGGTGATGTTGGCGATCAGGTTGTTGACGAGGAGATGATGAAAGGGACGCATGAACATGGCATTCTGTCTGACGCACATCGTGGCGTATATCGATGTCGCCCTGCCAGCGGGCTAGCATGAACCGTCGGGGCGGAAAAGGCTGCGCTGGCGGCCCTATTGTTCACCCGCTGCCGGCAGGCGGGCGAGGATCGCGACCAGCTGCGCCTGGCTGGTCGCGCCGGTTTTCCGGAAGATGCCTTTGAGCAGGAAACGCACGGCGTTCAGGCTGACGGCGCGCAGCGCCGCATAGCTCTGGAGCGACTGTCCTCCGGCGAGCGCGACCGCGAGCCGGGCTTCCGCCGGGGTCAGGGCGAACCATTGGGCGACGCGATCAATCTCGACGACGGGGGTTTCGCCCGGCGCGCTGCCCAGCGTGACGATCAGTGATGCGCCGGTGCTGAAGCCGCCGATCTGCTGCGCAGCTTGCGGCGAGATACGGGCGACGAGCACGGGGCATTCGTCCCCGGACTTGCCGACCGCCTGAAAGGCGAGCCCCGCGGCCTTGTCACTCCTGGCCAGATCGAGCAGCTTCTTCTGGCTGGCTGGGTGGGTGAAAGCGAAGCGGCCGTGCGCGAGGTGGATGACCCCCGCATTCTCATATTGGCTCGCGCGGCTGTTAGCGGCGAGGATGTTCAATTGGTCGTCGAGGCTGAAGATCGCGAAGGGCGCAAAATCGGTGGCCGCCCGCGCTGCACCAACGGCGAGTTCGAGCGACGCGATGCGATCGCTGATCCGCATGGCGCGCTGGATGTGCGGCGCGAGGACGCGCAGCCCGCGCTTGAGCCTTTCAATATCGCGGTCCCCGGGGCCGGGCAGCATCAGCCCCAGCCGCTCGCCGCCGCGGCGGTCGAGCAGGACGCAGACCATCCGGTCGATGCCCCACGGCGCCAGAAAATTCTGGAAAAAGGCCGACTCGGCAAACTCCTCCCGGGTCATGATGTCGTTGCTGTCGACGACGCTGCCGTTGCCATAGCGCATCAGTTTGCGCGACCATGGGTGGTTGCCGGCATAGACGGCGCTGTAGATTTCCTGCACGCCGGCGGCGAGCCCGGTCGCCGCGACGAAGCGCGCCCGTGGCGGATTGTTCCCTTCCCACAGGATGAAAGCAGCTTCCCAGCTAAGCGGGCACAGGGCCCCGGTGATCCGGGCGAGGGTGTCGTTCCACCGTTCGGGCTGGAGGATCGAATCATAGATGAGGCCGATCAGCGCGTTCAGCGTTTCCCATTCGGCGGGTTCGTTGTGACCCGGGGCAAAGATCGGAACATCACTCGACATGCGTTTCCCTGGCAGGCGGCCCAGTGGGTCAGTCATCAGCCGCGATACACCAAAATCCTGCCTCAAAAGCGCAAAAAAAACGTTTCCCTACCCGGATGGGTAGCGAAAGGGCGCGACGCGTAAGGCATGGATCGGGTGCGACCCAAGGACAGGATGGTCCGCAAAGACCATCCTGTTCGCTTCAGGCCCGTCGGCTCAACCCGGCGGGCTTCTTTGTGTTCGTCAAGGAAAAGGGCTGGGGCATCGCTGCGCCAGCCCTTTCCGGTGCCCATCGAATCGGCGGCGATCAGAACAGCTTCGTCACCGTCGCGCTACGCCGTTCCTGTTCGACTTCGCCGGTATAGAGGCTCACCATCGGCTCATCGCTGACGACATGCGTCTCGTCGGCGCCGAAACCGTTGAACTTGGTCCGCATCGCACAGCCATAGGCGCCGAGCATGCCGATTTCGATGAAGTCGCCCGCCTTGATGTCGGCGGGCAGAAAGAAGGGGCCCGCCATATGGTCGAGGTCGTCGCAGGTTGGGCCGTAGAAGCTGAACGGCACCATCTCGGCATCGCTTTCGACATCGCGTTGCAGCGACACCGGGAAGCGCCAGCCCACATGCGCGGCGTCGAACAGCGCACCGTAAGCGCCGTCGTTGATATACAGTTCCTCGCCGCGGCGCTTTTCGACGCGGACGATCAGCGAACTATATTCGGCCGACAGCGCGCGGCCCGGCTCGCACCACAGTTCGGCGGAGTAGCTGATCGGCAGGCTTTCAAAGCTGCGGTGGATGGTGTCGAAATAGGCGTCGAGCGGCGGCGGTTCCATGCCCGGATAGGACGACGGAAAGCCCCCCCCGACATCGATGATGTCGACGGTGACCGACGCCGCGACGATCGCAGCGCGGACGCGCTCCATCGCTTGGGCATAGGCGTGCGGGGTCATCGCCTGGCTGCCGACGTGGAAGCAGATGCCGAGCGCGTCGGCGGCCTGGCGGGTCGCCATCAGCAGTTCGACAACTTCATCGGCTTCGGCACCGAATTTGGCGGCGAGGCTGAGCTTTGAATGGTCCGACGAGACGCGCAGGCGGACGAGCAGGTTGAGGTCGGCGGCGCCCTCGGTCGCGCGGACGATCTTTTCGAGTTCGTCCATCGTGTCGAGCGAGAAGGTGCGTACGCCATGCTTCCAATAGGCTTCGGAAATCGCTTCCTCGGCCTTTACCGGATGCATGAAGCACAATGTCGCCTGCGGCAGGGTGCGCGACACCAGCCGGACCTCGGCAATCGAGGCGACGTCATAATGGGTGACGCCCGAATCCCACAGCACGCGCAACAGGTCGGCGGACGGATTCGCCTTGACCGCATACATGGTCGTGCCGGGAAACCGGTCGATGAAGAAACGCGCCGCGCGCCGTGCGGCGTGCGGACGGACAAGCGTGACAGGTTCGACCGGCGAAAGTGCCTGAATCAGCCCGTGGGCGCTATGATGCTGGTGCAATGCAAGGGACCCCCAAAAGTGTAACGGTAAACGACAAGGCTGCCTTGCGGTTATTGGAAGTCCCCCTGGGGCAGCGGAGGCGCATATATGGAGGGGGGTCCCCCCTGTAAAGTCCCTATCGCGCAATTTTGTAACAGGGTGGTAACAGGATGGGCGAACCGGGGCGTATCTGCGCCGAGCGGGGCAAGGACGCGACAAGCTGGTTGTTCCGCGTTACGGTCGCACTCGGTTTTGTTTCGTCACCCCGGCGAAGGCCGGGGTCTCGCCGGTGCATCGTGACGCGACGTTGAGATCCCGGCCTTCGCCGGGATGACGAAGAAGGGAAGCTGACAGCCAATGGTCTCACCCGCCGACGTGAATCACACATTTTCCGACGCCGAGCTCGATGAGCTTCGCGCTTTCGGTGTCGTCGAATCGCATCGCGCAGGCGAATTGCTGGTCGCCGAGGGCACGATGGCGCCGGATTGTATCGTCACCCTGTCGGGCCACACCGACATTTTCGCATCGACCGACGATGGACCAAAGCGCGTGGGCTGGATGGAGCGGGGGCAGTTTGCCGGCGATTTGTCGGTGCTGACCGGCCAGCGGCATTTGTCGCGCGTCGAAATGGGCGTCGATGGCGAAATTTTGCGCATCGCGCACAGTGATTTTCAACGACTGATCGCGGGCAATTCGCATTTTTCGGATATCTTCGTCCGCATTTTTGCGGCGCGGCGCGAGTTCAGCAGCCGCCGCGGTTTTGCGGCGATCATCGTGATTGGCGCCGCAATGGACCGCAGCGTCTATGCACTGCGTGACCTGCTGATGAAGCATGGCGTCGCGCATCGCTGGTTCGATCCTGCCGACGGACCGGTCGCAGGGCATTTGATGGGCGAACGCGATCTGACTGCGGATCAATTGCCCGCTGTGATCCTGGGCGCGGCCGACGTGTTGATCCAGCCCACCCCCGAGCAACTGGCGGCGGGGCTGGGGCTCGACCTGCTTCCCGACGGTGCGACCGCCGACGTGATTGTGGTCGGCAGCGGGCCCGGCGGGCTGGCGGCGGCGGTCTATGCCGCGTCCGAAGGGCTGACGGTCATCGCGATCGATGCGCTCGCGCCGGGCGGGCAGGCGGGGACATCGTCGAAGATCGAAAATTACCTCGGCTTTCCGACCGGCATTTCGGGCAATGAACTGGCGCGGCGCGCGACGGTGCAGGCGCAGAAATTCGGCGCGCGGCTGGTCGCGCCGGTGCGCGCGTCGGCGATCGGCCGCGACGGCGAGGCGTACTGCCTGCAACTGGCTGACGGGCGCAAGCTGCGCTCGCGCGCTGTGGTGATCGCCAGCGGGGCGCAATATCAGCGCCTGCCGATCGACGGGATCGAGCATTATGAGGGCCGCGGCATTTTTTACGGCGCGACGCCGATGGAGGCGCAGCTGTGCGGCAATGCCGAGGTGACCGTCGTCGGCGCGGGCAATTCGGCGGGGCAGGGGGCGATCTACCTCGCCAATGCGGCGCGCAAGGTGCATGTGATTTTCCGGCGGCCCAGCCTGCGCGAGACGATGTCCGAATATCTGGTCAAGCGGCTGGAGGAAAATCCCAACATCGAGCTGCACGCGATGACCGATGTCGTCGGGCTGCACGGCGCCGATGCGGCGGAAGGGTGGCTCGACGGCATCACTTATCGCAACCGCGAGACGGGGGCGGAAAGCGGCTGCGACTGCCGCTTCCTGTTCCTGTTCCTCGGCGCCAGCCCCAACACCGGCTGGCTGCCGAAGGAAATGGTGTGCGACGAGCGCGGGTTCGTCAAAACCGGCGCCGACATCGCGCCGATGGAACTGGTCAAGGCAGGCTGGTCACTGGACCGCATGCCAAGCCGCTACGAAACGAGCTGGCCGCGGATCTATGCGATCGGCGACGTGCGCAAGGGATCGGTGAAGCGCGTCGCGTCGTCGGTCGGCGAGGGGTCGGTGGTGGTCAGCGATATTCATCAGGCGCTGGCGGAGGTTGCCGCTACTTGATCATCCCCGTCGCTTCGCGACCGGGATGATTGTCTTAACTCAGCCGCGTCTTGAAATCCTCATATCCGAACTGGCGGATCAGCTTCAGCGCGTCGGTTTCACTGTCCCACAGCCAGATCGACGGCAACGGGACGCCGTTGAAGCTGTTGGTCTTGACCATCGAATAATGCGCCTGATCGAGGAAAGCGAAGCGTTGGCCGATCCGGGCGCCGCCGGGGAGGCGGTAATCGCCGATCACATCGCCCGCGAGGCATGAGGGGCCGCCGAGGCGGGTCGGCATACCCTCGCTGCCCTCATCGAGCATGGCAGGGCGATAGGGCGCCTCGATCACGTCGGGCATGTGGCAGGTCGCCGAAATATCGGTGATGCCGATGGGCATGCCATTGTCGAACAGGTCGAGAATTTCGCCGACAAGGATACCTGCGTCGAGTGCGATCGCTTCGCCGGGTTCGATCATCACATCGCAGTTGGTCGCGGCGCGGACCTGTTTCAGGAACGCGATCAGATCGTCGACCTGATAGTCGGCGCGGGTGACATGGTGGCCGCCGCCGAAATTGATCCATTTTAGCTGGTTGAAAAAGGGATGCAGCATCGGCTGGACGGCTTCCCAGGTGCGCGCGAGCGGCGGGAAATCCTGTTCGCACAGACTGTGCATGTGGATGCCTTCGATGCCCTCCATATGTTCGGGCAGCAGCTGGGTGACCGGAAAGCCGAGGCGGCTGCACGGAGCGGCAGGGTCATATTTCGCGACTTCGCCCTCGCTGTGCATCGGGTTGATGCGCAGGCCGATGTCGAAGGTCGCGCCCTGCGCGCGGAGGTCATTGAGCAAGGGACGGAAACGGGCGATCTGGCCGGGCGAGTTGAAGATCAGATGATCGGAGAGCCCCACGATTTCAGGCAGGTCGGCTTCCTTGTACCCCGCGCAATAGGTTGCGACTTCACCGCCATATTCCGCGCGGCCAAGCTTTGCTTCATAGAGCCCCGAGGCGCATACCCCGTCGAGATATTCTGTGACGACCGGCCCCAGCGACCACATCGAAAACGCCTTGAGCGCCGCGAGCACCCGCGCGCCGGAGGCGTCGCCGATGTGGCGCAGGACCGCCAGATTGGCGCGCACCTTCGCCGCGTCGACGACGAATGCCGGCGAGGGGACGCGGGTCAGGTCGAAATGGGCAAAGGCCCCGGGGTCGCCGGCTCTGGTTTCCATGAGCGGCCATGTAAGAGGTTTGGTCGCGCGAAGGAAGGGGGAGGGCGTCGGTGACTTCAATTCCTGACTGAAGAACGCGATGCTATGCCACCGGCACCTTTACATTCCCCGCCGCGGTCTGGACCGAATAGCTGAAGGGCGTGTCCGCCCAGCCCGTCTTGGCGCCGCCGTGCATGCCGTCGCGACGGATCACCGCAATGCCGCCGTCGATGCTATAGCCTGCGTCTGCGATCCGCTTGATCGTCGCTTCGGCGGCTGCCTGCGGCGCCATACCGCCGCGCATCAATTCGACGGCATGATAGGTCGGCAGGAAGCGCATCATCACGTCGCCATTGCCGGTCGCGACCGCGGCGCCGACCGCCTGGTCGACATAGGCGCCGGCGCCGACGATCGGCGAATCGCCAACGCGGCCCGGGATCTTGAATTCGCGGCCGTTGGTCGAGCAACCGACGCACAGATTTCCGGCGGCGTCGAGCGCGATGCTGCCGACCGTGTCATGACCAACCAATTTGGAATCCTTGCCGATTGGTTCGGGGTCAAACGCGTTCGTTTTCTCGCCCTTCGCCGCCCAGTTGTCCCACGCCTGCTGCGACACGACGCTGGTGAGTGAGGATTCGGTGAACCCCATGCGCGCCGCAAAGCGCGTCGCGTCGTCGCCGACGATCAGGCTGTGTTGCGTCTCTTCCATCACCTTGCGCGCGACCGAGATCGCCTTTTTGACGCGTTTTAGGCAGCCGACCGCGCCGGCATCATGGGTCGGTCCCCACATGATCATCGCATCGAGCGTCGTTTCGCCGACCTCGTTCGGGACGCCGCCGGCGCCTACCCAATAATCGCCGAGCAGTTCGACATGGTTGATCGCGGCTTCGACGACGTCGAGCGCCGAGCCGCCGCCGGCGAGCATCGGCCAGCCGATGGCGTTGGCGCCGGCGCCGAAATCCCAAGTCGTCAAAATGAAGGGTTTGCCCGTCGGGATCGGACTGGGCTTTGCGGGTTTTGCCGATGCCTGCGCGGGGCCGAGCGCCGCCAGTCCT
This sequence comes from Sphingopyxis sp., assembly GCA_016463225.1. Taxonomy (GTDB): domain Bacteria; phylum Pseudomonadota; class Alphaproteobacteria; order Sphingomonadales; family Sphingomonadaceae; genus Sphingopyxis. Next base: position 23,608 of record JAEMRT010000034.1, on the reverse strand, counting down.
GCCGCGCCGGCACCGAATGCCCGTCGCGAAATACCCGTGTCATCTGTTGCCATCGCCCATCCTCCGTCACGCGAGGCTAGCGGGGTGGCGGTCAGGCTGCAATCGGTCCCTTGAAGATGAGGAAGGCGCCCGCGGCGATCAGGCCAAAGCCGACGAGGTGGTTCATAGTCAGCTTTTCGCCGAGCCAGAAGACCGCGAACCCGGCGAAGATGATCAGCGTGATCACTTCCTGCAAGGTCTTGAGTTCGGCGGCGGTGTAAACGCCGTAACCGATGCGGTTGGCGGGCACCGCGAGGCAATATTCGAAAAAGGCGATGCCCCACGCGATCAACACCGCGAGCCACAGCGGCCGCGACATATCGCCGAGATGTCCATACCAGGCGAAGGTCATGAAGATGTTCGAGACGATCAGCAGCCCGATGGGGGCGAGATAGGCGGTCATCCCGACATTACTCCTTGGTCAGCGGCAGGACATCGCGAAGCAGCGCGGCGAAGAAATGCCCCGGCTCCTCGACCATCGGCATATGCGCCGAATGTTCGAGCCACACGAGCTTCTTTGACGGCGCTTTCACCTTTCCGAACCAGTCGGCGGCGACGGGCGCGGGCACGGTATAGTCGTGCCGGCCGAGCATGAAGACGATCGGCACCTCCATCCTCTTCACCTTGGTGAAGCTGACATCGGCGAGGCGCGGCCAGAGCGTTGTGACCGAGAAGGTACTGCCCTGGCCCCACGCCTTGCGGTCCGCCTCTGTGTACTCGGGCGAGAGGCGCGGGGTCTGGAAATAGAGATTGAGGTCGGGCTTGTTGTACATCAGCGACCCATAGGGGATCGCATATTTGCGCCAACCATCGGCTTTCGCGATTGTAAAGTCGCCTTGCGGATAGGGCGCGAGCGCGTCGATCTCGGCGACGGCTTCCTTGTTGCCCGCTGCCAGCGCCTTGGCCCGCGTCCACGCCATGCCGGCCTTTTCGCCTGCGCGAAAATCGATGCCCTGACCGACGCCGACATAGGCGTAAAGCAGGTCGGGGCGCTTCACCGCGACCGACAGGCCGACGATCGAGCCCCAACTGTGGCCCATCAGCACGACCTTGCGTTTGCCATAGCGCTGCTTGAGCAGGTCGATCAGTTCGATCGCGTCGTCGCGGTAGCGATCGAGGGTCATCGTCGGCGCGAGCGTCGCGGGATCGTTCAGCGGATAGGAGCGTCCCGCGCCGCGCTGGTCATATTGGACGACGGTGAAGACATCTTCCCAAGGACGCTGGAACGCCCAGGCAAAGGGCATCTCGACCGCGCCGGGGCCGCCGTGGACGAAGACGAGGATCGGGTTGGCCTTGTCGGAGCCGCGGATGTTCACCACCTGCCGCGCACCACCGAGGGTGACCTCGAAGGTTTCCTGCACGCCGTTGGGGGTGACGATCTTGCCGATGTCGGCAACGATCGCGCGCGCCGGGGCATAGGCGTCGTCGGCCTGCGCGGCGGCGGGCGTGGTGATCGCGGCGAGCAAGGTGAACGCAGCAATTCGTAATTTCATATCAACAACCTCTCGTCATTCCCGCAAAGGAGAAACCCAATCTGGACGCCGCTAGTGGGTTCCCGCTTTCGCCGAAATGACGCAAGACGTAATATCGATCAGAAATCCAGAGGCCCGTCGAGTTCCTTCACCTGCCATGGCAGGCCATGGTCATTCAGCATCGCCATGAACGGATTGGGGTCCATCTGCTCCATGTTGAACACCCCGTCACCGCCCCACGTGTTCGTCACCATCATCGCGGCGCCGATCATCGCGGGGACGCCGGTGGTATAGCTGACCGCCTGATTGCCGGTTTCGGCATAGGCATCCTCATGGTCGCAGATGTTGTAGAGGTAGAGCGTCTTTTCCTTGCCGTCCTGACCCAGCCCCGTGGCGATGACGCCGATGTTGGTCTTGCCCTTGGTCGTCTCGCCGAGGCTCGACGGTTCGGGGAGCACGGCTTTGAGGAACTGCAGGGGGATGATTTCGCGGCCTTCGTAGATCACCGGATCGATCCGCGTCATGCCGACATTCTGCAGCACATTGAGGTGGGTGATATAGGCCTCGCCAAAGGTCATCCAGAAGCGGATGCGCTTGATTTCGGGGAGGTGCGTTTTCAGGCTTTCGATTTCCTCATGATACATGAGGTACATCGTCTTTTCGCCGACCGCTTCGAAGTCGAATTTTTGCCTCACCGACATCGGCGGGGTTTCGACCCAGTCGCCATTTTCCCAGTGGCGCGCGACCGCGGTGACTTCGCGGATGTTGATCTCGGGGTTGAAATTGGTCGCGAAATGCTGGCCGTGGTCGCCGCCGTTGCAGTCGAGAATGTCGAGCGTGTCGATGCGCGCGAAATGATGCTTTTTTAGCCAGGTGGTGAACACGCTGGTGACGCCGGGGTCGAAGCCCGAGCCGAGCAGCGCCATCAGCCCCGCATCCTTGAAGCGGTCATGATACGCCCACTGCCAATGATATTCGAACTTCGCCTCGTCGCGCGGTTCGTAATTGGCGGTGTCCATATAATGCGCGCCGGTCGACAGGCACGCCTCCATGATCGTCAGATCCTGATAGGGCAGCGCGAGATTGACGACATGCGTCGCGCCAATCTCGCGGATCAGCGCCGCGGTGGAGTCGATATGGTCGGCGTCAACCTCGGCGGTTTTGATCGTCACGCCCGTTCGCGCCAGCACCGACTCGGCGACCGCGTCGCATTTGAACTTGCGGCGGCTGGCCAGCGTGATGTCGGGAAAGATGTCGGCGTTCATCGCCATCTTGTGTACCGCGACCGAACCGACGCCGCCTGCGCCGATCACCAGAACCTTGCTCATCGAAAAATCTCCTGCGCCTACCTATGCGGCTTGTCTTGTATGCCCGGGCCTATAGGACGAAGCCATGACACAGCAAAGCCCCGATCCCTTGCTCGATCCGAACCGCGCACCCACGCTTGCGGGTGTTGAACGCGCTGCGGCGAAAGTCGCTGCATTGCTGCCGCAAACACCGCTGCTGCCGATGGAAATCGACGGCAAGACGATCTGGTGCAAGGCCGAAAACCTGCAACCCGTCGGGGCGTTCAAGATTCGCGGCGCGTGGCACCGGCTGACCGATCTGGCGCCCGAGCAGGCGGCCGCGGGGGTCGTCGGGGTGTCGAGCGGCAATCATGCGCAGGGGGTCGCTTGGGCGGCGAAACGGCTGGGCATTTCGGCGACGATTGTGATGCCGAGCAATGCGCCCAAGATGAAGCTGGCGGCGACGCGGGCGCTCGGGGCCGAGGTCGTGCTGTACGACCGCGTGACCGAATCGCGCGACGCGGTGGCGGCGAAACTGCTCGAAGCGAGCGGCGGGACATTGGTTCATGCCTATGGCGATCCGTGGATCATCGAGGGGCAGGGGAGCGCGGGGATCGAGGCGCGGGCGCAACTGGCGGCGCGCGGCATCGCCGGACCCGACAAGGTGATCGCGTGCTGCGGCGGCGGCGGATTGTCGGCGGGGCTGGCGCTGGCCTGCCCCGATGCGGAGATTATCGCGGTGGAACCCGAGGGGTGGGACGATGTGACGCGCTCGCTGGCGGCGGGCGAAATCCTGTCGGTCGAGGATCTGGCCTATCCCACCGAATGCGACGCGTTGCAGACGCCGCAGACCTGGCCGATCAATTTCACGGTGCTGCAGGCGCGCGGGGTGCGCGGGGTCGTCGTCACGCGGGAAGAGGTGCGCCATGCGATGCGCGTCGCGTTCGAGCGGCTGCATCTGGTCGTCGAGCCCGGCGGGGCGGCGGCGTTGGCGGCGGTGCTGGCGGGCAAGGTCGAACTGGGCGAGGCAACCTTGGTCACCCTGTCGGGGGGCAATGTCGATCCGGAGCTTTATGCCGAGATAATCGCCGGGTGACGCCGCGCGGGATATCTGCTTCACTTGGTGCGTTGGGACGGTGAAGGAGAAGCGAGATGCAAAAGAGCGTGATTCTGGCTGGCGCGGCGGCGCTGGTGTTGCTGACCGGGTGCGAAAAGGCCGAGGCGCCCGCGCCCGCCGAGACCGCGACGACCGAGGTGCCGGTCGAAACCACTGCGCCCGAAGGCGCTGAAGCCACCGATCCCGCCGCTGCGGCGCACCGCCATGCGGCGTGGGCAGGCAAATGGACCGGGGTCGAGGGCATGTATGTCACGATCACCGCGGCCGAGCCTGGCAAATACAAGCTGGAGATGCAATCCGACCTCGACACCAAGGGCACCTATGACGGCAGCGACAGCGACGGCGGCATCACGTTCACCCGCGGCGCTGAAACGCTGACGCTGGCGGCCTCGACCGGTGACGCCACGGGCCTGAAATATCTGGCGGGCAAAAAGGATTGCCTGAAGGTCAAGGATGGCGAGGGCTATTGCCGGGATTGATTTCATAGATCTTTCGTCATTGCGACCCCGGCCTTGGTCCGGGGGAAGCAATCCAGAGCTTGCGTAAACCGCTCTGGATTGCTTCGCTGCGCTCGCAATGACGACGGGGGGAGGCCGGAATGGATCAGATCGACAAAGCGGCAGAAACGGACCAGCCAGCCCTTGTCGAAACACTTGCGCAGGCGTTCCAGACCGACCCGGCGCTATCATGGATATTGCCCGACCCCGCCCACCGCGCGCGGGCGCTGCGTAGCCTGTTCCGCACGCTCGTCCCCGCAGACATGCGCGCCGGAGTGGCGCTGCGGGCGAACGGCGACGAAGCGGCGGCGCTGTGGCGTGCGCCGGGGCAGGCGCATGGCGGCACGCTGGAATTCCTGCGCACCGTCGTGCCGCTGATCGCCACCTTCGGCACCGCCTTGCCGCGCGGGCTGAAGGTACAAGGCGGCATCGACACACACCGTCCCGCGGGCCGTTTCTGGTATCTCCATTATGTCGGTGTCCGCACCGGCCATCAGGGCAAGGGGCACGGCGGACGGATCATCCGCGCGCAAACCGCGGTTGCCGACGCCGAGGCGCTGCCGTGCTGGCTGGAAACAGCGACGCCGGAAAATGTGCCGCTTTACGAACGGCTGGGCTTTGCCACGCAGGTCGAATGGGATGTGCCGGGGGGCGGTCCGCATTTCTGGGGGATGATGCGACCGCCCGCCGCTTGAATAATCCCGCCACCGCTTTACCACCTGGCGTGGTGAGCGACATGCAATGGCCATCGAGCGCGGACGAGGCGCGCATGCGACTGGTGACGGCGCTGACCGCGGTCGGGCGCGGCGACCGCGCGGCGCTGCGTGACGTCTATGACATGACCGCCGCGAAACTATTTGGAATTTGCCTCCGTATCTGTGGCGAGAGGGCCAGCGCGGAGGATGTTTTGCAGATCGTCTATATCAAGGTGTGGGAGCGTGCGGGGCAGTTCGATGCCACGCGCGCTAGCCCGATCACCTGGCTGTCGACGATCGCGCGCAACGGCGCGATCGACTGGCGGCGGTCGGTTGCCGGCCGTGCGGTCCGCGATACCTTGCCCGAACAGGCGGCCTTTGCGGTAGCCGACGATGCCCCGCGCGCCGATCAGTCGTTGGTCGCGGCGGAGGAGGGTGAGCAGCTGCATCGCTGTCTGCACGAACTTGAGGAACGAACGCGTGCGTGCATCCGGTCGGCCTTTTTCGACGGGTCGACCTATGCCGAGCTTGCGGCGCGCGAAAATGTGCCGTTGGGGACGATGAAAAGCTGGATACGGCGCGGGCTGCTGCGCCTGAAGGATTGTCTTGGCGATGGATGACCATCTGACGCCCGCCCAGGAGCGCGACGCGCTCGCCGCCGAACTGGCGCTCGGCCTGCTCGAAGGGCAGGCGCGTGCCGATGCGCTGCGGCTGTCGCTGAGCGATCCCGCATTCGCGGCGCTGGTCGCGGCGTGGGAAGCGAAGCTGGCACCGCTGCACGGCGAATGGGGCGATGCCGAACCCGGCGATGGGGTGTGGAGCGGGATCGAACGGCAGCTGGCGAACGCACCCACCGACAAGGTCACTGCGATCGAGACCCGCCTGCGCCGTTGGCGCACTGGCGCACTGGTATCGGGCGCCGTCGCAGCAGCGCTGGCGCTTGTACTGATCACCCAGCCCGTGCCGACCCCAACGCCCGCCGCGCCGCAGCTCGCGGTCGCGCGGATCGAAAGCGATGCCGCGGGGCCGCTGGTGCTCGCGCGCTACAACCAGAGCAATGGTTTGATGCAGCTGCGCATCCATGGCTTCGAACCCGGCGCGCTGGCCCCCGAACTATGGGTCATTCCCGAAGGCGGGCCGCCCGTCTCGCTCGGGCAGATCGGGCATGCAGGCAAGGCCGAAATGACGATGCCGCCGCCGCACCGCCTGTTGATGACCGAAGGCGCGACGCTGGCGATCACGATGGAGCCGGTGTCGAAGACGCCGCATCCCGCGCCGAGCAGCGTCGCAGTCGCGTCCGGAAAAATCATCACAATCTGAGGTTGCTGTGCATCCGTTAGCGGGTCGGTGCCGTAGCTGCGGCGCATTCCGCATTTCCGGGGTGCCAGAAACCAGAGGATCGTATGATGAAACTTTCCAAACTCTCCGCGTCGCTCGCTGTTTTGATGATGGTTGCCGGCGGCGGTGTCGCGCTGGCCAATCCGATGGTCGGCGGTGCCGCGATGTACGAAACCAAAAACATCGTCGAAAACGCCGTCAATTCAAAGGATCACACGACGCTGGTCGCCGCGGTGCAGGCTGCCGGACTGGTCGACACGCTCGCCAGCCCGGGTCCGTTCACCGTGTTCGCCCCGACCAACGCCGCGTTCGGCAAGCTGCCCGCCGGCACCGTCGACACGCTGCTGAAGCCCGAGAACAAGGGCACGCTGACCGCGGTGCTGACCTATCATGTCGTACCCGGCACGCTGACCGCAGCCGATCTGGCCGCCAGTGCCAAGGCGAACGGCGGCAAGGCCGTGCTGACCACCGTGCAGGGCGCCAAGCTGACCGTGTGGGGCAAGGATGGCAAATGGTATGTCACCGACTCCAAGGGCGGTCAGGCGCAGATCACCATCGCCGATGTCAAGCAGTCGAACGGCGTGATCCACGTCGTCGATAGCGTGTTGCTGCCGGGCTAACCCCTTCGTCCGGTAACAGGTGCGGTCCGTCCACTTCCCTCCCGGGACGGACCGCATTGTGCCAACCTTTTTCGTCTTCAGAAATCGGTGAGCGGCATGGTGATTTGTCCCGGGATCAGGATGCCGGGCGCGTGGCCGTGAACGAAAAGGCGATATCGACGCTCGCGGCGATCGCGTCGGTCGCGGCCCATTCGCCCTGGCCGACACCAAAGGCGGTGCGGTCGATACGCGCGGTTCCGGCGACACGCGCCCGGTCGCCGTCGATGCTGAGCGTGAAACGCAGCGTCACCGGCTTGCTGACGCCGCGCAGGTCGAGCGAACCGCGCGCTTCATGGCGATTTCCGCCGAGATGCCGGATATCGCGCGCGGTAAAGATCGCACTTGGATGGGCGCCGGTATCGAAGAATTCGCTGCTTTTTAGCGTATCGTCGCGCTGACCGTCACCGGTGTCGGCGGATGCGAGGTCGACGGTGACGCGTATCTGCGATTTGGCGAGGTCGTCGGGGCTGAAACGGATGGCGGCGCGCCAGCGGTCGAAACGACCGTCGACTGCTTCGCCGTTCCAGCGGGCGGTGAAGCCGAGCCGCCCGCCCGACGCGACGGTCCAGTCCGTGAGCGGCTGGGCGATCACGGTCGCATCTTCGGCGGCTTCGGCTTCGGCAGTTTTGTTGCTTTCCGCCACAGCGGGCGGCGGTGCGGCCCGTGCTGCGGGGGCCGGAGCGGGCGACGCCAGCGTCTTCTGTCCGGCGGGCCTTTCATGGTCGGGGTGCACCATCCGGCCCATGGCAAATGCGCCGACGACGAGCGCCAGCGCACCGATGACAGCGCCGACGGCCTTGCCGCGCACAAAGGGGATCATCCGCTGGAGTTCGGGTTTGCCAAGCAGCCACTGTTGGCGAAGCGCGCCTGCGACATGGAGCAGGAACAGCCCGATCGCGAGCCATGCCATCGCGCCATGGATTGTCTCTGCGGGTTCGTGCCAGCCGCGACCGACGGGCAAATGGGGCAAGGGAATGATCCCGTAAAGCAGCGTCGGGACCTGAACCCGCGCGGTCGAAACGAGCAGCCATCCCGTGATCGGGCCGAGGATCATCACCAGATAGAACAGCCAGTGGACGATGCTGGCGAGCGTCCGCGTCCAGGCCGGGCCGTCGGACACGGGTGGACGGACTGCGAACAGGCGAACCGCAAGACGCGCGAGGCTGAGCAGCAGGATCGAGATGCCGACCGACTTATGCAGCTGATAGCGTGCGAACAATTCGGGGCTGTTGCTGCCTTCGAGCGCCCAGCCGAGCGCGATCTGGAACGCCAGCAGCAGCGCGATGAGCCAGTGAAGCGTGATGGCGGTACAGCTATAACGCTGCGTTGGCATGACAATCTTTCGTGACTGGGGGAGGGGAGTCGCGGTTCGACGTATCGGGTCGCATCGATCTTGTCCAAGGAGTGCCAACCTCCCTGCTTCCGCCAGATAATGTGAGGCCTGTCAGATCGCCGAGGCGATGAGCAAAATAACGGCCACAGAAATCACAGCGGCGACGCCGAGCAAGCAGCCAATGCGTTCTCTCCGATTTCGGGGATCAGGAATTCCGCTGGCAGCGTCGCCGGCGATTCCCAAAGCGTCGAGGAAGTCGAACGGCATCCGGCTGCGCGTCAGTCGTCGAAGCCGACGAACCGCGCGGCGTCGTCAACGCTCTTGCGATTTGACACCACCGCGTTGGCGGGAAAGTCTTCGTCTGGCCAGCCGAGCGCGACGCAGATCATGATCACCTGATCGTCCGGGATTTTGGCATGCTCGCGTACCACCGGGCTTTGCATGATGCCCTGGCTGTTGATGACGCAGCCAAGCCCGCGCGACCAGGCGGCGTTGACCAGCGCGTTGGTGACCGCGCCGCAATCGAAGGGCGCGATGTCGCTGCCGAGCAGGACGCGGTCGTAGGTCACGACGATGCTGACCGGCGCGTCGAACTGGCGAAAGCCGCGCAGCACCCAATCTTGCCGCCCGTCCTTGTCGTCGCGATCGATCCCCATCGCGCCGAACAATTGCTTGGCGACCTCGATCTGGCGGCCGCGATGGTCGGGGGCGATGCCGTCGAAGCGGCGAAATTCGCGGCTGTCGGGGGTGCCGGCGAGGATGCCGTCGGTGTTGCCGCGGCGGATCGCGTCGAGCGGCGCGCCGGTGACGACCGAGAAATTCCAGCACTGGTTATTGAACGACGAGGGTGCGCGCATCGCAACCGCGATGATCTCGGCGATCAGTGCTTTCGGGACAGGCTTGTCGAGGAACCCGCGGATCGAGCGGCGCCCCAGCACGACATTGTCGAAATCGGCGCCGTCTCTCACGCGGCTTTCTGAAGCCCCAGCTCCAACCGGCCCCAGATTTCCACGAGCGCGCTCGTCAACTCGCGCATCATTGCCTCGTCATGCGCCGGGCCGGGGGTGAAGCGCAGGCGTTCGGTGCCGCGCGGCACGGTCGGGAAATTGATCGGCTGGACGTACACGCCATATTCGGCGAGCAATATGTCGCTGATCTTTTTGGCGCGCACCGGGTCGCCGACCATCAGCGGCACGATGTGCGTGGTCGAATCCATCACCGGCAGGCCGGCGTCGCGGAAACAGGATTTGAGGTACGCGGCATTGGCCTGCTGCGCCTCGCGCTCGACGCTTGAGCTTTTCAAATGGCGGACGCTGGCGAGCACCCCGGCGACGAGCACCGGCGACAGGCTGGTGGTGAAGATGAAGCCCGGCGCATAGCTGCGGATGACGTCGATGATATTCTTGTCGGCAGCGATATAGCCGCCCATCACGCCGAACGCCTTGCCCAGCGTGCCTTCGATGATCGTCACCCGATCGGCGGCTTCGTCGCGGTCGGTGATGCCGCCGCCGCGCTGGCCGTACATGCCGACGGCATGCACTTCGTCGCAATAGGTCAGCGCATTATATTTGTCGGCCAGGTCGCAGATCGCGTGGATCGGGGCGACGTCGCCGTCCATCGAATAGACGCTTTCGAACGCGATCAGCTTGGCCGCTTCGGGATCATCCTCGGCCATCAGTTCTTCGAGGTGCGCCAGATCATTGTGGCGCCACACGCGCTTTTCGCAGCCCGAGTTGCGGATGCCCGCGATCATCGAGGCGTGGTTGAGTTCATCCGAATAGATGATGCAGTTCGGCAAGAGCTTGCCGAGCGTCCCGAGCGTCGCCTCGTTCGAAATATAGCCCGAGGTGAACAGCAGCGCGCCGTCCTTGCCGTGCAGGTCGGCCAGTTCATGCTCGAGGTCGATGTGATAATGGGTGTTGCCGCCGATGTTGCGGGTGCCGCCCGAACCGGCGCCGACGTCGTGCAACGCCGATTCCATAGCTTCGACGACCTTGGGGTGCTGCCCCATCGCGAGATAGTCGTTCGAGCACCAGACGGTGATCGGCTTGGGACCGTTATGGCCGGCAAAGCAGCGTGCGTTGGGGAACGAACCACGATTGCGCAGGATGTCGATAAAGACGCGATAGCGCCCTTCTTCGTGCAGCCGGTCAATCGCGCGAGCGAAAATATCGTTATAGTTCACGTTCCAGCCCCGCAGTCCAGGTGCCAAATTCAGGCATTTTCGCCGCCCGTTCCGGGCGGCTATTAACACGCGGGCCAATAACGGTGAATTAGGCCAAAATCCAGTGCGAACGATTCGCAAATCATTCGGGCGATCAGTGTGATCGAGGCCACCGCAAGGCGAGCGCATCAACGGCATCAGGTACCGGTCCGCCGGTCCGGATTGCACGACGACGAAAAAAGGCGTTGAGGTGTGCGCAGGACCGCAGCGCGGTTTTTTGGGGAGTGGGTCGAATGCGTCTGGCCATGATTGCCTTGTTGCCCGTCTTGGCGCTGGGCTTTGGCGTCTCCGCCGCAAATCCGGTGTCTGCGCCCTTCCAAGGATCGTGGCAGCGCTGCGACACGTATCGCGGCGATCGCGTCTGCAGCTACGCCCTGACGACCCAGCGCGGAAATCGCGTTTGCGGCGTAGAGGGATATTTCGCTTCCGGGCGCCTCTATTACCTGCGCTTTGTCGGCAGGGCCGAGGGCTCGTCGGTCCGGATCGACAAGATATGCGGACGACCCGGTTCGGAAACGGACACCCATTGTGCCGATCAGGCACCGCGTTACCGTGATGCCACCGAAAAGGTTGGTTGGGGAACCTCCACCGACATGCGTCATGTCTGCAAGGGTCGCCTTCACGAAGGGCGGCGCGATAAGCCATTCAGTTGCGCGACCGCCGTTCGCGACGCCGGTATCCCCAAAGTTCGCCGATTGACCACCGACGATGGCTTGGAAGCCGAGCAACGTGCCTGGCTGGCGTCCTGCACTGCCGGACGCGAATAGCGATCAGATCGTTTCGATCCGGTCGATGCCATAGGGGGCCAGCGTTGCGAGCGGTGGTGGCGGTCGCTCGGCGCTGCGGGTGAACACCGCGAGGCCGGGAGTGGCGACGGCGGGCCATGGCTGGCCCTTCGTCAGGTCTGCGATCCGCCGTGCGATGCCGTCGGCGCCGTCGATCAACTTAACGCCCGGACCTGCCGCGGTCTGCAATTCGTCCGCCAGCAACGGGAAATGGGTGCAGGCGAGGACAATCACGTCGATCGCGTCGCCGCCCGGTTGATCGCGCAGTCCGGCAATCGCGCGGGCTATAACGGCGGGGTCGACGGGTTCGCCGCGCAGCTTGGCCTCGGCGCCGGTGACGAGACCGGGGCTGCCGTGGCGCAGCACGGTCTTGCCGTCCGCGAAGCGCGCGCTGAGGTCGTCGACATAGGGCTGGCGGACCGTCGCTTCGGTGCCGAGCACGCCGATGACGCCGCTTTTTGTCAGTTTGGCGGCGGGCTTGATCGCGGGAACGGTGCCGACGATCGGCAGGTCGAGCGCGGCACGGACATGCGCGAGCGCGATCGTCGAGGCGGTGTTGCACGCGATGACGGCGAGCCGCGGCTGGTAGCGTTCGACGAGGCGGCCGAGCAGCGCCGGGACGCGCGCCGCGAGTTCATCTTCGCTCTTCTGGCCATAGGGTAGCCCGGCATAGTCAGCGGCATAAACGATCGGCGCGGTCGGCAGCAGCGCGCGGGTCGGGCCGAGGACGGTGAGCCCGCCCAGGCCGGAGTCGAAGAAGAGGATGGGGGCGTCGGGGGCGGGAGATTGCATAGTCTGCGCCTAGCAGGGCGGCGAATGACGCTCAATTGCTTACCGTGCGCTCGTTTCTTCCGTCATCCAGGCGCAGGCCGGAATCTCAACCTTGCCGCACAATGCGTCGTCGAGATCCCGGCCTGCGCCGGGATGACGAACAAAATGGAGGTCGATGGATAGGATGTTTGTCCATTCTGGCGATCATTGACACCGAATCCGTTGATTGCGCCCGCCAACTTCGCCACAATCGCTGCGAACGGAGCAAGGATCGCCATGACGACTTTATTGCTGATCGCCATGGGCTATTTGCTCGGCTCGATCCCCTTTGGCGTCATCCTGACCCGCCTGTTCGGCGCCGGCGACCTGCGCCAGATCGGGTCGGGTAATATCGGCGCGACCAATGTGCTGCGCACAGGGCGCAAGGGGCTGGCGGCGGCGACGCTGATCCTCGACGGAGCCAAAGGCGCGGTGGCGGTGGTGCTGGCGCGGCAATTCATGCCCGAGCTTGGTGATCAGGGCGCGATGATCGCGGGCGCGGCGGCGATGATCGGCCATTGCTATCCGGTGTGGCTGAAATTTCGTGGCGGCAAGGGGGTGGCGACATTGCTCGGCCTTGCGCTCGCGCTCGCCTGGCCGATCGGACTGATCTTTGCCGTGGTTTGGATTGGTGCGGTGTTGTTGCTGCGGATTTCGTCGCTTGGCGGCATGCTCGGCGCGGTCGCGGCGCCCATCGCAGCGCTGGCGCTCGGCTATCCCGTCTATGCGATCGGTCTCGCGGGGCTCGCGGTGATTGTGCTGTGGCGGCACCGCGAAAATATTGCGCGGCTGCGCGCCGGGACCGAGCCGCGGATTGGTGGCAAGAAGGACGCTGCATGACCCACGCCGAGCGGCTGGCGCGGCTGCGGCTGATCCGTACCCCGCATGTCGGCCCGGTCAGCTGGCACCAGTTGATGCAGCGGTTCGGATCGGGCGAGGCGGCGCTCGACGCGCTCCCTGATCTGGTGCTGCGCGGCGGGGCAGGGAAGGCGCGGATCGCCTCCGTCGATGTTGCCGAGCGTGAGCTCGCGCGTGCCTCCGAATTGGGCGCGCGACATATCTTCAGCGACGAAGCCGATTACTCGCCGCTGCTGCGTGAGGTCGAGGGCGCCCCGCCGGTCATCGTTGTGCGCGGCGACACCGCGATGCTGCGGCGCCCGTGCGTCGCGATCGTCGGCGCGCGCAATGCTTCGGCGATCGCGTGCCGGTTCGCGCGCCAGTTGGCCGCCGATCTGGCGGCGCGCGATGTCACGGTGGTCAGCGGGCTGGCGCGCGGGGTCGATACGGCGGCGCATATCGGCGCGCTCGGCGGATCGACGGTCGGGGTGATCGCGAGCGGTATCGACATCGCCTTTCCGCCCGAAAATTCCGCGCTGCAGGAAAAGATTGCCACCGACCAGCTGCTGATCGCCGAACAGCCGCCGGGCAGCGAGCCGCTGGCGCGCCATTTCCCGTCGCGCAACCGCATCATCGCCGGACTGGCGCATGGCACGGTGGTGATCGAGGCGGCGCCGCGCTCGGGGTCGCTGATCACGGCGCGCCGTGCGGGCGATTATGGGCGTGAGGTGATGGCGGTGCCGGGCTCACCGCTCGACCCGCGCGCGCAGGGCTGCAATCTGCTGATCCGCGAGGGCGCGACCTTGATCCAGACGGTCGACGATGTGCTGGAAGCATTAGGGCCGATCGATACGCGGATGGTGCGTGAACCAGCACCTGCGCCGGTGATGCCGCCGCTGAACCCGCCCATGCAAACCACGCTGCCCGATCAGGATCGCGGCGCGATCGTCGGCCTGCTCGGTCCGACCCCGGTCGCGGTCGACGAAATTGTGCGGCAGTCGGGGCATTCCGCGGCAGCGGTGCAACTGGTCCTGCTTGAGCTCGAACTGGCGGGCCGCATCGAACGCCACGCCGGTGCGCGGATCAGTATCGCCTGACCGGCATCGTCAAGGAACGAAACGCTCGGCGCGGATCCAGCGCGAGGCGATATGTTTTGTCCCGCTGATGACCGGCATGCCGCAATGTTCGGACAAGGGATCGACGGCGCCGCCCGGCAAGATGTTGCGGAACAACAGCAGGTCGCCCTTGCGACCCTTGAACTTCAACGGGGTTTTGACGAAATTTGTCTCGCCGCCCTTATAGTCGTGATTGAGGTAGATCAGCGCGGTCGTCACCCGCTGATTGTCGAGCTGCGGATTATAATCATAATGCGAGCGATATTGCTGCCCGGGGCGATAGCGCAGCAACTGGATCGCTTCGCCGCGATCGGCGTCGCTCTCCGCCACCGCGGCAATCCGGCGGTTGATGGCGTGCACCACCGGATCCTCGATCAGCCAGTGGATCGTGAACTCGTCGCTGTTTCGAATGGGGTCAAGCCGCGTCCCGCCGCGGCCGTCATTGATCTGCGCCGGGCGATAGTTCTTGCCGCCGGATTCGAGCAGATAGGTGCACTCGGCCGCCGTCGCAAAACCCGGAAACCGCAAAACATCGGGGGCATCGGACAGCCGTTCGGGCTTGCGGCACGTTTCGGGGTTGCCCGCGGGGGTTAATGCCATTTTTGCGAGCAGGTCGATCTGGGCTTTGCGGCGCGGGTCGATGGTCACTTCGCCGGACATCCGGGCAAGCGCCGCGACCCAGTCGCGCGGTCCGGCGATACCACTGGCCAGCAGGTTCGTGCTCACGATCCGTGCCGGACCATGGCCGGCCTTCGCCGCCAGGTCGAACTGCGTGCGGGCCGCGACGGGGTCGGAAGCGAGGGCGCCGCCTCCCCACAGGTTGCGCGCGAAAACGAACAAACCATCGGGATGGCCCTGGGCGGCAAGCTGGCGAATGAGGAGCATCGCCTCTTCGGGCCGTCCGGCGCCTGCGAGCGCTTCGGCGCGGGCCATGACGGGATGCTTTTGCTGGGGGCTGTACTGCAATGCCATGCGCCGCTCCTTAGCGCAGGCGAATGCGCGATGACAATGTGATCGCGGGCATAGTCGGTTCGGCGCAATTCACCCATGGTTCACGGCAGCGGTCGCAGTTCAGGTGCGGGTTCGCATCAACCGTAACGGCGAGGGCCGGGGAGCGTTCATGAAAAGCAAATTTCTGACATCGGCGACTTTATTTGCGGTTTTGGCGACGGGCGCCGGGCCGGTACCGGTCGCGGCGATCCACGCCCGGGAAGCACAAGCGCAGGGCTTCTGCCGCACCGCCGATCCTTTGCCGCGCCTCGATCCCGAAGTTCAGCCGCAGCAGCAGCAATCGAACGGCAGTGCGAAAACCAAGGGTGGCAGCAAGCGCGACCGCGAGGTCAGTATGGCGTCGGAGCCGATGCCGCCTCCGCCACCGCCGCCCCCCCCTCCCATGGCGCCGCCATCGCCCAGTTATGACGGCGGAGCGGATGAAGCGGCGATCGCCGTCACGGGCTCGCGAATCTCAAGACCCGATCTGGAATCGGCCAGTCCGGTAACCGTCATCGGATCGGATACGTTGAGAGAACTGCCCGCCTCTGCGCCGCCTGTACCGGGATCGAGCACGGATTCGCGCATGCCGCCGCCGCGCCCCTATCAGCGGCCGCAGCCGCAACCCCAGTCAGGCATCCTGACCGCGGGCGAGCATGACGATTTGCTCAACCCCGAGCTCTACGCCGCCTATGTGAACCGCAGCGGCGATCTGGGGCAGGAGGTCCGCAGCCTGCCGCGCGTCGACACGACGCGGGTGGTGACGGTCAAGGTCAACGACCGCAGCGGCCAACCCATCCCCTTTGCCGACGTCGTGGTGACGTGCAGCGACGGCAACAGCATCACCATGGCGACGCAGGCCGACGGCAGCGCGGTCTTCTTCCCGGGCCTCGACCGGCTGAGCGAACGGATCACCGTAACCGCGCGCAAGGCCGGGCGGACGATTGCCGACGCGCGTCCGGTGCTCGTCGCCAATGCGGCGGGGGGGCAGCTGGTTGGGCTGACCGCCAATCAGGCGGCCACGAAAGTGACCAAGCTCGACCTGATGCTGGTCGTCGACACCACGGGCAGCATGGGCGACGAGATCAGCTTCCTCCAGTCCGAGCTGCGATCGATCATTTCTTCGATCACGGCCAAGCATCGCAACCTCGACATTCGGATCGGTTTTGTCTTCTATCGCGACCTCGGCGATGACTATGTCACCCGTACTGTCGCTTTCGACCGTGATGTCGGGCGCGTGCAGGGCGCGCTGGCGCAGCAACAGGCCAACGGCGGCGGTGACTATCCCGAGGCGATGGATCAGGCGATGATCCGCGCGGTCGGGCAGGACTGGCGTCCCGACGCAGTGAAATCGCTGCTGCTCGTCGCTGACGCGCCGCCGCATGATCAGCTGTTCGGGCGGACCTGGCAAGCCGCCGAAGCGGCGCGCGCCAAGCGTATCCATGTCACCCCGGTCGCCGCATCGGGGGTCGCCGACAAGGCCGAATATGCGATGCGCGCGATGGCGGCGGCAACCCAGTCGCGCTACCTGTTCCTGACCGACGACAGCGGCGTCGGCAATCCGCACGCCCCGCCGGCGATCGATTGCTATCTGGTGACCAAGCTCGACGCGCTCGTCCGCCGCGTGATCGACACTCAGATCAGCGGCCGACGCATCGAGCCCGAGGATCAGGAGATCATCCGCAGCGTCGGCAAATATGACGCGGGCAAGTGCATCCTGCCCGCCGACTTCAAATGGCAGAACGGGTGACGAAAAATCCGGCTTGACGGAGCCAAGCTATCCCCGCCACCCTCGCGCGTACATGTGAGAGCCGGTGACGGGGATAGTTTTTAATGCAGTTGGTAATTGTTGAATCGCCCGCCAAGGCCAAGACGATCGAGAAATATCTGGGGCGCGATTTCAAGGTGCTGGCCAGCTATGGCCATGTCCGCGACCTGCCCCCCAAGGACGGGTCGGTCGATCCCGACGACGGCTTTGCGATGCAGTGGCTGCTGTATCCGGACAAAGCCAAGCGGATGAAGGAAATTCAGGATGCCGCCAAGGGCGCCGATCGCCTGATCCTCGCGACCGACCCTGATCGCGAGGGTGAGGCGATCAGTTGGCATGTGCAGGAATTGCTGCGCAGCAAAAAGGCGCTGCCGGCTACGGTCGACCGGGTGACGTTCAACGCGATCACCAAGGACGCGGTGCTGACCGCCATGGCCAACCCGCGCGCGCTGGACGAAGATTTGATCGATGCGTATCGCGCTCGCCGCGCGCTCGATTATCTGGTCGGCTTCACCCTGTCGCCGGTGCTGTGGCGCAAGCTGCCCGGCGCCAAATCGGCGGGCCGTGTCCAGTCTGTGACGCTGCGCATGATTGTCGAACGCGAGCGCGAGATCGAAGCCTTTGTTGCGCAGCAATATTGGTCGATCACCGGGCTGTTCGAAATGTCGGGGACGCCGTTCAAGGCGCGTCTCGCGCGCTGGCGCGGCGACAAGATCGAGCGGCTGACGATCACCAACGAAGCCGATGCGCGCGCGGCCGAGGCCGATGTGAAGGCGGGCCATTTCACCGTCGATGTCGTCGAAACCAAGCCGCTGACGCGCAACCCGCCGCCGCCATTTACGACCTCGACGCTGCAACAGGAAGCCGCGCGCAAGCTTGGCTTCTCGGCCAGCCACACGATGCGGATCGCGCAGGGCCTCTATGAGGATGGCGCAATCACCTACATGCGTACCGACGGCGTCCAGATGGACGGCAGCGCGATCAGCGCGGCCCGCAAAGCCATCGCAACGCGCTACGACGGCGGTTATGTTCCCGACCAGCCGCGGCAATATCAGACCAAGGCGAAGAATGCGCAGGAAGCGCATGAGGCGATCCGTCCGACCGATTTCAGCAAGGACAAAGTTGGCGGCGGCGATCACGCGCGGCTGTACGAACTGATCTGGAAGCGTGCGATGGCGAGCCAGATGGCGTCCGCACGGCTCGAACGCACCAGCATCGACCTGACCGACGGCACCGGCAAGACGATGCTGCGCGCGACGGGGCAGGTGATCAAATTCCCCGGCTTCCTCGCGCTCTACGACGAAGGCCGCGACGACAGCGAGGACGAGGATGCGCGCCTGCTCCCCGCGATGGCCAAGGGCGATGCGCCCGCCAAAACCGGCATTGAAGTCGAAAAGCACGAGACGCAGCCGCCGCCGCGCTATTCCGAAGCAAGCCTCGTCAAGAAGATGGAAGAGCTCGGCATCGGCCGCCCGTCGACCTATGCCTCGATCCTTCAGGTGCTGAAGGACCGCGAATATGTGACGGTCGAAAAGAACCGCTTCAGTCCCGAAGAGAGCGGACGATTGCTGACAGCGTTCCTCGAACGCTTCTTCGAGCGTTATGTCCAATATGATTTCACCGCCGGGCTCGAAGAAGAGCTCGACGATGTGTCGGGCGGCCGCGCGCAGTGGCAGGCGGTGCTCGAACGCTTCTGGCGCGATTTCAAGCCGCGTACCGGCGAGGTGATGGAACAGAAGCCGTCGGAGATTACCGCGGAACTCGACATATTCCTCGGCCCCTATCTCTTCCCCGACAAGGGTGACGGCAGTGATCCGCGCATCTGCCCCAATTGCGGCACCGGCAAGCTGGCGCTGCGCGGCGGCAAGTTTGGGCCGTTCATTGCGTGCAGCAACTATCCCGACTGCAAATATACGCGCAAATTCGCGCAGCCGGGCGGGAGCGATGGCGCTGACACCGGCCCCGAGACGATGGGTAATGACCCCGACAGCGGGCTCGAAGTCACCAAGCGTAGCGGGCGTTTTGGTCCCTATATCCAGCTCGGCGACGGCAAGGAGGCGAAGCGGTCGTCGATCCCGAAGGATATTCCGGGCGAGGATTTCGACCTCGATTATGCGCTGCGGCTGCTCAGCCTGCCGCGTGAGGTCGGGACGCACCCCGAAAGCGGCAATGTCATCATGGCAGGGCTGGGGCGTTACGGCCCGTACCTTCTCCACGACGGCAAATATGCGAAGCTGACCGGCACCGCCGAAATCTTTGACATCGGCATGAACGCTGCGGTCGTGCGCATTGCCGAAGCTGCGGCGGGTGGCGGGCGTGGGCGCACCAAGGCCGAGCCGCTCAACACCTTCGGCCCGCACCCGACCAGCGGCGGCGAGATGAAGTTGATGGAGGGGCGCTTTGGCCCCTATGTCACCGACGGCACGACCAATGCAACCTTGCCCAAAAGCAGCGATCCGGCGACGCTGACGCTGGAAGAGGCGATCGCGCTGATCGATGCGCGCGCTGCCAAGGGACCGGCGAAGGGGAAGAAGAAGGCGGCACCGAAAAAGGCGGCACCGAAAAAGGCGCCTGCGAAGAAGAAAGCTCCGGCGAAAAAGGCGGCGGCGACGGAATAGACCGCCGACAAATATCGTCATCCCGGCGCAGGCCGGGATCTCACCCTCGCTTCATAATGCACCGGTGGGATCCCGGCCTTCGCCGGGATGACGCACTGGTTTGAACGTGATAGCAAGGCGCATCCGGGGAGACCGTCCATGCGCCACCTGCTTGCCGCCGTCCTGCTCACAATCTTCTCAGCGTTGTCGCTGCCCGCCGCGGCGCAGCAGGCGGGCCGCCTGATCTCGGCCGAACCGATCGTCGATACGCCAGCCGGGGTGCAAGCGTGGCGCGTCCGCTATTGGACCACGAACCAATATGGCCAGCCGCTTGCCGTCACCGGCATCGTCGCCGCGCCGCGCGAGGCGATGCCGCCGCGCCAGCGCCGCGTCATCGCATGGACGCACGGCGCATGGGGCGTGGCCGAAAAATGCGCGCCCTCGCTCAGCCCGAATTTCGTCTCCGCCACCGCCGGGATCGACGCGGTCAGCCGCGGTTATGTCGTCGTCGCGCCCGACTATATCGGCCTTGCCAGTCCGACGATGCACCCGTTCCTCGTCGGCCCTGATACCGCCCACTCTGTGCTCGACGGTGTGCGCGCGGCGCGTGAGATTTCGGGCGCCGCAGCGGGCAGCGACTTTGCTGTCTGGGGCGAATCACAGGGCGGGCATGCCGCACTGTGGACCGCGACATCCGCTCGATCCTACGCCCCCGACCTGACGCTGATTGCCACCGCCGCCGCCGCGCCGCCGACCGACCTTGCCGCCAATCTGCGCGAGGGCAGCGACAAGAATGCCCGCGCACTGCTGCTGTCTTTCACCCTGCATAGCTGGTCGACGCTGTACGGCTTTTCGATGGACAGCGTTGCCAACCGGACCAATCAGGGGATCATCACCCGGCTGGCGCAGAATAATTGCGTCAGCCTCGACAAAAAGCCCAAGCTCGGCACGATCCTGGGCATCCTGACCATCGTTCGCGCGACGAAGAACAAGGATATCGCAAAGATCGAACCCTTCGGCAGCTTCGCGCGCGCCAACAGCGTCGATGCCGCGCGGGTGCCGGGGCCGCTGTTGATCGCCCAGAGCCGCAACGACACGATCGTCGCGCCATCGGTGACGCGCAAGTTCGCCAAGGCGGTCTGTCGCCGCGGGACGGGTCTCCGCTGGATCGATATGTCCGGCGACCATGGCAACAGCGCCCGCGAAAGCGCGCAGGAAACGATCGGCTGGATCACGTCGCGCTTCGACGGCAACCCAGCCCCGAATGATTGTCGGCGGCTTAGTTGACGCAGGCGGGAGTGTCGGCGCGGAAGATGTCACCTGCCGCCGTTTCCCTTCTCAGCAGGTTGACCTTCGAACCGGTGTCGCAGTTTGTGGTACTTGGGAGATCTATCCGAACCTGCTTTCCGTTATCCAGCGACACGATCGCGTCCGTGTGCAAGATTTTGGCTCGCGCTATCTTTTCCACTCGGACGACGCGCCCAAGGATGGACGTCTCATTCCCCGTTACGGTCACCCGACCCCATACTGCAGCTAATACAAGACAGAGTGCGACGGCCAATAGCGGCTTCCAGCTCGAACGAACACGATCGCCCAGTGTGTTCAGCGGGTCGCGCGGACGCTTCATTTCAATCTACCCAATCAAGCCCCATGTCGCGGTACACGCTGCGGTCTTCGTCCCAGTTCGCCTTGACCTTCACATGCAGAAACAGGTGGACCGGGCGCCCCATCAGTTCGGCGAGCTCGGCGCGGGCCTTGCTGCCGATTTCCTTGATCCGCTCGCCCTTGTGGCCGAGGATGATCGCGCGCTGATTGTCGCGCGCGACCAGGATCTGCTGGTGGATTTCGGCGCTGCCGTCCTTGCGCGTTGTGAATTTCTCGGTCTCGACGGTCGACTGGTAGGGCAGCTCTTCGTGAAGCTGGCGGAAAAGTTGCTCGCGGGTGATTTCGGCGGCGAGCATGCGTTCGGGGGCGTCGCTGACCTCGTCCTCGGGGAAATGCCAATGACCCTCGGGCATCAGCTTCGCCAGCGTTGCTTTCAGTTCGGGAACGCCATCGCCGGTGCTCGCCGAGACAAAGAAGGTTTCGTCGAATTTGACGCGCTCGTTGAGTGTCGTCGCGGTTGTCAGCAGCTTGTCTTTCCGGGTCAGGTCGACCTTGTTGAGCACGAGGAACTTCTTTTCGGGCCGTCCCTCGACCCCCTGAAGCACGCGTTCGGCGCGCTCGCCGAGCTTCGCCGCGGCGTCGATCATCACCAGGATCGCCTCGGCCTGGTCGAGGCTGTTCCACGCCGCCGCGACCATTGCGCGGTCGAGGCGGCGGGTGGGGGCAAAGATGCCCGGGGTGTCGATCAGCACGATCTGGGTTTCGCCATCCATCGCGACGCCCATCAGGCGGGTGCGCGTCGTCTGCGCCTTGGGGCTGACGATCGCGACCTTCTGCCCGACGAGCGCGTTAACGATCGTCGATTTGCCCGCGTTGGGCGCGCCGACGACGGCGACAAATCCGCAGCGGTGGGTCATGTTTTCATTCCTTCGAGTTCGGCGAGCAATGTCGCCGCCGCGGCCTTTTCGGCCGCCTGTTTGCTGGTGCCTTCGGCTTCGGCGCGGGCAAGCTTGCCGATGCTCACCGAGACGCGGAAACGCGGGGCGTGGTCGGGGCCTTCGCGTGCGACGATTTCATATTCGGGCGGGCGGCGTTTGCGCGCCAGCGCCCATTCCTGCAATGCCGCCTTGGGGTGCTTGGGCGCCACCGCCTGTCCGTCGACCATGTCGCCCCAATGCGCGAGAATGAAGGCGCGCGCGGCGTCGACACCCTGATCGAGATAGAGCGCGCCGATCAGCGCCTCGATCGCATCGGCGGCGATATTGTCGCTGTAGCGCCCGCCGTCGCTCCGCGCTTGCGCGCCAAAACGGATCAGGTCGGTAAGGTTCAGCCGCTGGGCAATCGCGGCGCAGGTCGCCCCCGATGCCAGCACATGCAGGCGCGACGACATCTCGCCTTCGCTGGCGGTCGGATAGCGCGTGTAAAGTTCGGACGCGATGACGAGGCCGAGGACGCGGTCGCCCAGAAACTCGAGCCGCTGATAATCGGCGCGCCCGGTGCTGCCATGGGTCAGCGCCAGATCGTACAGCGCCAGATCGTCCGGGGTGCTGCCGAGAATGTCGGCGAGCGCCCCGGTGTCCAGCTTATCGGTCAAAAACCGTCCCCGATGCGGCTCCAGCGCGCTGCGGTGAACCAGCTGATCGGGTTGAGCCAGCTTGCCGATCCGTCGGTGGAGAACATGCCGACCAGCGCATGGCCGACAAGATTTTCTTCGGGGACCAGACCGATGCCCTGATTTTCCATCGCCGGGAAGCGGCTGTCGGCGCTGCGATCGCGGTTGTCACCCATCAGGAACAGATGCCCGGCTGGCACGATGGTCAGCGGGGTGTTGTCCTCGGGAATATTGGTGATGTCGAGGATGTTGTAGCTCTTGCCGCCCGGCAACGTCTCGCGGAACTGCTTGTAGCGGCACTGGCGCTGGCCGTCGGCAGCGACCTCTTCGAATTCCATCGAATAACAGGGCAGAGTGCCGGTGGCGCGCGATGCTTCGACCATGTTCGGGCTCACCGGGATGACAAAATCGGCGATCGCCTCGCGCTTCAGCGGCTTGCCATTGAGCCAGACGATGCCGTCTTTCACTTGCACGCTGTCGCCGGGCAGGCCGATTACGCGCTTGATATAATCATTGTCGGCGACCGGCGGCGCCTTGAACACGACGACGTCGCCGCGTTCCGGCGTGCGCGCGAAAATCCGCCCGGGGATCAGCGGCGCACTGAACGGCAGACTGTACTTCGAATAGCCATAGGCCATTTTGTTGACGAGCAGATAGTCGCCGATCAGGAGCCGCGGCTGCATCGATTCCGATGGAATATTGAACGGCGACAGGAAAAAACTGCGGAAAATCAGCACCGCGATCGCGAGCAACGCGAGGAACCGGACGGTATCGACCGCTTCTTCCTTTGCCGACACCGGCGCGGGGGTCGGAGCAGACGGGGCGGGCG
>JAEMRT010000112.1 GCA_016463225.1 Sphingopyxis sp. | reverse complement strand
TCGCTGGCCCAAATCCTTAGCGTAGGATTCCGCCCCCTCCCGCAAACGCCCCCTATAGCGAGACGCTGGCGGGCATGGTGCAGAAGATCGACGCCACCTTGCAGCGCGCCGACGCGCTGGTGACGGCAGCCAGGGACGGAGCAACGCCGCGTCACGTTGTTGACCGGATCGTAGCGGCAGGCGGTGACGCCCGCGCCGAGGACCGGCGGACGATCGCGACCGCAGCCGCAGAGCTGAAGGATGCAACTCGGGCGCTTCAGGGCGTCACCGCATCGGCGCGGCGGGGCTACGAGCAGAACCGCTGGTTGATGTGGACGGCGATCGGCGGAGTGGTGCTCGGCATGGTGCTTTGGGCGGCGTTCGCCGGCGTCGTCGCGCGTGCCGTGCCGGCGAGCTGGCAATGGCCGGAAAAGATGGCGGCGCGAGCGCTCGACCTGTCAATGTGGGAAGGCGGGCAGCGGATGATGCAGGCCGCCTCGCCCACCGCGTTCCGCGCGATCATAGCGGCCGACAGGATGGTGTTGGCCAATCGCGAAACGATCGAAGGGTGCAGCAAGGCCGCAGCCCGAACGCGCGAGACGGTGCGATGCACAATCAAAGTTGGTGCTAGCCTTGAGGAGCAGCAGGATAGCGACCGCTAGTTCCTATTCACTGCAACTCGATTTTGGCATGATTGCTGGCTCACTTTTTACTGATTTGCCCTGCTGGTTGCGCGAGCCGGCGCGCCAAGCTGCGACTATCAAATAGATACCTGCGGCAATCATCGGCACGGTGAGCCACTGACCCATATGAAGCCCTGTTCTGGCTGTGAAGCCGACAAGCTGGGCATCCGGCTCCCGGAAGAATTCGACAATGAAGCGAGCGAGCCCATAGCCAAGAAGGAACACGCCGACGAGCATGCCAGGGCGACGTCGGGCGTTGGTAAACCAGAAAAGGCACGCGAGCACGGCAAACAAGACCAGTCCTTCCAGCCCGGCTTCGTAGAGCTGGCTCGGGTGACGCGCGAGGCCATCGCGACTTCCGGGGAACACAATCGCCCAAGGCACATCGGTGGGCTTTCCCCAAAGCTCACCATTCACGAAATTAGCGAGGCGGCCGAAGAACAGGCCGATCGGCACGGTGCAGGCGACATAATCATGGACCCGCAGCCATTCGAGGCCGTGTCGTCGCGCGAACAGGATCAGCGCGAGCGAGACGCCAGCTGCACCCCCGTGGAACGACATGCCGCCGTCCCACAGCTTGAGGATTTGCAGGGGGTCGAAGATCATCTCAGGACCGTAAAAGATCACATAGCCGAGACGGCCACCGAGGATAACGCCCAACGTCGCGTAGAACACGAGATCGTCGGCTTGTGCGCGGTTCATCGGGGCCGCTGGTTGGGCCAGCAGCCGCAGCAGATACCACCACCCGGCAATGATGCCGGCGATATAGGCCAGCGAGTACCAGCGGATGTCGAGCGGGCCTATGGAGATGGCTATCGGGCTCAATCCGAGGCTGGCGAATGCGATATGGCTATCCAAGGATTGTATCCTGCCTGCGAGAAGCGGCGCTCGAGCGCGCCATGGGTTATTCCGGTGCGATTGAAGCGCCGGCATCCTTGAGCGCCGCAAACCCGCCGGGGACGTGGGCGACATTCTCCACGCCCATCTCCTTGAGTGATTTTGCGGCCAGCGCCGAGCGGGCGCCGGACCCACAATAGAGCACCAACCGCGATCCACTGGCGAGTTTGGCATTGTGGGTGGGGCTTTCAGGATCGACCTGGAATTCCAGAAGGCCACGCGGGACATGCACCGCACCAGCCACCAGCCCCGATTTTGCGACTTCCCCTGGCTCGCGGATGTCAACGAACTGGACCTTGGGATTGCCGACAAGTTTGGCTGCATCGTCAGGCGCGATAGTTTCGACAATCGCATTCGCTTCGGAAACCAGTTGTTTCGAGGTGCGTGTTGGCATCGACTTTCTCCTGTAAATGAACCTGTATCGGATGGCTCAGCCCTGCTCGGACTTGCCGCCTATCTGGCGCAGCATTTCCGGCAAATCTGTCGGGCAATCACCGCAAAGCTTGTTTGCCGGAACGGCAACGTCGATCTTCTTTGGGTAGGGAAGATCGAGAGCGGCCATGATCGCGACGAATTCCTGAACGGTCTTGCCCGCAAGGCGCGGGTTCCGTTCACGCTCCTGCGCCACTGTCGTGATGTGGCGATGATTGTAGTCGTGAGCCGGGTAGATCAGACCATCGCCCGGCAGCGTGAAAATCTTCTGCGTGACGGAGTGATAAAGGGTGGCGGCGTCACCGTTTTGGAAGTCGGTGCGGCCACAGCCGTCGATTAGCAGGGCGTCGCCGGTGAAGGCGCGAAGACCATCGGGCTGCTCAACCAGGTAGGTATGGTGGGCGTCGGTGTGCCCCGGCGTAAACAGCGGCTGAAGCTTGAGCGCGCCGACAGTCAAAGGCTGGTCCTCGGCGACCCCCACGTCAGCACAGGGAAGGCCGTCCATGGCGGGGTACGCGATCTTGGAGCCGGTAAGGCTGCGCAGATAGCAGGCCGATGTGACGTGGTCCGCATGCACATGCGTCTCCAACGTATAAGCCAGTTCGAGATCCAGTTCCTGAAGCGCGGCAAGGTCGCGTTCGATCGTTTCGAGGACAGGATCGATCAGGACGGCTTTGCGCGTCTCCGGGCAACCGAGGAGGTAGGTGTAGGTCGAGGACTCCGGCTCGAACAACTGACGAAAGATCATGATCGGTCTCCAATGGTGTCTAGCCGCCGATCCCGCCCAGGCTGCGGAACAGCATGTAGGCGGCCACGGCCAGCAGGACGAAAGCGAAGATGCGGGTGAGCAAGCCCTTATGATCGGCGAGCCGGATGGCGGTTTGCATGCCGGCGACGCCGCCAGCGACCCCGCCAGCGATGAAGAAGCCGGCCACGCGCCAATCCACGAGTCCTGACAGGGCATAGTTGAGGGCTGTCGCCGATCCGAACGTTCCCACCGAAAACAGCGACGATCCGACCGCGTTGAGGATGGGCATGCCGCTGCCGAGCATGATGCCGGGCACAATCAGGAAGCCGCCGCCGATGCCGAAGAACCCTGACAGGAGGCCGGCGAGAAGGCCGATCGCCACGAGCCGCACAGCGATGGGGCGCGTGATCCGCACGCCCGGGTCGCCGCCGCCGGATTTGCCGCGCAGCATGGAAACCCCCACCACGATCATCACGCCTGCGAACAGCACCAGGAGATGCTGACCCGCCACCATCTTGCCCAGGGTGGAGCCGATCAGGGCGCCTATGACGCCCGATGCCCCGAAGACGAGGGCGCAGGGCCACTTCACGGTTCCGGCCCGGGCGTGCTGGATCAGGTTGGCGAAGGCATTGGCGGCCACCGCCAGCGCGCTCGTGCCGATCGCGACGTGCGGGTCCTTCATGCCCACGACATACAGCAGCAACGGCAGGGCAAGGATCGAGCCGCCGCCGCCGATCACCCCGAGGGTAAAGCCGACGACGACACCGGATATGAGCGTGAGGATGTCGACCGGCGTCATGGGTTTGCCCCGGGCCTGGCTGCGCGATAACGTTCCTGAAGGGCGAAGACGCCCATGCCCGCCAGCATCGCCACGACGAACACCAGCGCCGCCGGCGCTCCGAGGCTCAGGGCGACCAGGGCCGGACCAGGGCAGTAGCCGACGAGGCCCCATCCGACGCCGAACAAAGCCGCGCCCGAGAGAAGCTTCTTGTCCAGGGACCGGGACGATGGCCCATTGAACGCCGGTGCGAAAAGCGGAGCATCGCGCCTTCGGCCGAGTGCAAATCCCAACGCTGAAACCATGACGGCCGAGGCCAGCACCAAGGCAAGGCTCGGGTCCCACGACGGCGCGGCGACATCAAGAAACGCCAGAACCTTGCTGGGGGCTATCATGGCGGAGACGATCAGGCCGAAGCCGAAAATGAGCCCCGAGGCGAGCGCGATGAGCAGCTTCCTCATTGCTCAGAGTCCGATGACGTGTCGGGCGACGTACACAGTCGCGGCCGCTGTGATGAGGAAGACGCCTGTCGCGGCGAGCGAGCGGGGCGAGAGCCTCGCTATTCCGCAGACGCCATGCCCGCTGGTGCAACCACTCCCGAGCCGAGTCCCAAATCCCACCAGAAGGCCGGCTGCGATCACGACGGCGACTGGGGCCGGCGACGTGAGGTCCGGTAGCAGGCCGCCCGCCGCCCGGTAGAGCAAGGGCGCGGCGAGCAGGCCGACCAGGAATGTTGCGCGCCAGGCCATCTCGCCGCGGACAGGCGCAAGCACCCCGCCGACGATGCCGCTGATTCCAGCGATGCGCCCATTGGCGATCCACAGGAAGGAAGCCGAGAGGCCGATTAGCGCGCCGCCCACGATGGCCGAGAATGGGGTGAAACCCTCCATCGTCAGGATTCTCTGCTCTCAGCTTCGTCACCGGCGCAAAAGAGTGCGTAGAGTTCCGTCAGGATCGGCAGCACGCGCTCGGACGTGATGCGGTAGAATATCGTCGTTTTCTCCCGCCGTGTTCCGACCAGGCCTTCGTCGCGCAGCGTGGCCAGATGGCGGGACAAATTCGACTGTGTCAGTCCGAGGCGTTCGCCCAGATCGGTTACCGACAACTCCCCGCCGAGCAGGCTGCACAGGATCATCAGACGGTGCCGGCTCGCAAGCGAACGGAGGAACGCTTCCGCTTCGCCGGCCTTTTCCTCCAGAAGCTCCGGAGACATTTTAACGAGGGAAGGTGGCACAGTTGCTCCAAACATCTTATATGTAGCATATATGATGGAGTGGTGTTCGATCAAGCGCCAGCTAGGAGGTTCCCCCCGTGAGCTACTATTTCGCCAAGCCATCGAGGCTCCTTCGAAGCGCCGGAGTGCGAGGTAACCCCATGCTGATCGACCAGGCTGTCCGTATCGCTTCCGAGCTGCGCTGCACGCTGGGACAGATTTAGATGCTCGATCGACGTTCGCTGTTGGCTGGCGGAGCGGCATTGTTCGCAACCACCGCTTGCTCGCGCTCCACGCCGGGCCTCGGCGGGGGAGGTGCAAACCCGCTTCCGATGCCGCCGCTGTTGGACGCACGGCCTGGCCGCTCATTCGCGCTACGGGTCCAGTCCGGAACGACTTCATTTTATCCAGGCCGGCCGAGTGACACGCTCGGGTATAATGGCAGCTATCTCGGACCGACGATCAGGGTGCGCCGTGGCGACGACGTGGCGGCTGTCGTGACCAACGGGCTCAACGCGGACACGACTGTGCATTGGCACGGGCTTCTGATCCCCGGAGAGCTGGATGGCGGCCCCCATCAGATCATCGCGCCGGGCGCGACCTGGCGGCCCACGCTCCCGATCCGGCAGCCCGCAGCGACCCTCCTTTATCACTCACACGTCCATGGGTTGACGGCCGAGCAAGTCTATTCGGGCCTGGCTGGGGCGTTGCTGGTAACCGACGACGAAGAGCAGGGCCTGGGGCTCCCGTCAGAATATGGCGTGGACGATCTGCCCCTGCTCATCCAGGATCGCCAGTTCGAAAATGGTCGCCTTGTCATGCCAGGCGGCATGATGGTCGCCATGCAGGGCCGGCGCGGCGACACGATCCTTGTGAACGGCGCGGTGAATCCGCTGGCGGCGGTGCCAAATCGGTTGGTTCGCCTGCGGCTCGTCAACGCATCGAACGCGCGGATTTATGAGCTGTCGTTTTCCGATCGGCGGAGCTTTCACTGGATCGGAACCGAAGGGGGGCTGCTCGAACACGCAGTGGCATTGGAAGCCATAACCTTGGCGCCGGGCCAACGTGCCGAGCTTCTCGTGGACTTCACGGACGGTAGGTCCGCCTCGCTGGTGACGGCGGCTGATACCAACAGCTCGATGATGGGCGGCATGGGTATGATGGGGCGTGGCGCCCGAAGGACCGATGCCGCGGCACCAGCGACCGTGCTGCGGTTTGAACCACGGCCGTTGGGACAGGCTCGTGCCAGCGGCGTCGTGCCGACCCTTCTGGCATCACGAACTGGGCCCGACGCCAGCAAGGCGGTGCGCCGTCGCCGTCTGAGCCTCAACATGGGCATGGGCGGCATGATGGGCTCAGGAAGCGGCGGTGGCGGCCTTACGATCAATGGCAAGCCATTCGACATGAATCGCATCGATGAGACGGTGAAGCTAGGCTCCACCGAAATATGGGAGGTGTCTGGCGAAATGATGCGCCACCCGATCCATATTCACGGCGTCCACTTTGATGTTCTCACCCGCGGTGGCGGGCAGCCCGATGTTCTCGACCAGGGGCCGCGCGACACGGTCCTCGTCAAGGAACCGGTGGAGCTTCTCATCCGATTTGATCAGCCGGCCAAGAGCGCTCCCTTCATGTATCACTGCCATATCCTTGAACATGAGGATAATGGAATGATGGGCCAGTTCAGTGTTGCGTAGGCGTAGGCTCCCACTTCTGGAGAGTTTATGCAGCGCCTACCGTCCAACAGGAGAGCAAGGTTGCCAAAAAGAGCTTTCGCCACATTTCTGCTCGCGGCAACGATGCTGACCGGCGGCACCTCGCTAGCTGCACAGGATAATCTGGTTTATCCCGTAATACCGGGATTTGGCGGGATCGTGGCCGTGCCCAGTGCTGCCGAGCGGCCCGATCCCAAGCTTCGCTACCGCGTCTTGTTCAATGTCACCAAGGCCGCAAGCTCTCCCGACAAAGTGAATCCCAGCCTTGAGAAGGTCGCGCGCTTCGTGAACCTGCTAGGCGCGGACAAGGTCCATCCGGCTGGTGACATCGCCGTCATCATTCATGGTCCCGCGACCCCGCTCGTCCTGCAGAACGCGCCATATGCGGCGCGTATGAAGGTAGCGGCCAACCCGAACGCTGCGCTGATTGCCGCTCTCCAGAAAGCCGGTGTTTCAATCCGCGTTTGCAGTCAGGCCATGGTCGGAAATGAGATCATGCCGAACCAAGTGGCTTCGGGCGTTGAGATCGATGATTCGGCGCTTACAACCTTGGCGAATCTACAAATCCGGGGTTACGCGCTCATCCCGGATTGAAAGGTGCGATACCCCCTCACCCGCAGCAGCCCGCCACGGTCCCGTTCGCCTTCGCCTCCTGAATCGGAGGGCATGGGACATCGCCGAACGAGCAGAACACGCAGCAGTCGCCGGCCAGGGGCCGCAGCACCGCCGCGCAATGTCGGCAATCATAGAAGAACTGGCAGGCGTTGGTGGGCATCGTCTCGGTCGCGACACCGCCGCACTCGGGACAGGTCAGCGTGGAGGTGAGCTGCATCAGGAAAGCGCCTTTATAAGCGGCGCTTCAATGCGATCCCATATCAGCGCGGTCAGCGTCAGGGTCGTGCCGATCGTGAGCATGATCGGAGTTGCGCGGGACGGTAGGGTCACGGTGCAGGACCGATCCGCAGCGCAGGTCCTCCGACGCCGCACATACGCCCACCACCCGGCAGCCAGGCCGACGAGGGAAAGCGCCGTCAGGGCCCAGCGCAGAGGCATCAGCGCGGCGAAGGTGCTCGACAGGCCCGCCCCCACGCCCAGCGCCGCCAGCGCGAGCGGCAAGACGCAGCAGGATGCGGCGGCTAGGACCGCGCCGAAGCTCGCCAGCGCACCCAGGGCGGATAGCCCCGCGTCGGCGCGGCGTGGCGATGCGGAAGCGGCCAGGGTTTCGTGCGGCAAAATCCTTTTATTCATCAGTCGTCTCCGGCGGAATAACCCCCTAATGCCTCCTGTAGCGGCTACAGGAGCAAGCGAATTATGAGGGATGAGAAAGGCCTAGCTATCGGCGAGTTGTCGCGCCGAACCGGCGTGAACATCGAGACGATCCGCTATTTCGAGCGCGTCGGCATTGTGGCGACCCCACCCCGCACGAGCGGGGGCCGGCGAGTATATGGGGCCGGCCACGTCCGCGTCCTTGGATTCATCCGTGGCGCGCGTGAACTCGGCTTCACCCCGGCCGAGGTGCGCGCGATCCTGTCACTTGGCGGTCCCGCGCAGGCGTCGTGCAGTGAGGTCCGCGAGATCGCGGCCCACCACCTGGAGCGGGTTCGCGCGAAAATGGCAGACCTAGCGCAACTCGAAAGCCTGCTTGCCACGACGATCGACCGTTGCGAGGGCGACGGGGCGGCGAGTTGTGCCGTGATCGAATTGCTTGACCAATATACAACCACTTAGGTGTCAAAACCGGTCGGGGCTGTTGAAAAAAGGCCGGGTGATCCGATCGCGTTCCTAACGGGTTCCCTGCTTCGACACATCGGGAGCAGCGGCCATGATGGGTGAGCAACAGCGAGGCGGCAAGGGCGCAAGCTGGCGGGCGCTGGGAGCGATGATCCCCGCCGATCATATCCTGCACAGGATAGACGGGCTGATCGACCTGGGTGAACTGCGCGATGCGCTCGCGCCGCACTACAGTTGCCGTGGGCGTCCCTCGATCCCGCCTGAATTGCTGGTCCGCATGGCGCTGATCGCTCGCCTCTATGGCATCACGTCGGAGCGCCGTCTGTGTGAGGAAGTCCGCTTCAACCTCGCCTATCGCTGGTTCTGCCGATTGCCGCTCAACGCGCCGGTGCCGCACCACTCGACGTTTAGCAAGAACCGGCATGGCCGCTTCCGCGATGCTAGCATCTTCCGCATCCTGTTCGAGCAGACGGTGCGGCGCTGCGCCGATGCGGGGCTGATCGCCCACAAGGATGCCGCAATCGATGCATCGTTCGTCGCGGCCGATGCAAGCTGGCAGCGCAAGATGCGGGACGCCGACATGGCCGCGCCCCGGCTTCCCCGCCCGGTTTGTGAATGGCTGGCGGATCAGGCCAATGCTCCACCGCAGGAACATGGCGTACCGCGTGGCAAACCGGCCGAGGTGTCACGCACCGATCCGGCGTCGGCATGGTCGGCGCGCACGGCGCGGGGCCGGTTCGGCTATGCCTTCAATGTCCTGATTGACACGCCGGGAGGGGTGGCGATCGACGTGGAGGCCAGTCCCGCCCGCTTCGCCGCGGAAGTCGATGCGGGGCGGACCATGCTGGCACGGGCCGACAATCGGTTCGGCTATCGGCCAAAGCGTGTCGCGGCCGACACCGCCTATGGCAGCGCTGCGTTCCTGGCGTTCGTCACCGATCGCGGCACCATCCCGCATATCCCGGTGCTGGAACGATCCGAACAGACCAAGGGCAAATTCCCCCGCGAAGCCTTCCGCTATGAGCGGGAGCAGGACCGCTATGTCTGCCCCGCTGGGAAGATACTGCCCTTTCGCGGTGCCGATCGTCGGGCGGGCTTTCTCCGATACAGCGCCAGTCCTGCCGATTGCCGCGCCTGTCACCTCAAACGGAAATGCACCGCAGGCAGCAACAGGTCGGTCACGCACAGCGAATATGAGGACGTGCGTGAGATGGTGCGCGGCGAGATGCAGACGCCGCTATTCAAGCGGTCGATGCGGCTGCGCCGGGGTGTCGAGCGGGTGTTCGCCGATGCCAAAGGCAAGCGAGGGCTGACCCGCCTGCACCTTCGCGGACTGCGCGGTGCCGAAGAAGAGTTTCTGTTGGGCGCGGCCATTGCCAATCTCGTGCTGTTAGCCCGCACCGACGCAAGACCGGCCCGGAACCGTCGCCCGCCCCCGGTGCCGGAACGCATCGAGCGCATGGCCCGGATCAGCCGTGGCCGGTTCGAGCAATCCTACTACGCGACGATCTTCTGACGCCGGTTAGCCGGGTTCGCGCTCGGCCGCAGGGAAGTGGCGATAGAAGGTAGAACGGCCGACCTGGAGCAGCTTCGCGACCTTCGCCGGTTTGTCGCCAGCCTTGAGCAGCTTGCGGGCGGTATCGAGCATGTCAGGCGTCATGACCGACTTGCGGCCTCCGCCCGTGCCGCCCTTGGCCCGTGCCGCTGCCAAACCGGCAATCGTCCGTTCCTTTATCAGTTCGCGCTCCATCTCCGCGACAGAAGCGAGGATATGGAACAGCAGACGGCCCGATGGGGTTGCCGTGTCGAACCCGTCCGTCAGGGACCGGAAATCAATCTTCCGAGCGGACAAGTCCGCCGCCAGTTCGATCAGGCCCCCGATCGATCGGCCAAGGCGATCGAGCTTCCATATCACCAGCGTGTCACCGGCCCGCACGAAATTGAGAGCTTCGGTCAGACCGGGACGGTTCAGCTTCGCGCCGCTCACCTTGTCGGTGAACAGCTTTTCACAGCCAGCCTTGGTCAGCGCATCGGTTTGTAGCGTCAGGTCCTGGTCGGAGGTCGAGACACGCGCATAACCAACCAGCATGAGTCCCGTTATCCCATCTCAAACAGCGAATTTCGGGACTCATATTTCGGGAACATATTTTGGGAAAGCCCCGGCGGGCATACAGCGGATTTTTGTGTCGGTCACGGTCGTCCCGTTGGAGGTTCCCAATCGGGAAGGCTGATAACCGGCTCACCCATGGAATAAACCCGGACGAGCGTCGTCTATGCTTTCAGGACTGATGCGCCGGAGGCTTATGCGTAGACGATATTGGATGCTCGGTCTGACTGCTTCGGCCCTGCTCACAGGCGCAGTCGCGGCCGCCCCTGCCGGTGGTTACGCCAGCATGGTGGCTGCCGCGATGGACCGGATGATGGCGGGCATGATGGTCAAGCCGTCCGGCAACGTCGACCGCGACTTCGTCACGATGATGCTCCCGCATCATCAGGGTGCGATCGATATGGCAGTGGCGGAGCTGCGCTACGGCCATAACGAGCAGCTCAAGCGCATCGCGCAGGAGATCATCATCGATCAGCAGCAGGAGATTGCCGCTATGAAGTTGGCGATCGGTCAGCCGCTACCGCCTTCGACGCCGGCCCCGACGCAGGGCGGCGACCACCACAGCCCTATGGAGCACTGACATGATCCGGACCATCCTGCGCTCGGCCGCCTTGCTGATGAGCGCCGCACCGGGCCTCGCCATGGCGCAGCAGGCGCCGTGGAACGCCAAGGACATGCCCGTCAGCCACCGCGACCGCGTCTATGCGTCCGAACAATTCTCCAACACGGTGTCGGTGACGGACCCGGCCGACAACCGGCTGCTCGGCGTCATCAAGCTCGGCGATCCGCAGCCGATGAACTTCTCCCCGCTCTACAAGGGACAAGTGCTGGTCCACGGCCTGGGCTTCTCGCCGGACGGGAAGACCTTGGCGGTCGTGTCGATCGGATCGAATGCCGTGTCGTGGATCGACACCGCCACCAACACGGTCAAACACACGACCTATGTCGGGCGCAGTCCGCACGAGGCGTTCTTCACGCCGGACGGAAAGGAGGTCTGGGTCACCGTTCGCGGCGAGGACTATATCGCCGTGCTCGATCCCGCGACGTACAAGGAAACCGGCCGCATCAAGACGCCCGGTGGTCCGGGTATGACGATCTTCTCGCCCGATGGGCGATACGGCTATGTCTGTTCCTCGTTCAATCCGGTGCTGGCCGTGTTCGATGTCGCAACCCACGCACAGGTCGGACAGGTGGCGCAGCCGAGCCCATTCTGCCCCAACATCGCCGCGACGCCGGACGGCAAGCAGGCGTGGTTTACGCTAAAGGACATCGGCAAGACGGTCGCATTCGATGCCAGGCCACCCTTCACAATCCTCAAGGTGCTGGATACCGGGCCGATCACCAATCACGTCAACTTCGCCCGCACGGCCAAGGGGCAGTTCGCCTATGTGACGGTCGGCGGGGAGAATGCGGTGAAGGTGTTCCGCACGTCCGACTTCACGCTGGTGGCAACCATTCCAGTCGGCAAGATGCCGCACGGTGTCTGGCCGTCCGGCGACGGTCGGCGCATCTATGTCGGGCTGGAGAATGCCGATGAGCTGGCCGCGATCGACACCGCTGGCAACACGGTCGTCGCTACCGTGCCGGTCGGACAGGCACCGCAGGCGATCGCCTATGTGCCGAACGCTGTTCCGACAGGCCCCGGCACCGACAATCTCCAGCCGCTCGGCACGGCCGGCAAGGCGTTGCATCTGACTATGGGGCCGATCGGCGGCAAGGGTGCGGCAAGCAGCATCACCCTCTTCGACCAAGGCATCATTCAGGTCGTGCAGAGTGCCGTTACCGGTTTGCAGCCCAAGAAGCCCTACATGCTCGTGCTGACCGCCAACGCGGATGGTAGCGGCGCTGTAGAGCCGCTTGCCAACTTCATGAGCAACCCGGCGGGTGCGGCGATCGTCAACGCGTCGGGTCCGATCCGGCAGATCGTTCAAGGCAGCACCGCGACGCCCCGCCGTTTTCTGGCGGTCGCTGAGGTGGTGAACGGCGCGCCGGGACGCATCGTGCAGGTACAGCGCGACTGACATGGACCCGCTTGCCGCCGCGATCGAGCCCCTGATCCCCGGTCTGCGCCGCTATGCCCGGTCGTGGTTGCGCGATCGGGCAATGGCAGATGACGTGGTGCAGGATTGTCTCGAGCGCGCGGTCGGGCGCTGGCGACAACGACGCGGGGCGGAGGTGCGCCCATGGGTCTATACGATCCTGCACAATCTGTTGGTCGACCATCAGCGGCAGCATAGCCGGCGAGGCACAGCGGTTCCGCTCCACCTCGTGGACGACGCCACGCTCGGCCGTCCGGCCGATCAGGAAACAGGCCTACACCACCGCGACCTGCTGCGCGCCCTTGATGCGTTGCCCGAGGAGCAGCGAACGGTGCTGCTCCTCGTATCGGTCGAGGGCCTGCCCTATGCGGAGGTCGCTGCCGTTGTCGGCGTGCCGCTGGGCACGGTGATGTCGCGCATATCCCGGGCGCGCGACCGACTGGCGACCCTCCTCCGGGAGGGTGAACGGCCGCGATTGAGGAGCGTGCAATGACCAGCCCGATCGGCGAGGACGATCTGGCCGCATGGATCGATGGCAGGCTGTCGCCCGAGCGGCAGCGCCTGGTCGACGCCTATCTTGAAGGCCAGCCGGACCTGCATGCCCGTTTGCGGGAACAGGCGGAGCAGGCGCGAGCCCTTGCATCCCTGTTTGCCCCGATCGCGGATGAACCGATCCCGGCGACGATGCGCGTCGCAGCCATCAGGGGGCGGCAACGTCAGCCGCGATGGCAATTCGCCATCGCCGCGTCACTTCTGCTGGCGGTCGGGTTTGGCGGTGGTTGGTCGAGCGCGAAGTGGAGCGGTGAACCCCGCGCAGGCATCGCGGCGCTGGCCAACGAGGCGAGTGACAATTTCCGTGTCTATGCCGCCGACCGGATACGACCGGCGGAGATCGGTCCGGATCAGCGCGCCATGCTGATCCGATGGACCTCCGCCCGTTTGGGTGAGCGCGTCACCATCCCGGACCTCAGCACAGCCGGCTATCGCTATGGTGGGGGGCGACTGGTCGCGACGCCTCACGGCCCTGCGGCACTGCTCCTCTACGACGGACCGCAAGCGTCGAAACTCGCGGTGCTGACGAGGCCTATGCAGATCGACAAGACTGCGAGCATGACCAGCACGTCCAGCGGGACCATGGGCCGGGTCACATGGGCAGTCGACGGGATCGGCTATAGTGTGGTGGGCGAGCGGCCTGCGGCCGAGCTGCATCCGATTGCCGATGAAGTCCGGCGGCAGGCCGATGCGGCGCTGGTGTCCTGATAGCGCCCTTGCTGCTCCTCAGCGCCGACAGGCACCGGGCGGGCCAGCGCGATCAGGGCTTGCGCTCGGCATCCTTCCTGGCGGCCTCGGCCGGCGTCAGGCGGGCTCGCTCGCGGATGTGGCGTTCCAGCGGCGCGCCGACGAACAGGACGAGCATCGCAAGGATCACCCCGCCAGTGATGAGCGGTCATGGACGATCAAACGTCGCAGGCCCGCCTAACGCTCCAAGTCTTCGAGACCATCGCAGACGAAAGGCTGCCGATCATTCCGATATCCAGATTGGAATGACCATATCAAACGGTTGGTCGTATCGATCTAAGTACGCGATATATGCTGCATGACCCTGGAGCAGCTCAGAATCTTCGTCGGTGTCGCGGAGCGCGAACACGTCACCAAGGCAGCGGAGGTGCTGAACGTCACGCAGTCCGCTGCCTCCGGCGCGATTGCTGCCCTCGAAGCGCGCTACGGGGTTCCTCTGTTTCACCGCGTCGGGCGTGGCATCCAGCTGACCGAAGCAGGCCGCGGCTTTCTGGAGGAAGCGCGCGCGGTGCTGGGGCGGGCAGCGCATGCCGAGACGATGCTGGCGGACTATGCCGGGCTTGCCCGTGGTTCATTGCGGATCGTCGCCAGCCAGACGATCGCGAGCTACTGGTTGCCGGCAAAGCTCGCCGCCTTCCACGAACGCCACCCGCAGATCGCGGTCGAACTGGCGATCGACAACACCGAAGGTGCGGCAGCGCAGGTCCTGAGCGGCGCGGCGGAGCTCGGTTTCGTCGAGGGCGAGGTGGACGAACCGGCGCTCGCCCACTGGCATGTCGGGCGTGATCCGATGGTGCTGGTCGGCCGCGAGGACACCGGGCGCGTCGACGAGGACTGGCTGCGCACTGAACGCTGGATCGTCCGTGAGCTGGGATCGGGTACGCGCTCGACCTTCGAGGACGTGCTGCGAACGCGCGGGTTTGATCCGGCCCAGCTGACGATAGCGATGACGCTGCCTTCCAACGAGGCGGTGCGCACCGCCGTCGAGGCGGGTGCCGGCGTTGCCGTCTTGTCGCGATTGGTCGTCGCGCGCGCGCTCAAGGCCGGTGACCTTGTCGAGCTGCCGCTCGGGCTGCCCGACCGCGCCTTTCACGCGCTGCGCCACAAGGAC
>JAEMRT010000214.1 GCA_016463225.1 Sphingopyxis sp. | reverse complement strand
GGACTGGCGTCCCGGACAAGGGGTTCGAGGACGCTTTCCCAGGAGAAGTCCCATGAACATCGGTTCCATCGCCAAGAACGCCGCCGGCCACCTCGTCGGCCGTGTCTCCACCCTGACCGTCGAGCTCACCATCGCGCTCCGCCCGGTCCACTCGGCCAATCCCAATGCGCCCAAGTTCGAAGTGATGGCGCTGTCGGCTGCGCGCGCCTGGGTCCGCGTCGGCGCGCTGTTCGAGCTCGCCTCGCGCGAGAGCGGCCTCATCTTCTACAACGGCAAGATCGAGGATCCGAGCTTCGCCCAGCCGCTCTACGTCTCGCTGTTCCAGCAGCAGGACGGCTCCTACAATGTCGTCTGGTCGCGCCCCTCGCGCCGCCGCGAACTCCCTGCCGAAATGGCGATGCCCGCCGATGATGGCCTGCCGCCGCTGCCCGGCGACGACGCCTCCCAGGCCGGACAGAGCGAACCCGACGGGCTGGGCGCCAGCTCGGCCCCGCCTGCCTTCGCCGACTGATCGCCATCGCCTCTGTCCCCGACAGGGTTCGCCTCGCACGCCTGCGAAGCGGGCCCTGTCGTCCTGCCGCCGCTCGCGCGGCGCTGTGAAGGGGAGGGGGAGCGGTGATGATGGTCCTGCCGCAAAAAGGAGCGTCCGGGCCGGTCCCTTTGTCGGAGTTCCCCATGACAGACACTCTCCCCGCTATCGCCGATGCCCCCTGCAACGCCGCAACCCTCGTACCCGACGCGCGGCGCGGCGCATTTCTCCCTGCACTTTTTGGCCGCCGTCATTTCTTCAAGGGCGAGACGCTGGTCTATTCCTTCCTGCAGTGGCTCTCGGCCGATTATGGCGGCGGCTACTGGCAGTTCATGGAGCGGGCGGGGCACCCGCTCTATCTCGTCCCCGCCGGACGACCGGCCTATCGCATCTGCTGCAACAGCAACGGCTATGAGGGCACCGTCTCCGCCGACGCTGCGGGCATCATCGCCGCGCTCTTCGCCTTTTCGCACCTCTCCTTCGAGGTCGAAGACGATCATCTCGCCGAGGCCTACCACCGCCTACGCGACTATGCCGGCGACCATCCCGAGGCCGCGAAAATCTTCGGCGCGATCGACTAGGTCCGCTCCATGCGCGGGTCTGCCGTCAGACGCCAGGCCCTCCTATCCCCTGGAGGATTTTCATGTTCAGCATCTTTGATATCGGCGCGGCGCCGGCGAATGAGGACTGCGCCCAGATCGGCCACACGCCCGACTTCGATGCGTGCAACCGCCTCGAAGTGGAGAGCTATCGCGCCGCCATCCAGGCCGGCTTCGGTCCTCCGCCCGAGGGCTGTGCGCTCGTCGCTATCGGCAACGCCCATGATTTCGGGCGCTACCTGACCCTCAGTCTCAAGGTCTGGCGCTTCGCGCAGGACCGGGCCGAGGTCGCCGCCTATGTCGAGGCCGCCGAAAACGGCCTGACGACCTGGATCGAAGCGGGCTTCACCGCGCCGATCCGCTATGCGCAGGGCGGCGACGTGCTGGAGCGGCGCGCCGGGCTCGAGGAGATCGTCATCGGCGCGTTCATGACGACCCGGCCGACCAGCGGAGGGCAATTTCCGATCCCGGACTTCGCGCATCTCCATGCCAATATCGCAGCCGCCTATCCCGCTTGCGCGGCCCAAGCCCGCGCGCGCCTCGCGGCCCTCTGCGCATGATCTCGCGCGAGGCCGACCACCTTCTTTTCAGGAGCTCACCCATGGCAAACCGCGTTTCCGCGTCGATCACGCTCGGCGGCACCCTCTCACCCTACGCCTAT
This sequence comes from Sphingopyxis sp., assembly GCA_016463225.1. Taxonomy (GTDB): domain Bacteria; phylum Pseudomonadota; class Alphaproteobacteria; order Sphingomonadales; family Sphingomonadaceae; genus Sphingopyxis. The sequence goes on along the minus strand of JAEMRT010000214.1, from coordinate 2,164 downwards.
GAGGCGCTCACAGCGCTCATCACCGCCGAGGCCTTGTCGACCGAATGGGACGGCGAGCCGTTCGAGGCCGACCACCATATTCCCGGCACTGCTCTCAGCCTCTTCGCCCACGAAGTCGCCAACGGCCGGTTCGAGGCCCTCGAAGCCTGGTGCGCCGAGCACGGCATCGCCTTTGCGCGCTGGTCGGGCGCCTATCCTTCGCAATGGGGCGCAGAGCGCGTGGTGTTCACGGGCGCAGGCGAACCCATCTCCTACCCGGTCGACGAAGACGATTATGTCGTGATCGGCCGCGCGGCGCTCGAACGCCTGGCAAGCTTCGACGCCGTGCTCGCCTATTTCGATGCGGCCGACTTCGTTGTGCGGCCGCTCGTCGTGGGGGATGGCGCTCCTTTCCCCCAAGAGCCCTTGGCCCGGCCGGGCTTTGATGAGACAGTATCATCATGACAACGATTCCCACCGACCGCAGCAGCGCGCTGGCCGCGCTCGACCGGCTCGTTCCCCTCGCCCTGTCCGATACCGGGCAGGCGCGGCGGGTCGCCCGCTTTCTCATGGCCTGGTGGAACGGACCCGAGCTGGGCCACTTCCCGGTCGCTGACCCGTTCGCGCTGGACACGGTCGTGGCGCGCGACATCGCGGCGATCGTGGGCTTTCTCGCCCAGCATCCGGGCGCCCTCTATATCGATGCGCTCGGCTATGGCGACGAGATGCAGGCGATCATCGCGCGCTGGCACGCGCCCCAGGCCGCGAACGCGGCCTAACCCGCCTCGGGCCAGGGCCCAAACATCAGAACCACCAGCGCCGCGATATCGCTGACGGGCGCAAAGCGCGCGAGTGGCACCTCGCGCAGCGCCGGCCGGTCCGCCTTATGGCCGAGCGCATTGCCCTTGGCATGGCGGGTGACCTTCTCCCCTAACGGTGGCAGGCCTTGGCCGGGCGGTGCGCCAAACCAGCGATAGGACTCGACCGCGAGGCTGCGCGCATCATGCCGGATCAGCACGGCGCAGCCATTGGGCTTGGCGCCCAACCGGGTCTGAATGTCGAAGCTGCGCCGTCTGGCCTGTCCATGCATCGCCTTGAGCTGGACATGCCGCATTATGCCGCGCGCCTCGATGATGAGATCATAGCCGCTATTGTCGACCTCGCTGTGCGAGACCGAAAAATCGAACTCGCCGCGGCGCCATAGCTCGCCGCCGACATCGGCGAGAAATCGATGCTGGAGGATCGTCTCGCGCGTCGCGGAATAGGTCGAAAGCGCGGCTATCCACGCCTGCATAGGGTCTTCCTCCCATTTTGTTCAGCCGGGCGACGAGCCCGGCACTGCGCGTGCGGCCAGCGGGCCTGCACTTTTCTCACCATAAGGAGACGATCATGGCGAACAACTATCTCAAGGCGAGCTTCCTCATCGAAGTCACGCCCCCCGAGGCCGCGCTCATCGACTGCGCCTTTGCAGCGAGCGATCTGCTGGGCGATTTCGGGGACGAGCCGGCGGCGCGCCTTTCGGCCTATTCGGGCCTGGGTCCGGCCTTTGCTACGGCTTTTCCCCCGGGCGGCGCCGATCCGTTCGAGACGTTCCCGGCTCTGTTTGTCGATCCCACCTATCCGACGTTCGACTGCGATCTGTCCCGATGCGAGCCCCGCAGCGAGGGCCGTGTCCACCTGCACTTTGCCGGGGAGCGGTTCGCCATCGACGCCGTCGGACACCTTCTCTTCGCCGCCGCCAAATCCGCCCTGCCGTTCGGTTTCGAATTCTCGCTCGATTGCGATCGCCTCGTGCCCGGCCAATTTGGCGGTGGCTATGTTGCGATTACCGAGCAGGGCGTCAGCTTCGGCCATAGCAGCGCGCTCCTGGACCGGGTGATCGGGCGCGCGATCGAGGAAGGCGCGGACGGCTATGTGCTGGTCACGCGTCATGCGACCCATGGGCTCAGCTTCTGGAACCGCGAGGCCGGGTTCGGGCGGCTCGCCGATGCAAGCATCTTCTCCGAGGCCGAGGCGTCACGCCTGGACATCCCAATCACCGACGACCAGCCCGAATGGCTGGCCATGCCCACGCCGCTCATCTGATCGGGCCATCGCCCGCCAAAGGGGCTGGCGATGATGGGCGCCTGGCGGCGCCTGCTCGGCCCAGCGGCCGAGGAGAGGAGGGGGAGAGAGGACTGGCGTC